>NZ_JBSGDA010000040.1:0-40245 GCF_053602135.1 Nocardia sp. NPDC004573
CCAGCCACGGCCATCCCCAGTGAGAGCAACTCGCTCGTGGCGATCGCTCCGCCGAGCAGGCGGTCGATCTCCCGGGTGTCGTGCACCCGATCGCGCAGACCGTGCGGAGTGCCATGCAGCAACACCGCCCGGATGCCGACCTGCTTCAACGCGTCGATCGCCGCGTCCGCGTGGTCCGGTGTCACGCAATTGTGGGACCAATCGCCGATGGTTGTCACACCACCGTCGATTTGGTTGAGGGCCCCGGCGAACGTCCCGATATGGATGTCCTGCGGGCGATAGTGTCGCGCAGCAACTCCGTGAGCGTGGACAAGATATTCCGGAAGTGACCAGTCCGCGCCCGCGAAACGCATCGCCGTCTGCCACGAGTGCAGATGAGCGTTGACAAGCCCGGGAATGATGATCCGGCCCGCGAACTCGGCGACGTCAGCACCCCGGGGGTCGAGCCGATCACCGATCTCGATGATCCGGTCGCCGTCGACGAGGATGTCGACGTCTTCGACGTCGGGACGATCCGGCGCCATGGTGATCACCTTCGCACCGCGCAACAGTGTGCGGCTCGTTCGTTTCTCCCGTCACCCGTGAGGGCAAATCAGCGGACAGGCCGTAAGGGCATGCGGCCGGCGCATACACCGATACGCCCCCATCGTGGCTCGACAAGGGGCTCGCGCCACGGGCCGACACAGATCGGCGACCGGCGAAGGGCGAACCATCCTTCACGTTCGAAGGTCATGCGATCATGCGAACAATACGGATACAGTGTGTCCGATATTTCACCGCGGTGTCAAGCGGCCTGCGCATCAGTCCTTGACACCTACAAGAATATCGGACACTCTGTAACCGATATGGGCGACCAACTCGACGGCGACATCCAGCCCGCCTCGAAATTCGTCGTGGTGGACGGCATAAAGGTGCACTACAAGCGCACCGGAACATCGACCGTGCTTCTACTGCACGGCAGCGCGTCCTCGCTGCGCGGAGTGGAGGCCGTGGCACTTGAGTTGACGATCCGGCCATCGGGGCGATCTCCGGGCGGCTGGGCCTGAGCGGGTGTTCGTTGTTGCCGCGACTCACACAGCGCCCCCTCCGGCGGAGGTCGCCTGGCGAAGCCGCTACGGTGTCAGCGCGGGGAGTGTGTCGAGGGAGGGAAGGGGACGGCCGCAGACTTCGTCGGCATCCTCGAACCAGAGTCCCAGCATTCGCAGCAGATCCGCGGTGACCTGGTCGGTCGCCTGCCCGTCGTCGCGCTCGGGTTGCTCATGGAGCAGCTGGCCGAGACAGATGGCGGCACCTGCCACGATGGTCATGGCCAGTTCGGGGTCTGCGACCTCGAATCGGCCGGCGCGGACCGCGTCCTCGACATCACGGCGGGCGCGTGGGGCCAAGCCTTTGTCCGAGCGGGCCATTTGCAGGCCATTATTGAGCAGGACCTTGCTGAGGGTGGGATTGCGTCGGTGCAGGCGCCCGGTGAGACGGAAGCTCTGGGCGAAGATCTGGGCCGAATCGTCGAGTTGTTCACACAACGCATCCAGTGCGGCGCCGTGCAGATCGAGCGCCTCCTCCACGGCGACCTGGAACAGCTCTTCGCGTGTCTGGAAGTGATTGTAGAACGAACCCATTCCGACATCGGCGGCCTGCGTGATCTCCAGGATGAGCACAGTCGGCTTGCCCGCCGCGAGGAATGACTGCGCCGCCTTGACAAGCGCGGCCCGGGTGCGCCTTTTGCGACGCTCCAGCCGGTTGGGTTCCCGTGTGCTCGACCCTGCCAGCCCCTTTCATGACACATCGTCGATAAGCATAACTTGGTTCAGTCCTGACGAACTCCTCATGCTTCCGGCATCCGCAATACCCACCGCTACTATGCTTGACTGATCCATCTGTCATAAGTGACGATATATTCATTGTGGGGTCATGTTGGCGCTTCCGATTGAGCTCGGCAGCAGCGTGAAATCGGAGATCGAGGAGGAGACGTGGACGAAACCATGGCGAGTGCGCCTGGTGGTCCGAGCCCAGCGGCCGAGGTTCTGGCCGCGCGCGCGGGTACCAGCGGCATCCTGACGGCAATGTGCGCCTGCCTGGTGCTCGTGGTCGCGTCGGTATCGGCGCTCAATCTGGCCATGCCGGAGCTCGCGGTGGATCTGTCGGCCTCGACCACATCGCTGACCTGGATCGCGGACGCGTACACGGTCGCGCTGGCCGCGCTGGTATTGCCGATCGGTGCGCTCGGTGACAAGTTCGGCCGACGCGACGTCCTGATCGGCGGCACCGTGGTCTTCGCGATCGGTTCGGCTGCCGCCGCGTTCGCCGATTCGACGACCACCCTGATCGCCTGGCGCGCGGTCATGGGCATCGGCGCCGCGATGATCATGCCGGGCACGCTGTCGACCATCACCGCGGCGTTTCCAGCCGAACGCCGCAACCACGGCGTCGCGATCTGGTCCGGATTCGCTGCAGCGGGCGCGATCCTCGGCATGCTCGCCGCCGGGTTGTTGCTCGAAGTATGGAGTTGGCCTTCGATCTTCGTGGCCAGCGCGATCATGGCGGTGGTCGGTGGGCTGCTGGCATTGCTCCTGGCGCCCAACACCCGCGACGAGGAAGGCCACCCACTCGACCACCTCGGCGCGTACACGAGCGCCGTCGCGATCGGCGCGCTCGTCTACGGCATCATCGAAGGCAGCGAAGCCGGATGGACCAGCGCTCGGGTCGTGGGAAGCTTCGCTGTTTCCGCAGCGGCGCTAGCGCTGTACGCCGTACTCGGGTTCCGCAACAAGCACGCGCTGCTCGATCCGCGCCTGTTCGGCATTCCCGGGTTTCGCGCCGGCGCAATCACCGTTCTCGTCCAGTTCCTCGCCATATTCGGCTTCTTCTTCGTCGGGCTGCAATATCTGCAGTTGATCCTCGGCTACAGCGCCTTGAAGAGCGCGATCGCGCTGGTCCCCATCGCGGTGGTGGTCATGCCGGTCAGTGTGCTGACTCCCCGGCTGACCGAGCGGATGGGGATCAAAGCGGTCATGAGCGGAGGCCTGTTGCTACTCGCCGCCGGCATCTACGCGCTGTCGTTGCTGCACGTGGACTCCGGCTACCTGCCCTTTCTCGGTGGCCTCGTGCTCGCCGGTCTCGGTGTGGGCGTGACCAGCGCCGTGGGCACCTCGGTCATCGTCGGATCACTGCGCGCCGATCAGCAAGGCGTCGCATCCGCCATGAACGACGCCACCCGGGAGGTCGGCGCGGCGATCGGCATCGCCCTCATGGGCTCGGTGTCCTCGAGCCATTACACATCGTCACTGCCCGCGCTGGATCAACTGCCACCCGCAGCCGCGCACGCGGTCGAATCCTCCGCCGCCGCAGGGCTACAGGCCGCCTCACAACTGGGTCCGCGAGGCGAGCCCTTGGCGGCAGCCGTCCGCTCAGCCTTCATCGACGGCTTGTCGGCCTCGCTGATCGTCGTGGCGGCCGTCGTCGCGGCCGCCGCCCTCGGCGCCCTGCTCCGCGCACCCCGAACCCAAACCTCCCCGCGTTGAACACTCGAGCAGTCCGTCGGAAGGGGTTGTGATGCGTACGCATGGTTCCCGTCGAAGCATCGAGACTCGCACCGCTCTCGTCGCGCTTTCCGCGGGCACAATGCTGATCACCGGCTGCGGCCGTACCGGACGAGACGAGCAGCCGCGCTACCGCGCCCGCGAAATTCCGCAGCAGGAGCCCATCGGCGACGCAGCCGCCGACCAGATGATCGTCCCCTGGCACCTCCATCGACACCGGACAACTCGCCTGCACCGGATGCATGCAGCGGCGCGGTGAGACCGACCAGAAAGCTCGGGCCTACAACGACTTAGCGTCGGTGCGGGTCTCTCCCGAGCAGGCCGGATCGGTGAACCCGAGCCTGCCGCGCTGGGTGGCCCGGTCGGCCGCACACCGGCGGGACCGGTGCAGGCGACTGGCATCCCGGACGACAGCGGCAACGCACTCCTCGATCGTGACGGGCGTGCGCTCGGCACCGAACAGTCCGATCCACACCGGCCGACCGTTTCGCGGTGGTGCGTGAGACTTGGAAGTGTTCGGCGGCTCGGCGTAGTGGTCAGCCGTCGTCGACGACGCACCGGGCCAGCCGTACGCCTGGTCATCCCTACAGCGGCGATGGACGACGCGCCCGCAAGCCGGGTGATTCAGTGAGCCAGCGATGCGGCCATCGCGCGCAGCTTGGTGACCGGCTTGCGCACGCCGTACGCGACGATCGCGGTGTTCTCGCCGGCGCGGTCCCATCTCAGAAGGGCGGACCCAGCGGCCGGGTCACCCTCGATGTGAGTCGGTGTGCCGGTCAATGGCAGCGGTCCGACGACCTTGATGCTCACGCCGAGAATCTCGCTCCAGAAGTAGTCGTCGCTGGGTGGCGACGTCGGTGAGTGGCCGAGCACTGAGGCGGCAGCGACCTTGCCCTGAGCGACCGCGTTCGACCAGAACGCGGACCGGCGGCCCGCCGTTCGCAGGTAAGCCACGTCGCCCGCCGCGTACACGTCCGGAACGGCAGTGGCGCAGGTGTGATCGATACCGATACCGATGTGATCAGCCAGGCCGGTGCCGTGCAGCCATGCCGTATTGGGTGTTTCTCCCACGCAACTCACTACGAGGTCGGCCGGCAGTTCACTGCCGTCTGGCAGGGCGATGCCCTGGACCGGACTTCCGACGAGGGAAACGAATGTCGGTGTTCGGATGAGCCGCACGCCGTTTCGCCGGGCGCGTTCAGAGATCAGTTCCGACAGGAACGACCCAAGGATCCGCTCGAGCGGGTTGTCGACGTCGACCACGGTGACCGGGATATCCCGGGCGACGCACGCGCTGGCAACCTCCATGCCGAGGAACCCAGCGCCGATGACGATTGCCGATGTCGCGGTGTCCAGCCGCGACCTCAGCCTGCATGCGTCATCGAGCGTTCGCAGAACGAGCTCACCGTCCTGGTCCGGCCGGGCGAGCCGGCGGGCGTCCGCGCCGGTCGCGATGATCAGCGAATCGTAGCTGAGGATCTGCCCGCCGGCTGTCGTGATCAGCTTCTGGTCGAGGTCCGCGCCGACTGCTGCCGAACGGATCACGTCGACATCGAGATCATCGAGGTGATAGCTGAGTGTCGCGTCGGTGGAGTCGTCTTTGAGGACAGCCTTCGACAGTGGCGGCCGGGAATACGCGCCGTGGGGATCACCGCCCACGAGCGATATCCGGCCGGTGTGGCCAAGGGTCCGCAGCTCGCGCGCGGCGGTGACCCCGGCGATGGAGTCACCGACTACGACGGCGGCGCCGGGCTGGTTCACCGCTGTTCCCGCAGCGCAGCCACCGGGCAGGCATTGATGGCGGACCGTGCGATGGCGACCTGACCCTCGGGCACCTCCTCGCCGTCGTAGTGGTAGATCAGTTCACCCTCGTCGTCGAGGTCGAAGACGGTAGGTGCCTGGTCGGCGCAAAGGCCATGGCCCTCGCAGCGCTCGTAATCAACGGAGATCTTCATCGGGGAACCTTTCTGTCAAGCGGGGATCAGCCGGAGTGGCAGGTGATCGAAGCGGTGGATGATGTTGTTCATGGCCCATTCGGTGGGGCCGGTGATCTCGATGCGGTCGACCCGGTCGACCAGGGCGCGCAGCATGGCCTGGGCTTCCAGGCGGGCCAGACCTTGACCGGCGCAGCCGTGGGTGCCGTGGCCGAAGCCGAGTTGGTGCGAGGCGTCACGACGAATATCAAAGGTATCCGGGGCATCCCATTCCAGGGGGTCCCGGTTGGCGGACCCGTACATCACCAGAACCCGGGAGCCGGACCGGAGCGCGGTTCCGGCGACCTCGGTGTCCCGGCTGACCTTGCGAGAGAACGCTCGAATGGGTGACTCGAGGCGGACAGCCTCGTTGACGGCGTTCGGGATCAGACCGGGATCGGCTTTCAGCAGCTCCCACTGGTCCGGATAGGTGGCGAACAGGTACAGCGATGCGGAGATGGCACCGATCGTGGTGTCCAGCGACGGCGCCAGGTAGTCAATCATCAGCCCCGGGCACTCCGCGTGCTCGAGTTTGCCTTCGTCGGCGGCTTGCAGCACGTCGTGACCCGCGCCGCCGGGCTTGATATCGCGGTCCCGGGCGATACGCCGGGCGAAGCGCATCATTTCCACCCCGGAGGGCGCCGCTTGTACCGACCGCGCGTTCAGCGGGCCGAGGGCATTGAAGGTGGCTCCGGCCCATCGGAGCAGATGCTCGCGGCCGTGGTCGGGCCACCCGATGAGGTCGGGCACGACCGACATCGGCAGCGCGGTGGCCAGGTCGACACCATCGATATCCTCGCGCGCGACGGCGTCCTCGACAACGGCTATGGCTTGTCGATCGACGGTGTCGCGCATCGACCGCAGTGCACGTGGGCTCAGCCGGTGCGACAGCAATGCACGGCGCCGCGAATGCTCGTCGCCGTCGCTGTTGAGCGTGGTTCCACGGGACAGCTGATTGGTGATCGGGTTCAGCCCCACACCTTCGCCGGACACGAATGCTTCGTCGTCGCGAAGGACCTGCTTGCACTCCGCGTAGCGCGGAAGCGCGTAGACGCGTTGCTTGGCAAGCCACACGACGGGGCCGAGCTCTCGCAGCCGAGCGTAATGGGGGTAGGTATCGCGGATGGCCGCCTGGGAGTAGAGGTCCGGCTGATATACCGGAACATCAGCGCGCTTGGGCATCGAAGCTCCTGTGCTCTGTCTCGGCGCCATCGTTGACGGGTGGCGGGGGAGTACGAATATCGAAGTGGGGTAAAACAGCTCGTAGATCTGAGAGGCTTCGACCGGCCTGTTGGACGATGCCGTCGGGGCGGATCAGCGCGGCATCCGCGTGCCCTGATCGCAACCACCTCGCCAGTTCGCTGTCCGGCGCAACGGTGATAGCGACGCTGCCGAGTCGTTCGATCGCGGCCAGTTCGGCCGGACTCGGTTCGGTGACTGTGACGATCGCATAGCGTCCGTCGACAAGGGCGTCGTAGCGAATGTCCGAATCCACGCGGGCATTGGGCACCAGCGATCCGTTCAGGCAGCTGCCGAGCCGGCCGGGCGCGATCAGCTCTGTTCGGCGCAGCCGTGGTGTTTCGCCTCCGGTCACCAGCTGACGGAACCCAGGAATGCGGTGCAGGTGCGGTGCGATCAGACGGCGCAACAGGTTGCCGACCTCGCCCCCGTCGGTCATCGCGGTGCCGGTGAACTTCGCGAGCCTGATCAGGCTCAATGCATGTGGCTTTCGCTCGGCCTCGTAGGTATCGAGCACACTGGTCGGCAGGGCGCCGGCGAGAACGCCGGCGAGTTTCCAGGCCAAGTTGGCCGCATCACGCAGGCCCGCGCCCAGACCTTGGCCGATGAACGGCGGAGTGAGGTGCGCGGCATCGCCGAGCAGGAATATTCGACCGTCGCGCCAGCGGTCGGCGACACTTGCCCGCGAGGCGTACTCAGCGGCACGAATCAGCTCCAGCTCCTCGATCGGGATTTGTCTGGTCCACGGCGCGATCAGAGGGTAGATCGCGGCGATGTCCGGGTAATCGGAACCCGACTCCCCAGGTCGCAGGCGGAACTCCCAGCGGTAGCGAGTCGCCCCGATCCGCATGTAGGTCGCGGCGCGAACCGGGTCGCAAATCTGATGTACGCCTTCCCATTCGCCGAGTTCAGCGTTGGTGGCGACATCGACAACCAGCCAGGTCTGCTCGAATCCGAGGTCCTTCATCACGCTGCCGATTCCGGCACGAACCAGGCTGTTGGCGCCGTCGCAACCGAGCGCGTGTGACCCGGTCGCTGATCCCTTCGCCCCAGACCTGCGATCGATGAAGTCGACTCGCACGCCGTCACCGTCAGCGGTGACCGCGGTGACCTCGGTGTCACCGCGAAGGGTGATGCCGGGCCGCTGAGCGACGGCCGCCCACAGAATGTCCTCGAGAAGCGGCTGATCGAACAAATTGGCTTCTGGATAGCCGCTTCGACCGCCGTCGAGGTCGCGGTCGAATTGCGCCAGCACCCGCATCTCCCGGTCGAGCAGCCGGAGCCCCAGCGCGGGCCGGGAGATCGCGGCGAACTGGTCGTCGATGCCCAAACGCGCGAGGATCCGACGAGTCTCACCGTCGAGGTGCACCGCGCGTGGCCGCGGGTAGGCGGATTCCCATCGCTCCAGAACCTGACACTCGATTCCATACTGGGAGAGCAGGATCGCGGTGGTCAGTCCGGTGGGTCCGGCACCTACGATGATCACCGGCGCGTCGTGGATGTTCATCGATCCACTGTCAGCACTAGGGTGGCGTAGCCAACGGCGAGAAGGAACGTCACGATCGCCGGGGTCGCCTCGGCGATCCGGTCGCGTACTCGCACATGCGTTGCGATAGCGCCGACCATCAACAGAATGAAGCCGATACCTGCGGCCAACCCCACCGGCCACCAGACGGTCCCGATCACCAGCCCGGCCGCACCGGCGACTTCGAACGCACCGATCACCCGATAGGTGGCCACCGACATCCCGACGTGGGCGGCACGGTCCCGCATCTGTTTCGTAGCAGCGAGTTTCATGGCGCCGAACACTGTGAAAAGCGCAGTCAGCACCACCGTCAGCGCGATTGTCGCAATGCTCATGCCCGGCTGACCGCCTTCCAGTTCAGGACGAACGAATTCAACGCCGTCTCGATAGCAGCGTGATCGGTATCGCTATCGGTTTCGATGGTCACGGCGACCTCGCCATCGGTGATCGCCGCGCTGACCTCGTGTACGCCGTCGATGTGGGCGACGGCGTCAGCCACCGCGCGTTGCGTGGCGTCGGCTCGCAGTCCGAGCTTGTAGGGCTTTCCGACGTCGGTGACCGGCAGCGCGGCGAGTACGAGGACCGCTTTCGGCGCAGCGGCGGGTTCGGGAACGCGCTCGGCCGCCCACTCCAGGAGTTCGGATTCGGTGGTAGTGGCACCAGAGTTGAGGACCACGTACGCGATCGGCACCTCACCGGAATGCGGATCAGGTCGTCCTACCGCGCTTGCCGCGGTGACCATGGGATGCGACAGCAGCGCGTCCTCGATAGTTGCCGGATCGATATTGTGTCCCCCGCGGATGATCAGGTCCTTCGCGCGCCCGTGCAGATGGATGAATCCGTCGCTGTCGATATGCGCCAGATCACCGGTCTCGAGCCAACCGTCCGCCACACTGCCGAGACTGTCGAGCACATGCCCGTCTTCGGCGCGGTCGATGACATATCCGGCGAACACCGTCGGGCCGCTGACGCACAGCACGCCGGTGGCACCGGTAGGCAGGTCTTCATGCGAACCGTCGTCACCGATGCGGACCACTTTCACCTGCTGGTAAGGCATCCGCTGCCCGACGGCGCCGGCCCGCGGCAGGTCAGGAAAGCTCCGCGCGGTCGCGCATGTCGCCTCGGTGAGTCCGTACCCTTCCACGAGCGTGACTCCGGTATGGCGCTCGAAGTTGTCACGGACCGCCGGCGGGAGTGGTGAGGCGCCGACCATCGCGTAGCGGAGGGTACTGATGTCGGCGTCCAGCGGGCAGTTGGCGAGCACCGCGTACACGGTGGGGACCGCGCTCATGGCGGCAATACGGTAGTGCGCGAGAATCTTCCAGAAATCGCCGTACATCGCGAAATCGCGGTACCCGAGCGGGCCGGCCCACACCACCTCTTGCCCTTTGAACAGGGGCGCGAGCACGGTGACCACCAAGGCGTTGACGTGGAACAGCGGGAGCGCCGCGAAGACCACGTCCTCGGTGTCGAGGAGTGAGTTGGCGGCGATCATCCAGGCATTGGCGACCTCACCGCGATGGGTGTGTGCCGCGAGCTTGGGTACACCGGTAGTGCCTCCAGTATGGAACAAGCTCGCCAGGTCGTCGGATCGCGGAGGTTCGCCGGAGAAGTCGGCCGAGACCTCGTCGTCGGCGAGCACATCCAGGTAGCCGCTGTGTGTTGCCTCGACCGCGGGCAGCGCCTGGACCGTGTCGGTGCCGGTCGGGCGCAGCACGAGAACGACGTCGACGAGACCACGGGTCGCCAATGCGACGGCGGCGTCCCAGGTCTCGGGTGCGAGATCAGGTCCGGCCGTGATGAGAACTCGTGCACCGGAGCGCCGCAGCAACTGCTCGATGTGGCTCGCCGAGAGCGCGGCATTGATCGGAGCGGCGATTCCGGCCAGCTGCGCGGCGAGGGTGGCGGGAATGAGTTCTGCGCAGTTGGGTGCCATCAGGGCCACCGCATCGCCGCGGCCGACGCCGAGCCGACGCAGCAGGTTCGCATAGCGATGGACATCGGCGAGAAGCTCACCGAAGGTGCGCCGCAACGGTTCCCGCCATCGTGCGGCTTCGGGGAGCACTGTGAGCGCAACGCGGTCGGGCCAGCGGGCCGCGGCGCGAGTAAGCAGCTCGTACGTCGACTGCGGCAGGCCGCGCTCGGCCAAGGGGATGGATTCGATCGCGAGCAGATCGCCCGGTTCCGCGTAGCGCGGCCACAACTCGGCGGTCGCTGCTATGACCTCAGTCATCATTTGTCCCTCACGATGGTGCGCTGACGACCGAGATCAATCGAGCTGTCGTCGGTGGCGATGGCGACTTCGACGACATCGCCATCCTTGAGATACTTGGGATTTTTGGCTTGGCCCTTGAAGAACAGCCGCCATTTCATTGCGGTCGGGAGGAGCGATCCGAGGATCTCGACCGGTTTCGGCGGTGCGCTGATCGCAGTGCCGATCGGGGTGCCGGTGAGGATGAGATCCCCGGCATCCAGGCGTTGAAACCGAGTGAGTGCCTGCAGTGCTTCCGCGGGCTTGTAGATCATGTCGGCGACGGTCATGTCCTGCCTGACCTCACCATTGACCCAGAGCCGTAGCCGGAGTTCGGCGAAGCGGGCCAGCTCCTCTTGGTCGACCAGAACGAGGGCGGGTCCGACCGGGGTGAACGTCGGATACGACTTCGCCTCGTAGAACTGGGTTTTCGGTAGCTGGATATCGCGTGCGGAGACATCGTTTGTCACCACGAGGCCGGCGACGAAGTCGGCCAGTTTGTCGGCATCGATCGTCGTGCCTACCGGTACCTCACGACCGATGACCAGCCCGACCTCCACCTCGTAGTCCAGCAGCTGCACATGAGCCGGCCGCTGAATGTCATCGGTTGGGCCGCTGATGGATCCGGACGTCTTCCGGAAGAAGGTCAGCGGGACTGTTGCCGGATCACCACCAGAATCCTTCACGTGCGAGACGAAGTTCGTCATCTGCGCGACGACGCGGCAGGGCGCGGTCACCGGCGATACCAGCGAAAGGCGCTCCAGCGCGACGACGTCGGTCGAGTTCCGGGCCGCTTCGACCGCGGCACGGTCCGCGAGTAGCTGTTTGGTGGTAATGGCGGAGGTATCGATGCGAGCGGCGCCACTGGGCGTGTGCACCCACCACGCGTCGCTGGTACGGAGCACGGAAATACTCATGAGGTGGCTACTTTCAATAGACCGCGCAGGCGGTGGAGATCGAATTCGTTGTCGTTGCGCAGGGCGGCGAGCAGGCCGCGTGCCTCGCGTACCGATTCCCGGCCAGGGTTCAACCCGAGAAAGTCCTTGGTCGCAGGCGGCCCCCATTGCGCCAGTCCGGAGGCTGTCATCGGCGCCCAGCCGGGTTCGAGCGTGTGGTCGAACATGTCACCGTCGGTGAAGTGCTCGACCAGGAATCCGTCGGGGTCACGCCAGTAGTCGAAGATCTGGCTGCCCTGGATGTGTCTACCGATGCCCCAGGACCGGCGGTACCCCTGATCGAGAAGGTATTCACCGCCCGCTGCGAGTGCATCGAGATCCGCGACCTGGTACGCCGAATGCACGTATCGGTTGGTCGGTCCGAGCGCCAGCGCGAGCGTGTGGTGATCGGTAGGTATGTTGCCGCGGTCGCAGCGGATGAAGCTCATCACCGGGCCTCGGTCGCGTTGACCGGCGTAGTAGTGGAAGTCGCTGACCAGCAAGCCGAGGTGGTCCAGGTACCAGTCGAGCGTCTGCCGGTATCGGGTCGTCTGCACGACAACGTGGCCGAGTCGTTGGATTCCGGCGGGGACGCGCGGAGGGCGCTGGGTGCGGTTGACGCGTTCGTGATCGTGCCCGAGGTTGAGCGTTTGCGGCTGCTGCGTGGGCAGGGCGGCGAGCGTGTGTGGTCCGGAGACGATCCGTACCTCGAGCCCACTCGGATCACGGAGGTCGACGGTCAGCCCACCGACGCTATCGGGCAGCGCCGTGACCGTGGAACCGGTGTGCGAGGCCAGCAGGTGCAGGTCGGTCGAGTCGGCCGCCAGGAACGCTGGTCCGCGGAATCGTGATCGCGGACCGCGATGGATCAGCACGCACGGCGCTCCGGCATTGCTGCCGCGCAGATGAAGCTCGTTCGTGGTGCGGCCCGCGGTGTGGAAACCGAAGGCGTGCGCAAAGCGTTCGGCGCCGTCGAGATCGGGCTTCTCGAACTCCAGCCACGCGAGGTCGTGCACCTTGATGACCGGATTACGGGCTCTACCAGGGTGCTCACCGGGCCGGGCGCCAGCCTCGCTGTGCAGGTCCTGGTGCGGATCATGCAGGTCGACCATCGATCACTCCTTCCTCAACTGAGGATATCGTCACTCACGAGGGGGTCGTCAGTCAAGGTTTTTGAGGATACGTTCAGAAGTGACTCGAAATGCCGCGAGACTTGACCCGGGGTCATATTTCGGAAACACTGCTGCCGTTAACTGGTTATGGGCGCTGGCCTCGGTGATTCCGCCGGGTCCGCTGCGATACGACTGTGGAGCCCCGCCCGCCGTCAACCACCACGATTCGGACAGCGAGCCGGACGTGAACGTGCTCCGCGAGGAGGGGACGTGATGCTGACCGCCGTCGACCCACATACCGGGTTCGCCCTCTCGGCGCGCCTTCGCGTGACCTACGGCCTGGGTTCCCTGGCAACGGCGACGTATGCCATGGTGCCCGGCCTCGTCCTCTTGCACTACCTGACGAACACACTCGGTGTGGCCGCCGCGGCGGCGGGATTCGTCGTCCTCGTACCCAAGTTGCTCGACCTGGTGTACAACCCGGTCATCGGGAGATTGACCGACTCGACCGTGTCACGTCTCGGCCCTCGCAGACCGTGGATGATTGCGGGAGCGGTCGTGCTCCCGCTGGGGTTCGTGGCCATCTTTTCCGCCCCCGTCGGCGGAAACGGTGCTGCCTGGTGGGTAGGCGCCGCGCTGGCCGTGACCGGCCTCGGCTTCTCGGCCTTCGTGATCCCCTACAGTGTTCTGCCCGCCGAGCTCGGGGCGAGTTCGGCGGAACGCACGTCGATGATGGTGTGGCGCACCGCCTGGCTTGGTGCGGCGATGCTTGTCGTGGCAGCGGTGACATCCTCGTTCGCTGGGGCCGACGGTGGCGACCGTCATGGCTACCGTGTGCTCGCGCTCGTGGTGGGCGGCGTGATCGTAGTCGGCGCATGTGGCGCGATCTACAGCGCTCGCGGATCAACCCACGCCGTGGTGGCGAGCCAGTCACTGACAGTGGGATCGCTGCGTGACACGCTGACCACAGCTCATCGCTACCGCCCGTTTCGCACTCTGCTGGGGGTGTTCGTGCTCATCGAGGTGGTCATCTCCGTCACGCTGGCCGGGCTGCCCTACCTGTCGGCCCAGATTCTCGGATCGGACAGTGCGATCGCGGCGTTGTTCCTCTGCGCGGTGGGGCCGATGTTGCTGACTATGCCGGCGTGGCGTCGTGCTGCGTCGGCCTGGGGTAAGAAGGCCTGCCTGGCCGTGGCGCTTTCGATCCTCGGCGCAGGTGCTCTCGCGGTCGCCGCCCTACCATGCGTCGAGCACTCCGTGCGGTTCGAGGTCGCCTGCGCGGCCATCCTGATCGCCGGAATCGGCTTCGCCGGGGCGCAGATCCTGCCGCAAGCGATGCTCGCCGACACCTTGGCGGCCGACGCGAACGAGTCCGGCCGCCGCCGTGCGGGGGTGCTCGCCGGGATCTGGTCGGCCGGCGAGACCATCGGAGGTGCCGCAGGTGCAGGCATCTACGGCTTCGTCCTGGCTGCGAGCGGATTCGTCTCATCGACAGCAGGTGAGGTAGTCGGCCAGCCGCGCAGCGCGCAGTGGGGCATTGCGCTCGGCTACGCTGCCATCGCCTTGGTGAGCGTGCTCGCGGCCCTGAGTCTGCTGAGGCGCTACGAACCTGCGGAGGATCGGCACACCTCCGGTTGACCTCGGCGGTGTGGCAGCGCAGCCGCAAAGGTCTTGGTGGCACGGCCGAACAGGTCGATCACCGCCGATCGGCCATGGAGATGGCCGAACGGGCGGCGAACCTGTTGATCAGCGGTGATCCGCCTCTGTCACCGCTTGGGCACGAGCTGCACCGGCAGCGTCTCGAACCGCACAACTTGCATCATCCTGGCACACGAGTCCCTCCCGATCTGGCCGATGACGTCGTTCATATCGCACGGGACATGATCCGATGGGGGATCGAGGACATCGCCCTGGCCGCGTATCGGGCCGGCCAGGCCTTCGCGTTCCGGTTGATGTTGACTACCGTGTTCGACCTCACCAGGGATCCGGACGAACTCCAGAATCTGCTCGATGTTGTTATCTGGTCGATCGGCGACTTCGTGGAGAACACAGCCGCCCGCGCGATGGAACTCATCCGCGAGGAACGATCAGAGATATTGCGCGGCAGCAGACCCGAACTGCGCGAAACCGTCGCCCTCATCTTGGACGGCGCACCGATCACTCTGCAACGAGCCGAATCGAAACTGGGCTACCGTCTCGACCGAACCCACACCGCCGTCATCGCATGGAGCGTCGAACCCGACGCAGCGCTGCGGCAGCTGGACGCTGTCGTAAAAAAGCTGGGCGGACAACCCGATACTCGCCCACTGACCGTCACGCCAGGCGCCTCGACGAAATGGGTCTGGCTACCAGGAACCGCGGACATCGATCGTGAGCAAGTCCGTCAGGCGGTGGACCCGGCTGGTTCGGTTCGGATCGCAGTCGGCGGGCGGGCCACAGGTGTGGAGGGATTCCGGCGCAGCCACCTCGAAGCGATGACAGCACAGCGGATGGTCGCCCGCTTGAAATCGCCGCAACGCGTCGTCTTCTTCGACGAGATCCAACTCGTGGCGCTGCTGACCAGCGATGCGGACGGTGCGCAGCAGTTCCTGCATCAGACACTCGGCGATCTCGAGCATGCTTCCCCCGAGATTCGGGAGACCGTCCTGGCTTTCGTCGAGGAGAACGGCAGCGTAGGTCGAGTCGCCGCACGGGTATACGCCCATCGCAACACCGTGCTTCGCCGAATGGCCCGGGCCGAAACGCTGCTTCCTCGACCATTGGCTGCGAACCCGGTCCAAGTGGCCGCCGCACTACAGGTTCTGCAGTGGACGCAACCCGGTCGCTGATACCACGCACCGCTCGGTCGGGAACTGGTCGCGCACGGTGCGTCCGCCCTGAGCGGCCGCGCGCCGAAGAAGGCCGCGGCCGCTCCCATCGAGTCGGCCCAGGACCGATCGGGCTCCCGGATCAGAACCCGCGCGCTATCCACTCTTCGAGATGGGGTGCTTCGGAGTCGATCGTGGTGCCGTCCCCGTGGCCGGTGTAGACGCGTGTGTGGCCGGGCAACGACAGCACACGGTCCCGAATGGAGGCGATGATGGTGGGGAAGTCGGAGAAGCTGCGCCCGGTCGCGCCGGGACCGCCCGCGAACAACGTATCGCCGGAGAACAACGCGTCGGCCTCCGGCAAGTGCAGGCATACCGATCCGGGTGAGTGCCCGGGTGCGTGGATGACGTGAAGTTCGGTGCCCGCCAACCCGATCCGCTGACCATCGTGCAGCGACCAGTACTTGCTGCCCGGATGGGTCAGTTGCCACAGCGGGTCGTCGCCGGGGTGTAGCAGAACCGGTGCGTAGGCATCCTCGCCGAGTTGTGGTGCGAAGGTCACGTGGTCGTTGTGTCCGTGGGTGCACACCACGGCAACGACATTGCGCCCGCCGATGGACTCCATGACCGGTTTCGCGTCGTGGGCGGCATCGATGACGACCACCTCGTCGTCGTCTCCGACGATCCACACATTGTTGTCGACTTCCCAGGAGCCGCCGTCCAGTTCGAAGACCCCCGTGGTCACCACCCGGTCGATGCGCAGCTTTCCGCTCACAGCACCACCACCGAGCGCAGGACCTTGCCCTCGTGCATGGTGTGGAAGGCCTGCTCGACATCGCCGAGCCCGATGCGTTCGGTGACGAATCTGTCCAGTGGCAACCGTCCCTGCTGGTAGAGGTCGATCAACATCGGGAAATCTCGCTCGGGCAGGCAGTCGCCGTACCAGGACGATTTCAGCGATCCGCCGCGGGAGAAGAAGTCGATCAGCGGCATCTCCAGGCGCATGTCAGGGGTCGGTACACCCACTAGGACGACAGTGCCTGCCAGGTCGCGGGCATAGAACGCCTGCGTCCAGGTTTCCGGCCTGCCGACCGCGTCGATGACGACATCCGCACCGAATCCCCCGGTGAGTTCTTGCACTGCGGCGACGGTGTCAGCGGTGGTGGCGTCGATCGTGTGGGTCGCGCCCAGATCCCGCGCCCAGGCGAGCTTCTGCGGGTCCCGGTCGACAGCGATGATGGTGGATGCGCCGGCCAGCCGGGCGCCGACGATGGCGGCATCGCCGACCCCGCCGCAGCCGATCACCGCGACCGAGTCGCCGCGGGTGATGTTGCCGGTGTTCACCGCGGCTCCGAGTCCGGCCATGACGCCGCAACCGATCAGCCCAGCGACAGCGGGGTCGGCCGCAGGGTCGACTTTCGTGCATTGCCCGGCGTGGACGAGGGTCTTCTCGGCGAAGGCGCCGATGCCCAGCGCCGGAGTGAGCGCGGTGCCGTCGGTGAGGGTCATCGGCTGCGTGGCGTTGAAGGTGTCGAAACAGTACTGCGGACGGCCGCGTTTGCAGGCGCGGCACCGTCCGCACACGGCCCGCCAGTTGAGGATGACGAAGTCACCGACCTCGACCGAATGCACACCCGGGCCGACACTTTCGACGGTACCGGCGGCCTCGTGGCCGAGCAGGAAGGGGAACTCGTCGTTGATCCCGCCCTCCCGGTAGGTCAGATCGGTGTGGCACACCCCGCAGGCGGCGACTGTCACTACGACCTCGCCCGGCCCAGGGTCGGGGATGACGATGTCGGTCAGTTCGACCGGGGCGCCCGGTTTCCGGGCGATGACTCCGCGCACCTGCTGCGGCATGGCTGTGGTCCTCCGATTCGGGAAAGTGATTAGTAGTGCGGGTTGCGCACATGTGCATCGACGCTAGCGGGACCCGGGCCGATGAAGACCTGGCTAGAAGAATGGCAGAACCTATCCCAGTGATCAGGTCCGATGCGCGGCTGTCCTACACTCGGTGCTGTGGCCCCAGCGAGTTGCCCATCGACGGACGAGGCGCTGCGGAGTCTGCGCGAAGTGATCGATGGCCCGCTGGTCGACATCGCCGCGCGGCTGTCGCGTTGTCTGGCCGGCCGCTGGCCGCATCAGGCACTGGTGATCTTCACCAGGGAATGCAGCGGTCGGCCCCGCAAGGTAGCCGGACCGGCTGAGATCGTCGACCGGATCGCCATCGCGGAGCTCGAGGCGGTGAAGGCGACTGTCGAGCTGGGCGACTTGTCTGCCGGTGAGGTGGTCCTGGCCGGTACGCGACGGTGTGCATGGGCTGTGCGGGACAGCTCGGACACGCTGCTGGTGTTGATCCCGCGCCAGCGTGGACCGGTGCCATATCCCGCGGAGCTCGCGGCCGCTTTCGCCCTGGTAGCGACATCGATCAGGCAGCAGGTGGCGCAAGCCAGCCCAGACTATCTCGCCGAATCACGGGCCGCCTCGACGGCCAGGGCTCGCGCGATCGGCGAGCTCACCGCCGCGCACGAGGCAGTGCTCGCCGGTCTGCTCGCCACCTTGCGTGCGCCGGACATCGACGACAGGCAGGCCAGAGGCGCCGCGACGTCGATCGCGTCGGAGGCGTTGATCGCCCTGCGGTCCGGCGAAGTCTCCGATCGCGCCCTGTCCGAGGAACCCCCGGCGGCCGCGTTCGAGCGGCTTCATCGGGAGATCGAGCCGCTGCTTCGGACCAGGGCGGTCACCGCCGAGTTCCACGCACCGCCCGCCGACGGGCGACGGCTACCGGGCGAAGTGGCCCACGGTGCCCGCGCCATCACGCAGTCGGCGGTGCTGATGTTCGCCGCGCAACCCGACCTCGATCGGCTCCGCATCGCGTGGGCATCGGACCTGGAGCGACTCGTCGTCGATATCCGCGACGGCGCGTCCGGACAGCTCGATACCGCCGCCGTGACCCAGGGCCTCGACGGTCGGGCGCGAACCCTGCACGCCGACATCGAGGTCGAGGCGGTACCCGGTTGGGGGAGCAGGGTGACAGTGCGAATCCCCCTCGACCCGCCGGTCGCCGCCGCCGAACAGCCCGAGTTGAGCCTGCTGAACCGGCGCGAACGCGAAGTCCTGGCACTGGTAACCGCCGGAATGCGGAACAAGGCGATCGCCGCAGACCTCGGGATCGCCGAGAGCACGGTCAAGTTCCACGTGGCAGGGCTGATGAAGAAGCTGGCTGTGTCGTCAAGAGGTGAGGCGGCCGTGATCGGTCTACGAGCAGGACTCAGGTCATCGCGACGTTGCCGGTGACCTCCTCGACATGACGAAGGACGGCCAGGCGCCGACGCACCTCACCGTCCATGACAGGCTCGCTCACCCGAATCTCCCTACGGTCAAGGGGTCCGAGTGCAACTCCGTCAGGTACGGCTGCCAACTCGCGCAGGTGTATCCGATGTGGGCGACCTCGATGCCACGGTCGCCGCGGCCCGTAGTGCCGCGGCGTTGCTGCCCGAAGTCCGGTCAGGTCGGTGTGTCACCAAGCTCCGGGTGCTGCACACGTCATCGCCCCAGAGATCAGATCCGCGCGGCGAGCCGGGTTCCCTGATCGATCGCGCGTTTGGCGTCTAGTTCTGCCGCGACATCGGCACCGCCGATGAGGTGGGTGGTGACGCCGAGCGCATTCAGGTTGTCGTAGATCCGGCGGTTAGGTTCCTGGCCTGTGCACAGGATTACGTTGTCAACGTCCAGCACATGCTTATCGCCGTTGAGAACGTAGTGCAGGCCGTCGTCGTCGATTCGGTCATAGGTCGCTCCCGCCACCATCTCGACACCGCGGTGCTTGAGCTCGGTTCGGTGGATCCAGCCGGTGGTTTTGCCCAGTCCGGCTCCGACCTTGGTGGTCTTGCGTTGCATCAGGGTGACGGCGCGTGGCGAGGCGTGTCGCACGGGCCGCGTGAGTCCGCCGGGTGCGGTGTGCTGGGCGTCGATGCCCCAGTTCGACAGGAACACGGCGACTTCGGCGCTGGCGCCGTCGCCTGGGTCGGTGAGGTACTCGGCGACGTCGAATCCGATACCGCCGGCACCGAGGATCGCGACTCGATCGCCGACTGTCGCACCGCCGCTCAGTACGTCGAGGTAGCTGAGCACCTTCGGGTGGTCCGTGCCGGGAAGGTCCGGGACGCGAGGGGTGACGCCGGTGGCGACGACGACCTCGTCGAATCCGGTGAGGTCGTCGGCGTTTGCTGTCGATCCCAGCCGCACGTCGACACCTGTGGACGTGAGCCGGTTTCGGAAGTAGCGCAGGGTTTCGTCGAACTCCTGCTTGCCCGGCACCCGCCGTGCGACATTGAGCTGGCCACCGATCTCGCCGGCGGCTTCGAACAAGGTGACCTTGTGGCCGCGCTGCGCTGCGGTGACGGCGAAAGCGAGGCCCGCTGGACCAGCGCCCACCACCGCGATCTGTTTCGCTGCGCGGGTGGGTCTCGAGACCAGTTCGGTCTCGTGGCAGGCGCGTGGATTAACGAGACAGGACGTGATCTTGAACGAGAACGTGTGGTCGAGACATGCCTGGTTGCAGCCGATGCAGGTGTTGATCGACTCCGGTGTGCCATTGGCGGCCTTGTTGACGAACTCGGCATCCGCGAGGAAGGGTCGTGCGAGCGACACCATGTCGGCGCATCCGTCGGAGAGCAACTCCTCGGCCTTCTCCGGGGTGTTGATGCGATTGCTGGTGACCAGCGGCACCGACACCTTCCCCATCAGCTTCTTCGTAACCGATGCGTAGGCACCGCGCGGGACAGAGGTGGCGATGGTGGGGATCCGCGCTTCGTGCCAACCGATCCCGGTGTTGATGATGGCGAGTTCGGCACAGCGAACGTAGTCCGCGATGGTGCGCTCGATCTCTGCGCTTGTCAGCTCGTGTGGAACGTGGGGGCTGATCGGTGCCTGAACTGGGCTGGGCGCCACCAGATCCGGATGGTAGGCGTAGCGGCCGAAGTGCAGGATCTGCATGGCGATCCGGCCGCCCTCGGCGTGCACCGCGTCGGTGACGACACGGTGCGCCGCCGCCTCTTCCGGCGTCGTCAGCATCGCGCCGCCAGGGTAGGGGCGCCCGACCTCGTCGGGGGATATGCCTCCGGTGATGATCAGGCCGACACCGCCGCGGGCTCGTTCGGCATAGAAGGCCGCCATCCGGTCGAACCCATGACGGGCTCAATAATAACGGACACACTGTAACCATTATGAATGGGCGGGTGGCTGCTGGTGGACAGGTCGATTCGAGCTCGGTCTTTCGTAGCCCGTCGCATGATCGGAGTGCGCCGCAACTGCCGCAGGTCGCCGACCGGCTGAGCGCGCGGGCGCGCAGCGCTCTTCGCACCCGTGCGGCACTGGTTCGTTCCGGGCGGTGGGCTTTGGGTAGCGGTTCAGCCGAACGGATCGGCATCGCCGGCTTGGCGCAGGAGGCCGGCGTCGCGACGGGATCCTTCTACAACCACTTCAGTAGCAAAGATGATCTTTTCGACACTGTCCTCGCCGAGGTGATCGGGGAGTTGGTACGGATACTCGACGACGCTACTTCAGGTATCGATGACCCCGCCGGAATCGTCGTCGCGCAGTTACGTGCGCTCGGCGAGGTCGGCATCGGCCACCCTGATATCGCCGCGATCATCCTTGCGATGGGGTACCGGTTTCTCGAAGACCCGGACGTCGGATCGCGCCTGGCCGCTGGCATTCGTGCCGGCATGGCGGCGGAGCGTTTCCGCATCCACGACCTGAACGCCGCACTCGACCTGGTCGGTGGAGTTGCCCTGGCGATACTGCGAACGTCGCAGCGCGATCCGGCCGCCCTGACAGCGCCCTGGATAAATATCCTCGCCCAGCAGGCGCTCACCGCACTGGGGCACCGTTGAGGCGGCGCGGCGAGCGAGCATCACGCGTACGCCCGGTCGCTTCCGTGTGCGATACCGGAGTCTCGACTTCTCCGCAGGGCACGGTATAGCGTCGGCTGCGACTGTTGTCCAGTGCGCCGAATCTCTACGCCGAACGAATCAGGCGGAGCCCATCGACCCGGTTTCCGCCGTGTTGAGTGATGCGAGGCCTGCGACGAGGTGTCGAAGTCCGAACTGGAACTCGCTTTCCAGGGTTTGCGCGGGTAGGCAGTCGGCGACGGCGATGGTGGCGGGAAACTGCGCCGGGTCGAGTTGGCGATAGAGGGCTACGAGGGCGGTCGGGTCGATGTTCGCTTCGGTGTCGTGACCTTGGAGTTGTGCGGCGAAGCCGACGACGTAGCGGGCCACGGTGGCGTACATCATGGCGGCGGATTCCGGCGGGAATCCGTTGGCCAGCAACATGGCCAGCACTTGTTCCCGCACGCGAAGTGCGTTGGGTCCGGTGGGTACTTGTTCGATGAGCAGGGGAGCGACGCCGCGGTGGCGGTGCAGGGCGGCGAAGATGGCTTCGGCCGCGGCGATGCAGGCGCGTTGCCAGTCGCCGTCGGTGGCGTCGTCATCGATGTCGACCTCGCCCAGGACGCAGTCGATGACGTGGCCGATGAGTTCGGCGCGGTTGGCCACAGCCCGGTAGATCACCGCGGTACCGGTTTCGAGGCGTTGGGCCAGGGTGCGCATCGACAGCGCGTCGGCGCCTTCCTCGTCGACCAGGCGCAGCGCGGTTGTCACGATCCGATCGAAAGGAACCCGTGGGCGACCAGGGGAGCGTCGGCTGGTGGTCTCGGTGGCGTCGGAATCGGTGGGGGGCACGCTCGCATTCTCCCCGATCGGCGGGCTGGACATCTGATCAGCATATAACGGCCACGACGTCGCTCTTTCGGTCAACCAATACCGCGAGGATCCGGGCAACATTTACTCCAGGGAACGCGGGCGGATACGGACGCGCCGAATGCTCGGTCCGCTTGATAACGCCCCGGTGACTTACGCCACCGAGGCGGGTCGAGTCCTCCGACTTTTCACCGCCACCGATTCGCATGGCGTGGACGGTGCCGCTCAGTACTCGAGGATGGCTCCCCGGCGATGCCGATCGGGTGATTCTGGCCAAGGGGGCTGCCGTTGCCGCCCGCATTCCGGCAGCGTTTCCTCAATGCGCGGTGCGCCGGCGGTGTTCTGCCAGACTGTCGAGCCCGAAGTCCGACCGCGGATTGCGCCACACCGAGTGGGCATGGTTGGCCTGGCGCTGGGTGTTGTCGTATTCGATGAGCAGGTCGGGGCCCTGGATTCGGTAGTAGTGCGGTTCCCCGGCCTCGAGGCTGCCTGCCCATCCGAAGTGGACCTCGTCGAGTGCTTCGTCGGCCGCGTAGCGCGCGGCGTGGATTTCGGCGAGTGGACTCGGCGCGCGACCGGTGTACAGGCTGATCAGCTGCCGTAATACGTGCCGGTGCTCTGGGTCGAGGTCGCGTGCGGCCAAACCTCTGGGGGGAAAGGTAATCGCCATGGCCGCATGGTCGGCTGCGGTGTATCCGCTACCGCTTTCGGCGCGCATGTCGATATCGTCGACCAGCTTTCGCAGCGCCGGGTCGTTGAACGTGCCGCGCCAGAGATCCTGCATGTGCATCATCGCGTCGCCGTGGGTGATGGTGGGCCGGTTGCCGGAGACGATGTCGGATATGGCGTTGGTGTGCAGTAATGCCGTGTGGTATTGGTCGGAGTCCAGTGACCGGGCCAGGTGCCGTGCCGCCTCTTCCGGCCCGCCCAGCGGCCGTAGTGTTGCGCCGAGCAAGGCG
This sequence comes from Nocardia sp. NPDC004573, assembly GCF_053602135.1. NCBI lineage: Bacteria > Bacillati > Actinomycetota > Actinomycetes > Mycobacteriales > Nocardiaceae > Nocardia > Nocardia sp. NPDC004573. The sequence goes on from NZ_JBSGDA010000040.1 coordinate 23,102, forward strand.
GCGCTGGCTGGATCGGCTCCGATGAAGCAGGGTGTCGTCGAGACGATGCGTCCGCCGATGATGAGGTTGTTCAGCGAGATGTGGTGGCCGCCGAAGCGCCATGCCCAGACCGCGTCGCCCGGTCGGCCGAACAACCTCAGCCAGTACAGGCCGGGATCTCGGCCCCGTTGCCGTCCCCAGCGGACTTGCCATCCTTCGACCTGATCGAGGACGTTCTCCAAACCCATCACGGTTGTGACAGTGGCGTATCCGGCCTCGGACAGTCCCGAGGCGACCAGCTGCATCGCCAAGCCCTGCTGATGTGCGGTCTGGTCGCGCAGGGCAAGTCCACCGTGGTCGGTCGGGGTGTAGAACCAACGGAGCCGCTCGGCCTCCGCGTCAGCAGCCAGAGGCGAGTCGAACTGCGCTTGGGTCAGTTGATCCGGGGCGAGCGATTCCAGCCATGCTGCCGCGCAGGCAGCCATGTCGGTGGCGACCAGCTCGCGGACCGGAGCAAGCGTGGACTCATCCGGTGACATCGAGCATGACCTTGATCGCGTCGTCTCGCCGTTCGGCGTAGGTATCGAATGCTTCGGCGATGTTCTCGAGTGGGAAATGATGGGTGACCAGGGGCCTGGTGTGCAGTCGTCCACGCGATGCCAGCGACAGGGCCCTGGCTACCGAGTTCGCGCCTTCGCCGCGGATGGTGTCGATCGAGATTCCGTTCATCACAGCGTGATTGAGGTCAGCCGTCACCGGTTGTTCGAAGAAGCCCGCCAAAACGATTCTGCCGCCGCGCTTGACCATGTGGATCGCGTCGTCGACGGCGCTGGGAGCTCCGGAGCACTCCACGACGATGTCGACGCCGAGTCCGCCGGTGATCTCTCGAACCGCGGCGACGGCGTCCTCCTCGCGGGAGTTCAGTAGATGGTCGGCCCCGAATTGCTTCCCGATCTCCAGTCTGTTGTTGCGTGTGCCCACGAGGATTACCGGCTCGGCTCCGAGTTCGCGCGCGACCTGGACGGCCATCAATCCGATAGGGCCGGGACCGATCACTGCGACGCGGGCGCCGACCAGCAGCGAGTCGAGCACGTCGAAAGCGTGCATCACGGTGCCGGCGGTGGTCAGCACGACGGCCGAGTCGAAGTCGATGTGATCGGGAAGCCGGTACAGCGTGGAGACGTGGTTGACGACATATTCGGCGAAGCCGCCGTTGACCGTCATCCCCTGTGTCCGATGGCCTTTCGCCTGGTTGCCGTAGTTCAAACAGTCCGTGTAGGAGCCGGACAGGCAGTTGACGCATCGCATGCAGCCCCGGTGGGCCTCGGTGACGACGCGATCGCCGACGGCGAACTCGTCGACGGCGCTGCCGACCGCGACCACGACACCCGCGTACTCGTGGCCGGGGATGAAGGTGTCCGGCGCCGGGCCGGCTCCGTGGAAGAACCGACGGCTGCGGACCTTGAGGTCGGTGCCGCACAGCGACGCCCGGTGAACTCGTACGAGAACGTCGTCCGGGCCCGGGTGGGGCACCGGCATGGTTTTGGTCTTGATAATTCCCGGCTCGCCTATCACTGCCGCCAGCATTGTTTCCGGAAAGGACACCACTTTGCCTTTCGTTGTCCTTTTATGGTCCACCACGAGGTTATGTGAGCGATTTCTCTCCTGTCCAACGGCGCGAAGCCGGCCCTGGCGGGAAAGCTTCCGCCGAACATGCGCTGTACTGCAGGTATAAGTCTGTCCTATAGGGTGCGGCGAATATCCGTATTGGGTGTACTCGTCGGCGCGGTGTTACGGTGCGAAATATCTGGGAAATGCCGGGAATTATCGGCGTTCGGTCGAGGAGTAGACTTTGGATCTCGAGATTACCGGTCGAACCGCACTGGTTCTGGGAGCGGGCGGCGGCCTGGGTGGCGCCATCGCGGAGAAATTGGCGTCCGAGGGCGCCCAGGTGGCCGTCGCCGATATCCATCGCCAAGCCGCCGAATCCCGCTGCGACACGATCGTCGCGGCCGGCGGCCGAGCCATACCGGTGGCGTGGGATATCGCCGACCTCGACGCCATCGAAGGCAACGTCGCTGCGATCGAGCGAACCCTCGGCCCGGTCGAAATCCTGGTCAACAACACCGGCGGGCCGCCGCCCTCGCCGGTCCTGGGCCGGCCTTCTGCGGTGTGGCTCGATCATTTTCGTTCCATGGTGCTTTCCGTGATCGCCATCAGCGACGAACTCGTCCCGGGTATGCGGGCGCGCGGATGGGGCCGCGTCATCACCAGCACCAGCTCGGGAGTGGTCGCTCCGATTCCCGGTCTCGGGCTGTCGAACAGTCTTCGTGCCACATTGCTCGGCTGGTCCAAGACGCTGGCACGGGAAGTTGCCGCGGACGGCGTCACATGCAACATCGTCGTGCCAGGGCGGATCGGAACCCGTCGCGTCGAGCATCTCGACCGGATCAAAGCCGAAGCCGAAGGCCGAACCGTCGAACAGGTCAGGGCCGACAGCGTCGCGACCATCCCCATCGGCCGTTACGGCGACCCGGACGAATACGCGGCGACGGTGGCTTTCCTGGCCAGCGTTCCGGCGTCGTACATCACCGGCACGGTGGTGCGCGTCGACGGTGGTCTCATTTCCAGCCTCTGATACTCACAGCGACAAAGGATCTCAGCCATGGCCGTGCTCACCCGTGAGGCGAAGGGCGTCTTCGCCATCGCGCCCACCCCCTTCGACGAGGAGGGAGCGGTGGACTTCGACTCTCTGCACCGTTTGGTCGATTTCTACGAATCGGTCGGCGTCACCGGGATCACCGTGCTCGGCCAGATGGGCGAGGCACCCAAACTGACTCATGACGAGGCGACCCGAATCGTGCGGCATGTGCTGCGCAGGACCCGGCTTCCGGTCGTCGTCGGAGTCTCCGCTCCCGGCTACGCCGCGATGCGCGCACTCACCGGTGAAGTCATGTCGGCGGGAGCGGCAGGCGTCATGGTCGCACCGCCCAACACCTTGCGCACCGACGACCAGATCGTCGGCTACTACGAGGGCGTCGCGGCCGTACTCGGCGAGGCGGTTCCCCTCGTCGTGCAGGACTACCCCCTGTCGTTCTCGGTTGTCATGAGCTTCACGGTTATCGCGCGTATCGCCCGTACCGTGCCCAGCTGCGTCATGCTCAAGCACGAGGACTGGCCGGGACTGGAGAAGATCAGCGCCTTGAGGCAGCTGGAAGCCGAGGGCGAAATGCCACGACTGTCGATCCTGTGCGGCAACGGTGGGCTCTTCCTGGATTTCGAGACCGCTCGGGGCGCCGACGGCGCCATGACCGGATACTGCTTCCCCGAGATGCTGGTCGATGTGGTCGGTCATACCGCAGCGGGTCGTTCCGAGGAAAGCCATGACATCTTCGACGCGCATCTGCCGTTGCTGCGATACGAACAGCAGCCGGGTGTGGGCCTGGCCGTGCGCAAGTACGTCATGCAACGGCGCGGCCTGCTCGCCTCCGACACTCAGCGCACACCCCGCACCGTGCTCTCGAGCCGAGCGCGGTCGGAAGTCGACCATCTGCTCGCCCGGCTCGCTCGCCGAGACAGCCGAGCGAATCGGGTCGCGTGACTCGCTCGCCGCACGCCTGCGGCCGGCGGGGGCGGCGGTAACTTCGTCTGATGCGACTGCGTCAGCTGGAGTACTTTCTCGCCGTCTGGGAAAGCGGATCGTTCAGTGCCGCCGCGGCACGGCTGTATGTCTCACAGCCGTCGCTGTCGCAGCAGATGCGTTCGCTGGAGAAAGAACTCGGCGCGCAACTGCTCGAACGCGGCCGCCACGGCCTCGCTCTCACGCCCGCGGGGCGGGTCTTCCTGCCCCACGCCGAGCGTGTACTGCGGGCTGTCGGAGAAGCCGCGGACGCAGTGCACCAAGTGATCCAGGGGCGAAGCGGCGACGTGCACGTACTGACCGTCCGGTCGATCGCCTCCGGCATCCTGCCTCCGAGCGCCGTCCGGTGGCACTCCCTGTTCCCGACGGCCGTCCTTCGGGTGCACGACTTCTCGCACCGTCGTGCGCTCGAGGAGGCGGTTCGCGGCGGACAGGGCGACATCGCGGTCGGACCGCGGCCCGAACAGTGGGAGGGACCCGTCGTGTCACTCGGTTACGAGGAGATGGTGCTGGTCGGCCCTGCGGGGCGGGACACCGGTTCCGCGATGGTAGAACGCGATGAACTGACCGCAGCCGACTGGATCCTCTACGAGCCCGAGCAAGGCATGAGCGAGATAGTGGACCGGACGGCCACCGCCCTCGGATTCACTCCACGCGCGGTCGCGCGTACCGGGCAGGTGGCCGCCGCACTGCTGTTCGCCATGGAGGGCGTGGGAGTCGCACTGGTGCCCAACAACGCCGTACCCGGCGGCTGGATACGGCACGCCAGAAGGATCGGGCCGGGGGTCTACCGCGAGATCGTCGCCTACAGCCGCAGCACGCCGACGCAACTGGCGCAACGGTACCGCGATCTGCTCACGTCTCTCGAGTTGCCCCTCACCTCGGCGACGGAGCTTCCAGCGGGGGCTCTGCGCTGCTAGGCGTTGCTCGCCACGATCAACCGGGTGCTCATCGCTTCTCGGGGCATCCCGCGATTCGGCCGATCCAAATCTGGTCACGACCGACGGCGCAGGCGAGATGAGTTCGATGTCGACGTGGCGGTCGAGCGCCTGATGCGCCGGGCCGTGGCGGCGCTGCGTTCGGCCGATGCTCGACGCCATCTCCGGCTTGTGAAGTGCGGCAAGGAATTTCGTCTATTCGTCGTAGAGGTCTATTCGTCGTTGAGTGGGGTGGATTCCGCCATATTGCGGGGAGCGTGCTCCACATCCCTCACTCCGCCGGTAGTCGGACGGTGCCAAAAATAACGGCAACGATGTTGTTGAAACATATTGACGACCGCCGTGATGTCGGCCACACTGTAGCCATTATGCCTGGACGAGTAGCTGCCGATGACCGGATCGACCCGGATTCGATCTTCGGGACCGAGCGGCGACGGAAGAACTCACGCGAAGAGCCGCGGGTGGTTGATGCGGCGAACTCGGGGCGCGGAGCGTGCTGTGCACCCGCCGAAGGCGTCCGGTGAATTGATGGTCATCCCTTCCCGCCGAGTGGGGAGGGTCGACTGACCAACTACATGGTCATTATGAGCGTGTAGTCGAAATGTGTAGGGATCGTGGACTGATTATGCGCGGCCGCCGGAAGCTGGTCGGCGTATATCGGTCCCAAGCGAAAGTTCGATCATTTTGACTCTGACACCCGAGGTGTTACCGCCGCAGCGGCGCGACACCTCCGCACTGCGGATCGTGCGAGCGAATTTCTCCGATACCGTTGTTTCGGGGGTGCGCACCGGCGGACGGACCGTGGACATCGCGTTGGAGACCGTCGGCGGGGCGCTGTCGGATCTGGTTCGTCGCCGCTTCCAGTGGCGCGAGATGCTGCAACAGGCGTGGTACCTGATCACGGTCACAGCTCTCCCCGCGATACTCATGGCGGTGCCCTTCGGGGTGATCGTCTCGTTGCAGATCGGCAATATGATCCGGGAACTGGGCGGCGACTCCCTGCTGGGGGCGGCGAGCGGGCTCGGGGTCATCAAGCAGGGCGCTCCCATCGCCACCGGGCTACTGCTCGGCGGCGCCGGTGCGGCGGCGATCGCCGCGGACCTCGGCGCGCGCACGATCCGTGAAGAAGTGGACGCGCTGCGGGTGATGGGCGTCAGCCCGATCCATCGGCTGGTCATTCCCCGCACCGTCGCCATGATGCTGGTCGCACCGCTGCTGAATGTGCTGATCATTTTCGCCGGCGTGGTCGCGGGGTACATGGTCGCGATCGGGGCACAGGGTGTGACCTCGGGAAGTTACTGGGCTACCTTCGGTTCTTTCACCACGGTCACCGACGTGGGCATTTCGCTGCTGAAAGCCATGGTGTTCGGATTGATCGTCGCGATCATCAGCTGTCAGCGCGGGCTCGAGGCCAAGGGCGGCCCGCGCGGAGTGGCAGACGGAGTGAATGCCTCGGTCGTGCTCTCGGTGGTGTGCATCATGATCGTCAATCTCACTGCCACCCAGTTGGTTCAGATGTTCGCCCCGACGAGGTTGGCCTGATGACCGCGACCAGGTATGCCCCGAAGGGACTGCGCTGGGCTTATCGATTGGCCCGCGACCGGAACACGCTGCTGCCGGTGGACTCCCTCGGATTCGCCCTGTCGTTCAGCTGGCAGGTGCTCTCGGCCATCCCCATGACGCTGAAGCACTATCGGATGCAAACCCTGCGCGCCATCGGTGACACGACTTGGGGGAGGGGTTCGCTGATCGTCGGCGGCGGCACCGTGCCGATGCTCGTCCTGCTGGGCATGGTGCTCGGCGCCAGTGTGGGCATCGAGTCCTACGGCACCTTGAATATGATCGGGCTCGGCCCACTGACCGGTGTGGTCTCTTCGTTCGCCAATACCCGCGAGCTGGCGCCGATCATCGCCGCCGTCGGATTCGCGGCGCAGGCCGGGTGCCGGATGACCGCCGAGATCGGATCGATGCGCATCTCCGAAGAGATCGATGCGATGGAATGCCTGGGATTGCGGTCGATTCCATTCGTGGTCACCACTCGGGTCATCGCCGGCGTCGTGGCGATCGTACCCACCTTCCTGGTCACGCTGATCCTCAGCTATCTGGCCTGTGCCGCGATCGTTGTCGGCGTCCACGATCAGGCATCGGGGGTGTACCAGCACTATTTCGACCAATTCGTCAGCGGTCCCGATATCGCCGCGGCGGTGCTGAAAGTGCTGGTATTCGGCATCGCGGTGATCCTGATCCACTGCTATCAAGGATTTTTCGCCGTCGGCGGGCCGGAGGGTGTGGGAATCGCCTCCGGCCGGGCGGTACGTGCCAGTTTCGTCGCGATCATCACTTTGGACATGCTGCTCAGCCTGGTCATCTGGGGATTCAGCTCACCGGTCACATTCACGGGGTAATGGAATGCCAACATATGGATTGCCGGGTGCCGCGATCACCGCGAAGTCAGCACGCCGGACAGGTGCGCTCGCATGCGCCGTCGCCGCGGTCGTCGCCGCGGTGTGGGTTGGGCATCACGCGGTGCGTGTAGACGATCGAATGGCTGTCACGCTGCGCACCGAGCATATCGGCGACGGCGTGGTCGCCGGAGCTCGGGTCCGGCTGGACGGGGTCGGTGTCGGTGAGGTCACCGGCATAAGCAGTGTCGGAACCGGTCAGCAGCAGATCACCTTGCGCCTGGACGGCTCTCAGCTCACCGGACTCACCGACGCTCTCGTTGTCGACTACGCGCCTTCGAACCTCTTCGGCATCAGCGAGATCGAATTGCGTCGGGGCGAGGGTGGCGCCCCGTTACGGGAGGGAGCTACCGTCGACCTCACCGGTGCGGCGGCGTCGCGAGTCTCCGATGTCACGATGGGCACACTGATCCGGTCACTGGGGCAGACCACCAACCAGGTACTGACGCCGGAACTGACCGGCGTGCTGACCCAACTCGCCACCGATGCCAAGGCATTCACGCCGATCCTGGAGGCCATCGTGATGCTGGGGCGAGCGGTGGCCGATACCCAGCGATACGATCCGTCCTTTCTGATCGGCCAGTATGCTTCGACGCTGTACGGGACGGCCGAATTCGCGGGCGCCACTGTCGACCTGCTCGACCACATCAACAACGTCGAAGTTCTGCGCACCGACCAGCCGCTCTTCGATGCCGGTGTCACCCTGCTCACCGACGACCTGTTCCCCGCGCTCACGAACTTGGGCCACGTCGGGCAGCGGCACTACACCGGCTACAGCGACATGCTGACGCCATTGCTGAGCATCACCGCCCAGATGGTGCCGACCCCGCACAAGTCGAGTGCGGAGCTGCGAACCATCTTGGAACGCATCGACAATTCGTTCGTCGACACCCCTGAGGGACCTGTTCTGCAGCTCGAGCTCACCCTGCGCGGATTTCCCGTCCTGGCCTCCCCGCTGCTCGGCTTCCCTGGGGCCGGTGCCGCACTCGCGCCACCCGCACCAACCGAGCCGGCAGCGATTCCGGGAGGTACCCGATGAAATCGACCGCCTACATAATCCTGCGTCTGGGGACATTCGCGGTGGTGATGGCGGCCCTCTTGGCCCTCGTCGTGACGGCAATCCAGCGCCCGGTAGCCGGGAGTACCGACACGTTCCGGGTGATCTTCACCGATGCCAACGGCTTGAAACCCGGTGACGACGTCCGCATGTACGGCGTGCAGGTGGGCAAGGTCGAGGCGATCACCTTGGATCAGGGACGGGCCTCGGTACGAGTGACCGTTCAACGCGACCACGCGGTGTACGAGGCGAGCACATTCGCGATCCGGTATCAAACGCTGACCGGCCAGCGGTATGTCGACGTGCGCCAGCCGACCACGCCGGGCCCGAAACTGGCGACCGGCGTGACCGTTCCGCCCGAGCGCACGATCCCCTCTTTCGACATCACTACGTTGTTCAACGGACTGCAACCGGTGCTCCGGGAGTTCTCGCCCAGCGCGCTCAATCAGTTCGCCGAGAGCGTCCTCGCCGTGATCGAGGGCAACGGCACCGGATTGGGGCCCGCGCTGAACGCGGTGGAGCAGCTCAGCCGTTACGCCGTCGACAGGCAGACCCTGATCTCCACGCTCGTCCGCAACCTGCACATCATCGACGACCGCATCGGCGGCAAGTCGCCCTACCTGGAAGACCTGATCCAGGGCCTGACCGACCTGTTCTCCGTGCTGGAGGACAAGCTGAACGGTCTGGTCGACTACGCACTCGCCGCACCACCGGTGCTCGGCCCCATCGACGATTTGCTCGCGACCCTCGGGTTCACCCCCGATACCAACCCGGATCTCGACGATGCCCTGCGCGCGGCGTTTCCCGACCCGCAGTCGGCGGTGGAGGTGCTGGGCAAACTTCCCGGCCTTCTGCAGTCGCTGGAGGCGCTACTGCCGCAAACCGGGCCCGAAATGAACACCAGTTGCTCGAAAGGAGACGCCGAGGTGCCACCGCAACTGCGGGTACTCATCGGCGGCCAGAGGATCGCCCTATGCAACCGCTGAACAAATTGCCGCGCGGACGAATTCGATTCCGTGGCGATAGACCCGTTCCCGACGACCGAACGGCGCGCCGACGGGAGCTGCGGCTCGGCTTGATCGGCGCGGCCACGGTGGTGTCGGTCCTGGCTGCCTGCGGCATCTTGTACGCGCTACCGCTGGGCAAGGTGGAATACCGAGCCGACCTGAGCGAGGCCGGAGCCATCCGCCCCGGTGAGGACGTACGCGTGGCGGGGATCAACGTGGGCACCGTCGAATCGCTGGAATTGCACGACGATCGAGTGCACATGGTCTTCACGGTGGACGCCGATGTGTTCGTCGGTGATCAGTCGACCCTGGACATTCGTATGTTGACCATAGCCGGCGGCCACTTCGTCGCACTGATGCCCGCGGGATCGAAGCCGCTGGGCAAGAAAGTGATCGCCAAAGACCGCGTGCGGCTGCCCTACACGCTCGGTCAGGCGTTCCAAGACGCGATCACTCCGGTGCGAGAGGTCGATGGCGAGGTTCTCCGGAACAATCTCGGCCAACTGCAGGCAGCACTGGCCGAGAGCCCGGATGGCCTGCGGCAGCTGGGACGAGCGGTGGATTCCATCGTCGACATCCTCGACCAACAGAATATGGATGTCTCTCGCGCACTGGCGGTTTCCCAGGAATACCTGAGCAGGATCAGCGGAAACACCGCGTTGTACGGCCGGCTCAACAGCAAGCTCAACTTGACCACCGACATCCTCGTCGACAAGCGTGCCGAGCTACGAGTGTCGTTGGCTCTGCTGGCGCGGTTGTTGTCGCGCATCGCGGCTGCCGAACCCGCCTACGACCATACGCTGAAGCCGATGCTGGACGAACTCGCGGAGGCGATCCCGGAGCTGGAGCGGCTCACCGGCCGCCTCGATCAGGTCGTCAACTCCGTCCAGAGCATCGGACAGCAGCTACAGCAGATCGCCGGCCCAGACGGGTACGCCCTCGATCAATCGCAGACGACCGTCTCCGCGCCCGCACTGTGCATCCCCGTGCCCGGGAGGTCGTGCTGATGCGACGACTTCTCGCGTCCCGCGGATTCATGTCGGTCACGACCGCCCTGGTCCTGGTCGGGCTCTGCGGTGCCGCCTACGTCGTGCTGACCGGAGCCGGTAAGTCGATGCGCTCGTACTGCGCGATGATGCCGGACGCGGTGGGGCTCTACCAGGGCAGCCACGTCACAATGCTCGGGATCCCGGTCGGCTCGGTGACTCGGATCGAGCCGTCCGGTGATGGCGTTCGTGTCGATTTCACTGTCGAAGCCGATCACCCCCTGCGCGGCGACGTATCAGCGGTGACGCTGTCCGACACACTCGTCGCCGATCGCAACCTCGCCATTCTGTCCGCGCCGAGACCGGCGGCCAGGTGGGACGCCGGCCGGTGCATCACCCGGTCTCTCACTCCCAAGAGTATGACCGAGACGTTGAACGCCTTGTCGAAGCTTGCCGCCGAGCTGAGCGCCCCGGACGACACGGGCAAACGGGACACGGTGAGCGCAGGACTGTCGGCTCTGGACACCGCAGTGTCGGGCACCGGCCCCGCGCTCAACGAGCTGATCTTCAAACTAGGCGATGCGCTGAAATCGCCCGACGCGGCCATCGGACGCGTCGGTGAACTGATCGACGCGATCAGCAAACTCGGCGCGACACTGAAGAACAACTGGGGCGATCTGAGACATATGCTGACACGACTCGGCGGAATGCTGGATCAGGCCAATAGCGAGGTGATCGCACCGTTCATCGAAATCGTCGATGGACTGCGAGTGATCTTGCCCTGGTTCAACGACATCACCACTACGTTCGGGCAGCCGCTGCTGAACATCGTGCATGCGACGGTCCCGTTGGTCCGCTGGGCCGGCGCCAATGTCGCCACGCTCGAACAACTCGTCAACATGATCCCTGCGCTGACCGATGCCTTCCAGCGGTCCGTCGATCCGAGTACCGGCCAGGCCGCACTCTCCTACGCTCCACCCAAAGTCGCTCTCGGTCGAGCCGATGCCGAACAGGTGTGCTCGGCGATCAACGCGACACTCCCCGGCCGCTGCCGCGGCGCTGAAAACGGTTTGGCGACGATCGATCTGGTTCCGCTGGTGCTGGCTCTGGCAGGTGCACGATGAGGGGTCGGGGCGGCAAGAAGGGCACGGCGAGACTGATCGCCCTCGTTGTCGCTGGTACCACGCTCGGCGGTTGTGCCTTCGATCCGTCGGCCATCACGATCCCCGGCACCGGCCGCGGTGAGGCATACCGCGTGCATGTCGAATTCGCTACTGCCCTCAACCTGCCCGCACGGGCGAAGGTGATGGCCAACGGCGTACAGGTGGGTGATCTGGCGGCAGTGACCGTGGTCGACCCCACGGCAACGGTTCCAGGCCATGTGATCGCGGATCTCGACATCGATCAAGCGGTAGAACTGCCCACCCGCACGACCGCGCAATTGCGGCAGAACACCCTCTTGGGGGACGTCTTCATCGAGCTGACCACACCGTCGAACGGATTCGACAACACTCTGGCCGACGGCGGCAGCATACCGATCGCGCAGACGAAACCACCTGTGCAGGTGGAAGATGTGATGGCCGGCCTCGCGATGTTCGTCCAGGGCGGTGCGGTCCACCAATTCCAGGACTTGGTGAACCGCATGAACGCGGTGCTGCCGCAACAACCGCCCGATACAGCTCGCATCACGCAGGTCATCGGCGCCGACTTCGAAGACGTCGCCCGGCATCTCGATGAGGTGGACCGCTTCCTCGACGGAATGGAGGCCGATACGGCGGTGGTGCTGGACCGCGATCGGGCGTTGCGTGGGCTGCTGAGCGAGCAAGGTACGACCCACGTCACCTCGGCACTGGAGTCCTTGATCCTCGTCCTGGGTGTAGCAGGTGTGATGGGCGATGTCGTCCACTCCTTCTCCTGGATGACCTCGCTGGTGACAGCGGGCGATGCCGCCGCAAAAGCCTTGATGCCGCTGATGTTCACCAACCGGCCGTTGGACCTGAACGCGCCGTCGAATCTCAACCGAATCGTGTCGCTCATTCGAGATCGGATCATTCCGTTCGCCGAGCACGGCGCGAAGGTGAACATCGTCAGCATCGACGCGGGAACCGGCATCCCTGCCGACGAACAGACCAGCCGGATCATCGACACCCTGCGCATGATCGGAGCCGTGCGATGACATCACGAGTTCGGGGCCCGGTGGTGTCGCTGGGCAGTCTCGCCGCCGTGTTACTCCTCGGCCTCGCCTACCTCACCTTTGATGTGGTCGGTGTCGACTGGTTCACCAGATACTCCACACTGACTATGACATTGACCAACTCGGGCAGCCTCGGCCCGCGCTCGCCGGTCCTTCTGTCCGGCGTCCGGGTCGGCGAGATCGTTTCCGTGCGCAACGAGAACGGTGGTGTCCAGGTCGGCATGCGCGTGCGGGACGACTACCGCATACCGGTCGCCAGCACGGTGATCATCGAAAACCTCTCCGCTCTGGGCGAACCGCAGGTGCGATTCACTCCCGTCCAAGGCGGCGACGGACCGCACCTGCGCGACGGACAGCACATCGACACCGCGGCGATCCGTACGCCGACGTCGATACCGGAGGTCGCGCGCCAAGTGACTCATCTGATGGAACAACTGGACCCGCAGGCACTGGAAGCCATCGTCGAGACTTTCGCCCAGGGTCTGGCGGGCACCGACGTCGTCGTCCCGCAACTCGCCCGGTCGACCTCCCTGCTGGCCGCGACCCTGCTGGCCCGAACCGATGCGATCCGAGCCATGCTGGTCGACCTTCAGGCATTGGGCGCGGACATGGACTGGACCGGTCCGGCGATGAGCGCAGCCGCGCCGGGCTGGACACAGATCGGCGCTTCCATGAACGACCTGGCGCGAGCGATCGAGAGGTATGTCCGGATCGGCACCGTGCCGGACATGTACGTAGAGGGCAACGGCGTCATACCGTTCGCCGGTCGACTCACCGACTATCTGGATGAGATGGGGCCGGAACTCGCCCGATTGGTGCCCGTGCTGACCCCCGCGGCCGCGCAGGCCGCTGGGCAGCTGGGCCGTGTCGAACTCAGCGCGCTGATTTCGCAAGCGCTCGCCGAAACTGGGGACGGCGTCGTGCGCTTGCAGATCAACGCCAAATAGCGGACCGCGCAGATCCGAACAACACCGCAGGAGCGCACATGACCATCGCAACCAACGACCAAATCGGCGAAGAAGCGACAACCGACCGGCCTGCACAGGCAGGCGAACAATCCGTAGCGGCTGGGCGGGCATCGTGGACGGTGTCGATACGGCCGTCTGGAATCGCACTCGCAGCCGCGTTCATCGCTGTCGTAACGGCGATGGGCGTCTTCGCTGCTCTCTGGCTTTCGACTCGTAGCCAGCTCAGCGATCGCGACGCCGCAGCGACCGCCGACCGACGTGCCGAGCAAGTCGCCACGGATTACGCGGTCGGCGCCTCCACCATCAACTTCCAGGACTACAACGCGTGGGTCACCAAACTCAAGGCGAACACCAGCGCGCCACTGGCGAACAAATTCGACGCCACGGCCCCGAAACTGCAAGAGATCCTGGTGCCGTTGAAATGGTCCTCGACCGCCACACCGATCAGTGCCGTCGTCGCCTCCGAGAACGGCGGCGTGTACAAGGTGAACGTCTTCTTGAACGTCAACTCCACCAACGCTCAGACGCCCGATGGAGGCCAGACGACGGTGACCTACAACGTCACCGTCGATTCGCGCGCGGGATGGAAGATCACCGATGTCGGCGGTATGGAGGGCGCTCTGCCGTTGAAATGACCGCTGCTGATATGTAGCCGAGTCGGTTCGGTACCGGTTTCGAGACGTCGGTCATGGCGTATACGCGTCGGCGTCTTCCTTGTCGACCAGGCGCGGCCCGGTTGTCACGATCCGGTCGAAAGGAACCCGTAGTTGGCCAGGGGAGTCGGCCGGTGGTCTTCGTAGCGTCGGAATCGGCGATGGGCATGCTCGCGCCTTCTCCCGGATCGGCGGGCCGGTCATCCGATCGTCAAAACGGTCACAATGTTGCCGCAACACTTGACCCACCCTCATGTATCGGCAACACTGTAACCATTATGAGTAGACGAGTAGCTGTCGATGCCTACATCGATCCTGATTCGCGCTTCGTGAGAGTCGAGGGCCACAACCTTCACTACAAACGGGCCGGGAGCGGGCGATCGGTGCTGCTCCTCCATGGCAGCGGCTCCTCGCTGCACTGCTTCGACCAGGTGGCCGCCACCTTGTCGTCGTCCTTCGACGTCATTCGCCTCGATCTGCCCGGGTTCGGCCTCACGGGTCCGCGCCTCGACCGTGACTACCGGGTGCAGACATATGCCAAGACGGTCGCGGCCTTCTTGAACCGGCTCGGAGTGGTCGATGCTTCGGTGGTAGGCAATTCGCTCGGCGGCAACATCGCCTGGAATTTCGCACTGGATTATCCCCAGCGTGTGGATCGGCTCGTGTTGATCAATGCCACCGGTTATCCCGGCAAATCGCTGCCGTTGGCGCTGCGGCTGGCACGCAATCCGATCGGTCGGGTGTTGTTGCCCCACCTGGCTTCTCGGTCGGCAACCGCACGCAATCTGCGCTCGGCGGTCGGGGCGCGATCGTCGGTGGTGGACGACGAGATGATCGACCGGGTCCACGCGATGCTGACCCGGCCCGGCAACCAGCAGGCCTTCATCGACTTCGCCAATATCGATCAGATCGACCGCACAGCCGAGATCCCGGCCATCACCGTGCCCACCCTCGTGCTGCGTAGCGCGTCTATCGACGGCCAGCATTTCACCCGCGATATTCCCGGCAGCCACGAACGAATCCACCCCAGCGGCGGCCACCTGCTCCCCGACGAAGATCCGGCGTGGGTGGCAGGCGCGGTCCTGGATTTCCTGACGACCGAGGTGGCCGCACAGCCGAAGGAACAACGATGAAGTACTTCGTGGCCCGCGACGAGACCCGCCGCTTGGACGGGCCGACCAGAGGCGAGTTGCGCGGTGAGTTCCTCCAATGCGGCGATGGGATCACTCACTACGAGCTGAGCGGGCCCGCCGCGGCAGAGACCGTCGTCTTCGCGGGCGGTCTCACTGTCCCCCTGTTCTACTGGGACGAACTCGCCGCCGAACTCCGCCGGCGCGGATTCCGCACCCTCACCTACAGCGCCTACGGCCGGGGCTATTCCGATCGGGTGCAGGCACGCTACGACGAGGCGCTGTTCGTGCGGCAACTCACCGACCTGACCGAGCGCCTGGAATTGTCCGAGCGGTTCCACCTCGTCGGAACTTCGATGGGTGCGCTGGTGGCTATGGCTTTCGCCGAGCAGCACATCGACCGGGTAGCTACCCTGACGTTGGCGGGCCCCGCCGGGTTGCAGCCCGCACCGGCCGCCGCACGGCTGTTGCGCCACGAGTTCTTGGGAACTGTCCTGGCCAAGAGCCTGGGTAGCCGAATGCTCGACCGGCACCTCTCACACAACGTGCGCGATCCACAGCGGTCCGCGGCACTCACCGCGATGGTGCGGGAGTGCTACCAGTTCGAAGGCTCGATCTACGCGTTGGCTGCCACGATCGCCCACTTTCCGCTGGGCGGCCGCCAGGATCTCTACCGGCGAACCGGCCACTTGCCGGTGCCGAAGATGCTGCTGTGGGGCGATCAAGACCAGGTCACTCCTATCACGAACTACGACGAGGTGTGCGCGCTGCTGGCGCCCACCGTGTCGCACATCTTCTCGCCCTGCGGGCACATGGTCCCCTACGAGGAGCCCGCCCGAATGAGTTCCCGATTCACCGCTTTCGTCGACGCCGCCAAGGAAGGGACGCACCGATGACGACCCAGCCGACCACCGATATCGTCGATGTCCTCGTCGTCGGCGGCGGGCCGACCGGCACCGCCTTGGCGATCGATCTGACCCGTCGCGGACGGGCGGTGCGGATCATCGACAAGGCCGCGCACGCCTTCGACGGTTCGCGAGCGAAGGGAGTCCAGCCGCGCACCCTGGAAGTGTTCGAAGACCTCGGCGTCCTCGATGACATCCGCGCCGGCGGCGCCGACTACCCGCTGTTGGGCATCCACGCGGGTCCGCTGAACATTCCTTGGCGCATGATCTCGCATACCGACGTGAGCTCGGATGTGCCGCATCCGAATACGTGGTTGATCCCCCAGTTCCGCACCGACGCCGCACTGCGCGCCGGCCTGCGGCGGCTGGGCGTGTCCGTCGAAGCCAATTGCGAACTGGTCGGATTCGAACAGTATCCGGATACGGTCGTGGCGACGGTTTCCGGTCCCGACGGTGTGACCGAGATCGGCGCTCGCTACCTGGTCGGTGCCGACGGCGGGGCAAGCACGGTCCGTAAAACCGCGGGCATCGGCTTCGAGGGTACGACGGACGAAGCCGATCGAGTGATCATCGTCGACGCAGTGGTGGACGGCCTTTCCCGGGATCGCTGGCATGTGTGGCCGCGTCCGGGTGGCCGGTTCGTCGGTGCGTGTCCGCTGCCGCATTCCGATCGGTTTCAGGTGATGATTCGTCTGCGCCCCGATGAGGAGCCCGATCTCGACGAGGACAGCCTGAACGCCCGCCTCCGCAAGCAGACCGGCGATAAACACATCCGTTTGTCGCATATCAGCTGGAAGTCGGTGTTCCGCCCCAACATTCGCCTGGCTGAACGCTACCGGTCGGGACGGGTGTTCGTCGCCGGTGACGCCGCTCATGTGCATCCCCCCACGGGTGCGCAAGGACTGAACACCGGTGTGCAGGACGCCTACAACCTGGGCTGGAAACTCGGTCAAGTGCTCGCCGGCGCGCCCGACAGCCTGCTCGACACCTACGAAGCCGAGCGGCAGCCGATCGCGGCCGGGGTCCTGGGTTTGTCGATCGAGAAGTACCAGGGGCTGTCCAAGCTCGACCCGTCGTCCATCAAACGCGGTGATGACGAACGCCAGCTGGCCCTGCATTACCGCGGTGGTCCCCTGGCGGCGAATGAGGCCCAGCGTACCGCAACCGTGCGGGTGGGCGATCGCGCGCCGGATGCGAAACTGCTGAGCGCGACGGGGGGATCGCA
>NZ_JBSGDA010000041.1:0-39416 GCF_053602135.1 Nocardia sp. NPDC004573
CAGCACCACCTCCACCGGCAGCATCACCGGCAACAGGTCCACGATCAACCCGACACCCGGTTACCGAGGCAACCTACTTGGACGAGGCACTAGCTTCCAGTTGCATCGCTGGTTTGGGCGTGGCGGTGGACGGAACCTTTGGTGCTCATGGTGGTGTTCGGCTGGCGGCGGGGATCCGATTCTCCAGTCGAGTGACTGCCTTGTTTGGACACCGAACCCGGCCGGGCGGCCGTGGCGTCGAATGCAAGAACGGTGGCGCGGACCGCATCGGAATCGCGCTGACAATCTCGCTTACGATGACAGTCCGGCCGCGTCGCGCTCCGCGATCTCTCCGGAGAGCGACGACCGCCAGACAGGCGCACTCGGTTTGCTGGCAACGAAAAACTCGGGTCTAACGAGATCTGATTGGCCCGATGTGAGAAGACGCTGCCGCTGACTGGCCGCATGTGATGGTGCTGTGCCTGGCTATCAACTCATGGTTGGCTTCTGCGGTGACGCCCAACCGAGTGGAGTAGCGGTGGCTGACTCGACCGGACCACTGCCTCTAGGTTACTGGTCGAGCATGCGGCGCTCAGCCGCCCGCCACGTCTGCGGGTCCCGAGGGCAGCTACTTATTTGACTTGTTATACGCCTCGAGCACTTCCGCTGAAATCCGTCCCCGACTGGAGACCTCAATGCCCTCCCTGCGTGCCCACTCCCTGATTGCCTGGACTTGTTCGCGATGGTCCACCGACCTGGCCTTGTTTTTGCCTCGCCGAACTCGCCCAACTCTGCGGGCGTGCGGCGTCCACTGCTCGAACGTACCGCGCAACTGGCTTGCGTTGACGACCGACAGGTCCATCTCGTAGGCCACACCGTCGAGGGCGAAGTCGACCGTTTCTTCCGCCGGGGACTTGCCGTCGTAGTCGTCGACGAGTTGGACGGTGACCTTGCGGGCCATGAAGACTCCTCTACTGATTCAGGGCGACTGATGAAACATCATCGTAGCGTGTAGTGACAAATGATTTCCCAGTTCGACCCGCACTGCTCGAATCAGTGTCTGATCAACATTCCTTTGACCCAGATTCGTACAGCCGCATCGACCTATGTCGGCCGGACATATCACCCATCGGGTTCTTCCCAATATCCGGTGGAGGTGTTGGTTGGTACTCCGTCTCGTCGAGTGTCGGATTGGCCGTGACGTTGTATGCGGCTGATGCGGGGTGGTCGCGGCGAGGTTTGAAGGCAATCACTTCGGTCGACCTACCGGTGTTCAACCCTGCTTCCTGACCGATGGTCGGTGCCGGCAGAAGGTCGGCGTGAATCCAAGCCGTCATTGCCATCATCGCGGTGGCCAGCGTCGTTACAGTGTTGCCCACCAGTGGCGGTCCGCCGGCATATGCGACTGGGAGACATCCCTGGCGGTCATGACCGCCAGGCTGGGAGCCAGGTTGGGGCGAACCCCGGCAGGTCGACCTCGGAACCGCATTGCGTGGGAGGCTCTGGGGTGGGATCGGACGCCGTCCTCGATTCGGCTACAAGTCATGATCGACGATAGGAATATCCCCCATATCAGACTCATCGGTTTCCGGATATCTTGTGAGAATCTGATCACTGAAGCACGTTGTATGACAGGAGAAGTGCTGTGATGAACACAAGAAATCGGAATTCGGTACGTCGAGTGGTGGCAGCCATGCTGATGGGGGCTGCGCTGGTGACATTATCGATGTCGGTGCAGCAGTACCTGCACGCCCCGTTTCCCGACATGACTGATTCCGCCAAAGCCATGAACGTGTCGGCAACCCAGATCGACCGCTTCGCTGGCTCAGGAACCTACTGAGAGTTGCGTTGCTGTCGCCATCGGTGACAGCGTGGGTTGGCGAGAAAGTCGGCGATCAACGTTCAGGTCCTCGTCGGCGGCTTGATCCAGGCCAACCACTGTACTGCAATTTCTCCGGTCGCTCCTTGGTCAGGCTTCACAGAGGTCCAGCCGGCGTGACACGCACATGGAAAGGGATGCGGTTCGGAGGTCGCACCGTATCCAGGTCACATGTGGGCTTCGCGGCTGAGTGAACAGCAGCGGCCGGTCGCCGAAATTATTTTCGGCTGTGGCGATTGGAAAATCCGGCCGCACCGAGTGCGTTGAACGGCTGAGGCCAGGTGCCCGGCGGTCTGAAGAACCGGCTTTTCGGTCTCGCTGTCTATTGCTGGAAAATTCCGGGTTGCCGTCGGCGGGGCGAACGATCATGACCCTTACGCCTGTCCGCCGGCGGATGGGGTCTCGTGAGGTGCTCGTGACTGCACTGTGGAGTCGAGCGCGTCCTGCCATGTCCGAGGCGGTATCTGTGCCATCGGCAGAGTGCTGGACTCGGCGATATTCAGTTCATATCCTGATTCGGCCTCGCCAACAGGTCGTGGCCGTTTGCCTAGTTTGTCGATCTCAGTGAACAACGCTTCGACGATCGTGTGCATCTGCTTCTCCGCGATCTGCGCGTAGGTGCGGATGTACTCGAGTTCGGCGGGTAGTGGTTCGGCAGCCTCCGCCACCGGGACCCCCACGGCCGCGATGCCGTCGGCCGCGTAGGCCGCCGACTTCTGGGCCTGCCGCAGGATGTCTGCGTACTGCTCACGGGCCTGCGCGACCAGTTCGCGGGCATAGATTTCGGCCTCGGCCACGGTGGATTCCGCGGTGATCTGGGCCTGGCTGAGCATGTTGACTGCCCGCACATTGATCCCCAGCGCGTCGTGTTGCGAATCCTCGCGGAGCTGTGCGTTCTCCCGCTGCAGTTCCGCTAGCTCAATGCGTAGACGCTCGACCGTCGCAGTATCGCCGAACGTCGATTTGTACATCGAAAGCCGGTGTTCGAGTTCCGCGACCTGGTGGGCCAGGTAGTCGTTATCGGCCAGTAGGGCCTTCTCATCGCTGAACTCCACTTGCTGGTTCAGACGTTTGTTCGTCGAGTTCAGCCGAGAGACCTCGCGGGCGACCCGGACCATGTATTCGTCAACGTCGCGTTCGTCGTAGCCGCGTCGGCCCAATGCCGACTTCTTGAATCGAATGTTCTCGATATCACGTGCTTTCAATGCCATGGCCTCGCCTCGTGCGCCATCCCCGCTGGAGCCGCGGAGGTCTGCGGTCTGCTGTCGTCTTGGTAGTCGCCATCGAAGTTCTCGAATCGAATGGCCGAGGCGGGTACGCCCGCACATTGCAGTTCGCTGACGGTGTGCGCCACCATCATGGCGGAGCCGCAGACGAGTACGGCTTCGCCACGCCAGTGATGGGTCTGTGCGACGACCGTGCCGACTGGTCCGCGTGCACGAGGGTAGGCCGGGTCATCCGAGATGACAGGCGTGTAGGTCAACCATGGCCGGGTGCGGGTCAGCTCGCACAAGAAGGTGTGGTAATAGAGGTTCTGCTTGGTTCGGACCCCATGGAAGAGATGGACCTTCGTGACTTCGCCGGTGTCACGCCAGCGTTCGTCGAGTTGTTCGATCAGCGCGGTCATCGGGGCGAGACCGGTACCACCGGCCACCAGCAATAGATCGCCACGAAAGTCCGTGGGCAGGGTGAATGCGGTGCCGGTCGGCGCACCGAGTCGCAGTATGTCGCCAACCGCGACCGTCCTGGCCAAGGCGGCGCTGACCTGTCCGCCGGCGACGATCTGCACATGTAGGTCGAGAGTTCCGTCCGGGCGGGGTGCGTTCGCAGGCGTGTAGTAGCGCCACAGCAGGGGACGCTGTGGAATCTCCACCGCCATGGACTGGCCGGCGTTATAGAAATATGGCTGCGTTGGGCGGATACGCAGCATCCCGATGTCTATGGTGCGACGTTCGGTGGCTATGACCTGCGCGTCCCACCAGGGTGGGGCGCCCTCCTGGTTCTCATCGGCGGCCATGATCATGATTTCCGCGACTGCGTTGTACGCCTCTGCCCAGGTGGCGGCGAGGCCGTCGGTCCACGACGCCCCGAGGACGTACTGCAAGGTAGCCAGTAGCGACGCGCCAGCCGCCGGATAGTGGTCGGCGACGACCTCGAATTTGCGGTGGTCGCGGCCTAGGTTGTGCCTCCCAATGACTTGAGCCATTCGATGATCAGGGCCAGGACGACTCCGGCGCGGTAGGTGATGGCCAACTTGTCATAGCGGGTGGCCACCGCACGCCAGTGCTTGGCCTTGTTGAAGGCACGTTCGATGACGTTGCGACGCTTATAGGTTTCCCGATCGAAGTAGGGTGCCCGCCCACCGCGGCGACCTCTACGTTTGCGGTTGGCGAGTTGGTCGGATCGTTCGGGAATGACGGTGCGGATACGTTTGCGCCGCAGCAAGGCGCGGTTGGCGGCCGAGGAGTACGCCTTGTCGGCGATCACGACCTGCGGGTTGCGCCGTGCTGGGCCGCCGTCGAGGCGGGGCACCGCGACCGCCTCCAATAACGGCGCGAGCATCGGTGCGTCGCCGGCCTGGCCGGGTGTGAGCAGCACCGCCAGGCCACGGCCGTGACCATCGGCGACCAGATGCACTTTGGTCGTCAGACCACCGCGTGAACGCCCTATCGCGTGATCAGCAGGTTCATAACCCTGACACCGAGTCGTGTCTGGCGCCCGCGCCGTGCTGGTGCACCCGCACGATCGTGGAGTCGATCGAGGCCACCCAGTCCAGATCACCAGTGGTATCGGCCAGCGCGAGCAGCGCGGTCAGCACTCGATCCCATGTGCCGTCCGCGGCGTAGCGGCGGTGCCGCTTCCATACCGTCTGCCACGGCCAGAACTCCCGCGGCAGGTCCCGCCACGGCGAACTCGTGCGCAACCGGTACAGCATCCCCTCCACTACCAGCCGGTTGTTGGCGAAGTTACGACCTACTCGCCCTTCGGATTTCGGCAACAGCAGCTCCAGCAACTCCCACTGCTTGTCCGTCAACACCTGATACCGATCAACCGCTGGCCTCGACACAGCCGACATGATGCACCACCGAGACAGCCCGAACACTATTCGATCGATTGGGAGACAGAACCTAGTTGCTGGACAAAGGTCGGGTCGGTGGCGATTCGGTCGACGTTGCTGACGATGCGTCCGAGCGCCGAGAAGAACTTGCCGCGCTCCGTCGTCATAGACACCGGGAACATCTCGCAGACCTGGGGACGCGCTATGAACAGGTGTGAGTAGAAGTACAAGACCGCTTCGTCACCGACCTTCTCGACACTCGACCAACTATCTTTCAGCGCTGAGATATCCATGTGGGATCACCAGCTCAATTCCTGGTCGATACGAGGTAGGCATGCGTGATCTTGATACTGGACGCAGAAGCACCTGGCACTCGCGGTTTGGGTTGGTCGAGCCTCGTGTACAAGGAGCTCTCTTTTCGGTGTCCGAGTTGTACACCTGGGACGTCGCAGTACACCCGTTTCGGTTCCGCGTACCTCGATCACGGCATGAACTTTCCACGATCTGCAGCCCGAGGGTATGGGGCAAATGCCTACTCCACTCGCGTTGCGGATCGAACGACTCCGACTCGCGCGGTTCGATTCGTCGCAAACATGCGGTGAGCATGCGGGCCGGATCCGGCGTGTCGGCCGCAGCGCTGATGTCCGCGAGTCCGCTGTCACCGACACCACGCTGATGAGGGGGTATCAAAGCTCGACTTCGTGCACTGTGGCGTCGGCTCGCACGTCGAGAACCGCCAGCAGGACCATCCGGCACACGGACATGTTCGACAGGTGTCCGTGCAGTGTTATCACGGCGTGCGCTGCGGCTCGCCGGCATTCATGGACGAGATCGACGAATGCTGGTGGAAGCGTGCCGCTCTCGGGTGCCGGTTCGTGGAAGACGGTGCCCAGCTCGTAGCCGAGTGATCCGGCAGCCGCACGCAGTCTGTCGTCACTCGACTCGCAGCCGAGGTCACACAGCATGTCATCGCGCAAATATCCGTATGCTAGAGGCAATAGTGCAGTCATCGGAAGAACCGGTTCCTGATCGGTCGGCTGCAAGAGACCAACTCTGTCAGCCGAATGGGCATGTAAACGCGGCGTCGATGTGCGCCCGGACCGTAGCGATCATCCGTGCGGGCAACACCTTCGGTGTTATCTTCCTTCTAGGGTCGACACATCCGTCCGTCGCCAATTCCGATTCTTGTCGGATGGGCGAGGTGTTCCTATGGGGGAAATGCCTCGCCCTCCGTTCATGTGACCCACCCCCTCGATCTGACCGATCGGTATTGAAGGGTCTGATCGGCTAGGGCCGGCATGGAAGGGTGCGCTGACAGCCGGTTGTGATGTCGGCGCCGAACGGGGAGCGGTGTGCTCTGGTAGTCACCGCTGAGGTTCACAAACAGCGGATCACTGTGCCCCGGTGGTGGCCGATTGGGGGCAGCAACTCGCCGAAGCCGTCGCCGACGGTGTCGATCTGTTGATCAATCCGGGAAGCGCTCATCAGCTGCGTCTGGAGGCGAGCGCGTTAACACAGACGCGGTGAGCCGAAGCTGCACCCAGAGCCCACCTGTGTTGGCCGATGACGGTGTGATGTCGCATCTCTATGGCTGAACAGCGCAACGATTCCGGCGGAACATATTGTGGCGCAATCAGTTCAAGAATATGCATCGCATAGATGTGAAGCAAGGTCTCGCTGCATGCGTCACGTGGGGTGATCGGCATTGCTCCGTCTGTGGGGGCATCGAACACTAGTTCTGCAACTACCTGCTAGCAGCTCGTCTGATATCGGAGAAAGGCCGGCGACCCGCGGCGTCCGCCGACGATGCCGACCTTTCATTGCTTCCCATCTGTGGGAAGTTTGCGCACCATGCGCTGAGTAGTATCGGCGCACCAGTTCGGGCGGTTTATCAGGTAACCGCTCCGGGCTAAGGAGCAGGAGCATTCTATGGCTGGGCGATGTCTCGTCGGTACGCGCTCAGGTGTCGAATGGATCGATCTGTTCGGAGACCATCGCGACTCCGATGCAATAGTCCATTCGGCGGAAGTTCTGATGGACTGGGTACGCGGTTATCTCGTGCTTCCGCATGAAGATCTCGGTCGTGACGGGCCGGTATGCCCTTACGTCAAGCCAGCTGTCAGTCATCACTGTTTGTGGTCGGCCTTCGTGACCGGAGACGTCGAGCTGACCGTCGAACGGATGATTTCGGTTGTCGACGACGCTTTGGATCTGTTCGCAGGTCTCGCCCGACCTGCTGTCGCCGCTGCGCCACAAGCCGCACTGTTGGTCGTGTTCCCGGACTTGACGGAATACGCGCGGGTGGACGCCGTGCATTCCGTGCGTAAGGACAGGGCTGTCGCCGAGAGCTTGATGCTGGGCCAGTTCTATCCCGGCTGCCTTCAGCCGGGGCTGTGGAACAGGAATTTTCGACCGCTGGACGCGCCGCTACCCATGTTGGTGGTGCGGAATATGATGCCCTCGGACTATCCGTTTCTGGTCGGCAAGAGTGAGTGGTTGTTCGCGTACTTGTCCCGGTTCGGCCATGCGCTTCCGGCCAGATTGCGGAGATCGATCGCCGAGTACTTGTTTCGTTCCGTAAATGGAACGGCAAGCGCGATCACCGACCACCGCGTCCACAGCGCGGAGGACTTCGATAGTTCACCCAGGGCGGAGCGCGCCGACAGCGCTGGGATGCTGGCTCAGCTTCGGCAGAGCGGGGGCGATTACTGATGGATGTCGCAAAATGGCTTGTACGGGCGGTTGATTCGACTTTCGGGTGGCAAGCTTTGTTCGGCGGCTATGAGTCGCATCCGGATGCCGAGGTCGGTGACGAAGAGTTCGGGCGTGTCTTCGACGAACTGTCCGAGCGGCTGCGCGACAGCACCCCCTTCTTCCATCCCCGGTATGCGGGCCAGATGACTCGCGCGCCGCATCCGGCGGCGGTCGTCGGGTATGTCACGGCGATGCTGTTGAACCAGAACAATCACGATTTCGCGGGCGGGCCGGCGACGACCCAGATGGAGCATGAGGTCGTGCGGGATCTGGCCGAGATGTTCGCGTTGCCGACGCACGTAGGGCATCTTACCAGCAGCGGGACCATTGCGAATTTGGAGGCGCTGTTCGTCGCGAGGCAGACCCACCCCGGCCGAGGAGTCGCATTCAGCTCCGATGCCCACTTCACGCACGAGCGAATGTGCACCCTGCTCGGGATGACCGCATACAAGGTTCCGGCAGACTCGCACGGCCGCATGGAACTGGCCGCTGTCGAGGAGCTCGTTCGAGCCGGCACGGTCGGCACTGTGGTTCTGACAGCCGGCTCGACCGGCGTGGGTGCGATCGATCCGATCGCCGATGCGCTGGTGCTGAAGGAGCGCTATGGCGTTCGACTACATGTGGATGCGGCCTACGGAGGGTTCTTCGCACTCCTTGCCCACGATGACGACAAGTCGCTCGAGTGGGATCCACAGCCGTGGCGGGCGATCGGTGCATGCGATTCGATCGTCGTCGACCCGCACAAGCATGGCCTGCAGCCGTACGGCTGTGGAGCGGTCCTGTTCTCCGATCCCTCGGTGGCACGGCACTATCACCACGACTCGACCTATACCCGCATGTTTTCCGGTGCACCCTCCCATCTGGGCGAGATCAGTTTGGAATGCTCCAGGGCGGGTGCGTCCGCAGCGGCTCTCTGGACGACGTTGCGGTTGATTCCGCTGCGTCGTGCGGGTCTGGGAACGCTGCTGGCGTCCACGCGGCGCGCCGCTCTCGCCTTCGCGCACCACGTGGAGGAATCATCGGAGTTAACGCTCTACCAGCGACCCGAGTTGGATGTCGTCACCTACTTTCCCAGTGGTCTGCGCTCTGTGTCGCAAGTTGATGCGGCGTCAGGACGCATGCTGACGGATGGCATGTCCGCCGATCCCGCAGAGGCGGTTTTCCTCAGTACTCTTCGGGTGTCCGCCGGCGGGTTCATAGAGCGTGGTCACCACCTCGGCACCGATGTTCCGAACGGGCGGATCCTGCGCAGCGCGCTCATGAAGCCGGAACAAGAACTGTGCGCAGAAGACCTGGTGATGCGCATCGCCGCGCTGGCTCGTGCGATAGGAGACCTACCACGGTGACCGGGCCGCATGGCGGTCCGGTCGCCATAGTCACCGGAGGTAGCGAGGGAATCGGGCAGGCGGTAGCCGACCGCCTCATTCGCGACGGCGCGATCGTCGAAGTGTTCGATATCGCGTGCGACCCTCCGGTCGATGTGACCGACGCTCATGCTGTCCGGGCTGCGGTGTCAACCGTGGCCCGGCGTTACGGAGGGATCGACATACTCGTCAACAACGTCGGGGTGTTCCCTCACGTCGCTTTCGACGAACTCGACCTCACGGCCTGGCGACGGGTGCTGAGGACGAATCTTGATTCGGTCTTCCTCTGCTGCAAAGCTGTCTACCCGTTGATGAAGCGTCGCCGATACGGGCGGATCATCAATGTGTCGTCAGCGGTATTCCACGTCGGCGATTTCGATCTGACGCATTACGCCGCGTCGAAAGGTGGGATCGTCGGGTTCACTCGATCCCTCGCGAAAGGGGCTGGCAGGCACGGGATCACCGTAAATTCTGTGGCTCCCGGGTTCATCGAGACGCCCGGTGTCTTGGCATCGGCCGAAGAGCTTGCACTCTTCGACAAAATCGTGTCGGAACAATGCATCCGGCGCCGAGGAAGACCGGAAGACATCGCCGCGTGCGTGAGTTATCTCGCAAGCCGGGAGGCTTCGTTCATCACCGGTCAGCTCATCAATATCGACGGCGGACACCGATTCACGTAGTTCCCGGTCGTGCGCAAGCGAAAGGATACGCGCAGTGGAGTCATACGATGTCATCGTCATCGGAGCAGGGCACAACGGCCTAACCTGCGCGGCATACCTCGCCAAGGCCGGCAGGAAGGTACTTGTGCTGGAAGCCCGTCAGGTCGTCGGTGGAGGTTGTGCCACCGAAGAGGTTGCGGCACCTGGGTTTCGTCACAACTTCCACTCGAACTTCCACGGCATAATTCATATGGGCCCGGTCTACCGAGATCTGGAGTTGCAGCGTCGCGGCGCGCGATACATCTGGCCGGACAATCAGTTCGCCCACGTTTTTCCAGACGGTAACGGACTGGTGGTGTCACGGGATCTCGCCACGACGCTGCGGAATATCGGCCGATACTCCAAACGCGACGCTGACACATTTCACGACCTCATACGAGTCTATCGACACGTACTGGAAACCAGATTGATACCCGGTATGTTCTCCATACCCGGCTCGCCCTCCGCAGAACTGGCGGACATCGAGTCCGCGGGCGGCTTCGATCTGGTCCGTCAGTTCCTTACCACGCCCAACCACCTCGCTCGGGAGATGTTCGAGTCGCCGGAGGTGCAGACTTGTCTCGGCTTCTGGGTCGCACAACTAGCGGGTACCGGTGATGTCTTCGGGCTCGGCGCGAACTACCCGCTTATGCTCGCCGGTTCACTCGAGCCTTATGGGTGGGCCATCTGCCAGGGTGGCTCGAACAACCTCGCGCAAGCCATGGCGCGTTTCGTAGTGGAACATGGTGGCGAGATCAGACTCGATTCCCCGGTCAGGCAGATCGAGGTACGTGACCACCGAGTCACTCGGATCGTGCTCGACGACGCGACCCGGATTCCCGTCGACGGCATCGCCGTGTCCAACCTCGATCCGAAGCACACTTTCCTCGATCTGGTCGGTGAAGGCGAACTCCCGGCCGAATTCCTACCCGCCGTGGAACGCTGGCGGTACGACCGGATGTCGATGTTCTGTCTCTACCTCGCCCTGCGAGAGCCGGTTCGGTGGAAAGCCGCCGAAAGAGAACCCGCGGTGCAACAGTGCTTCGCAGTGTCCCTCTGCGAGTCGCTCGACGTCCTGGATGACAACGCATCGGACTGTCGGCTGGGTCTCCCACCACGCCTTCCGGGGTTGTTCACCGTCCACCCATCGATATTCGATCCGAGTCTCGTCCCGGCAGGAGGGGAAGCCTGTTTCTGCGAACAGATCGCGCCGTATCAGTTGCGCGGCGGCGGAGCGGCCGCATGGGACGACATCAAGGCCGACTACACGCAGCGTGTGCTGCAACGTTGGCGGCCGTACCTGGAAGGCGGCCTCGAGTTCGAAGCCATCGTCGGCCAGTATATTTCGAGCCCCATCGACATCGAGCGGATGATGCCCAGCATGCGGCACGGCGACTGGAACCACGGCGAGATGACCCAGGACCAACTCGGCGTATTCCGGCCTTTCCACGAGTACCCGCCGTACCGGACGGCGTTCGACAACTTCTACCTGTGCGGCGCGTCCACCCACCCGGGGGGCTCTATCGGTGGCGCGAGCGGCTACAACGCCGCGGGCGCGATCGCAGACGATCTCGGCATCCAGCGCTGGTGGCGCCGCGACTCCGATTAATTATCAGCCGCCAGCGGTACTGATCGTAGGGATTTTCCCCATACCGGACGGGAGTGAAGCTCAAGCAAGGTGATGCGGTGTTACGCAGTGAAGACGACGTGGAAATGACTCAGCAGCTGGTCGGCACCCGGCGGTGCGAAGGCCGAGGCCAGCCGATACGGAATCAACCGTCGTGACACTGCTGTTGCTGATCGCTGACGAATGTTTCGAGGGAGTGCCCTTCAGCGTTGGTGCACAGTGAGGTGCTGCCACCTCCGCGTTCGTCTCCGAACTCACACCGAGCTGCTCGGTTGCCCATTCCAGACGAGATCGCGGCATGTGAAATAGAAACTTTCACCGCCAACGTGGCGGGAAGATTATACTACGACCGAGTCCATCTTGCTCTCGACTTCGTCGGTTTGCTCTCGACTTCGTCGGCCTGGTGGGCGCAATCCCGGTGACCTGGCTCGGGAAGTGGTTCGTCCGATCGAACCCGATGAGTTCGCCGGATGACGGGAAAAATATGACGGATTCGAGAGAAATCAGCCCTCGCGCCGCCGCCCTACCGGCGGCGACTGCCTCCAACCGGCGAGTCGTGGACTCCAGTGGTCGTATTCTGGCTGGTAGAGCGTCGGAGGTGCGGCGGATCGAGCATGCGCTGCAGGGTGCGCGGTCAGGTTCTTTGTGTGCGCTGGGAGTGCGGGGTGAGGCGGGGATCGGTAAGTCGCGACTGCTGGAGGAGTTGTGCAAGCGGGCGGAAGCGGCGGGGTTCGATGTGTTGGTCGGTCGTGGTGCCGAGCTGGAACGTAACGTTCCGTTCGGGATCTTTGTCGATGCCCTGGATAGGAGCTTCGGGGCATTGGCTCCCGAAGCGATCGCTGGCTTAGGTCCCGAGAGGTTCAACGAGCTCGCAGCGGTGTTCCCGTCGTTGGCCGGTCGCGGCGGACAAGCGACGTACCGGCTGGAGATGGAGCGCTTCGAGTTCCATCGGGCCGTTCGTGCGGCGTTCGACCAGCTCACTACCCGCAAGCCGGTGGTGCTGGCGCTGGATGATGTGCATTGGGCGGATCCTGCTTCGGCGGAGCTGATCCGCCATCTGTTGCGTAGCCTGGTGCCGCGAATGGTGGTGGCGCTGAGCTACCGTCCGCGACAAGCCGCGGACCTGCTTCTCGATGCCGTGGCGCAGGCGGCGCGGGAGGATCGGCTCGAAGAACTGGAACTGGCGCCGCTGACGATCGCCGAAGCCGCCGAAGCGTTGGGCCAGCGGCCTGATTCCCCGCTTGTTCAGGCGCTTTACTCCGAGAGCGCCGGAAATCCGTTCTACCTGGAACAGCTTGCGCGCCACTACTCCACGAGACCCGCGATCGGCGATTTCGTTGTCGAGAGACAGGGTTGCACTGCCACGATCCCAACCGCCTTGCGCAGGATGATCTCACAGGAGGTGTCCAGCTTGGCGCCCGATACGCTTCGGGTCCTTCAGGCGGGGGCCGTAGCCGGGGATCCGTTCGAGGTGGAGCTGGTCACCGCGATTGCCGCTGCCGAGAAGACGCAGGTGCTGGAGAGCCTCTTGGAACTCGGGGAAATCGATCTGGTTCGCCCTGGCGCCACACCAGGGCAGTTCAGCTTCCGGCATCCGATCGTGCGTCGTGTCGTATACGACGAGTCGATGCCTGGCTGGCGATTCAGCGCCCACAAGAAGGCAGCGGCGGCATTGGCCGGGCACGGCGCTCCACTGGCTGTGCGAGCGCATCATATCGAGCGCTCCGCGACACCAGGCGACGAGGAAGCGGCCATGACCCTGGTGCAAGCGGCGGCGACGGTAGCGCCGCGGGCACCTGCGGCAGCGGCCGACTGGTTGGAAACAGCGCTCAGGCTGCTGCCCGCGACCGGAGACACCGAGCGGCGGGTTTTGCTGTCGCTCATGCTGGCAAGCGCGCTCGCTTCCACCGGCCGTCTTCGCGAGTGCCGGACAGTACTCGAGCAGGCACTGGAATTGTTGCCTGCTGAGTCGGTGAGCGATCGAGTGGCAATCATCAGCATGATCGCCCGTGCCGATCATGGGCTCGGATGCGCTGACGAAACACGCCAACTCATCCTCACCGCACTCGAGCAGGCTCCGGTCGGGGGCGCGGACGCCGTCAGGTTGACATTGGAACTGGCTGAAAACCAGTGGATGTGCGGGCAGTGGGATCAGGTTCCCGTGACGCTCGAGCGGGCCGTGTCCGAGGCCCAAGCACTCGCGGACACATCGCTGCTGGTCGCGGCAAGGGCATCCCTTGCCGTATGTACCGTCGAGCAAGGCAATATCGTTGATGCGCTGAAGCTGGTGGAGTGGGTCGCCGGCGCACTGGACGACGTCGAGGTCACCCAGACGCCCGAGCTTTTGGCGGCGCTCGCCAGCTTGACCATGGCGGAGATCTATCTCGGTCATTTCGCCACGGCTCTTCGGCACATCGAACGCGGAATCAAGGCCAGCCGTGCCACTGGCCAGGCTCACGCATTCGGTCGTTTCGTCTTGGGAGCGGCTACCGTGAAGATCATCCTCGGTCAGCTCCGCGAAGCCCGCCAGGATGCCGAAGCCGCACTGGAGGCAGCGCTGCTGCTGGACAACGATCAACTTCGCGTGGCGGCGGAAAGCGTTCGGTGCTGGGTCGAAACGCTCAGCGGGGACTTGCATACCGCGCTGGCCGCCGGACGCGCGGCGGTGCAGACCGCCCGTCGCGCACCACGAGCACAGTACGTGTGGCTGGCGCACGCGTGTTATGGCCAGGCGCTCATCGAGTGCGGCGAATTCGAACTGGGTCGTCAAGAACTGCTCGCGGTCGGCGGCCCGGAACTCGCCGGTATGTCTCCGGGAGCACGTCCCTTATGGCTTCAGACACTGGTCGCCGCTGAGGTGGCGGTCGGCCGGATCGAGTCGGCCGAGGTGATAGTCCGGAACATGGCGGACCTCGCGCACGGCTTGCCGCACCGTGAAGGGAGCTTTCTTCATGCTCGAGCATGTGTTGAGGCATCGCGCGGGGAGTACCGTGCTGCGGCCGATTCGGCCCGTAGGGCTCGGGAATGCTGCGACATCGTGGAAACGCGGGTGGCCTCCGCTCGTGCACGGCTGGACCTCGGGCGTGCTCTGGCCCGGGCGGGCGATCCCGCCAGGGCTATCCACGAACTCGAACTCGCGCATGCTGTTCTCCGGGACGCCGGCTCAATACGCTTGGCCGACGAGGCTGCGAAGGAGCTTCGGACGCTGGGAAAGCGTATCTGGGTCGGCCCCGCGACCGACTCCTCCGACCAGGAGGGTTTGACACGGCGCGAGCGCGAGGTTGCCGAGCGAGTCGCGCAAGGATACACCAACCGTGAGATCGCGGCAGATCTGTTCCTGAGCCCCAAGACCGTCGAAAAGCATCTCGCGCGGGTCTTCACAAAACTCGCAGTATCCTCTCGCGCCGGTGTGGCAGCGGCCATGACACAGCGACCAGGGGCCGATAGGAAAGGTGTTGTCCGTCAGAAGGACGTTGCCGGCAGAGAGCCGTAGCGGGGTCTCGGTCATCTGATGTGTTCGAAGCGGCTGGTCACTGTCGAGATTCCACTCGCGTCGACAAACTTCTCCCGGTCAGCTCACGGGTGACGCGATAGCCGATACTGCCGCGTTTCCTGAGTGATCGACCGCGCCGGCCTCCGTCGGAAGCGCGTTCTCGTTCGTCGGCGCTGTCAACTCGATTCCCTTCGGGTGTGCGAATCCGGTGAACTGGCCGAATTCCCCTGCACTGTCGGACATCTCTGAGGTAAATGGCTTCATCTCGCCGTTGATGACGGCCTCCAATGTGCCGCCTTCTTCGGAGCCGAATACGACCAGGATCGCGGACCGCTGGTCCCATGTGGCGACGTCGCCGGTCATCAACTGGTATGGGTCGACGCGATCGCCGATCTGCTTCTTGTCCGACCACTTCGCGGTCGTCTTCTCGTAGGCCTTCTGGGCGTCGGTGCCGCTGGCATTCCCGAACGCCGCGTCCAACGCCTGAGCCACGGTGAGGGACACCTTCTGTGTGCGCCCGTCCGGGAATGTGTAGAGAACGCTGCCGTCGGCCTCGGGCGTGCGGCCGGGTGCACTGACGGTCTGGGCGGTAGGCGTTGTGCCAGAGGGATGCCCGTGCTGCTGCGTCGCGGGGGCGGTCGTGGAAGGCGGCGCCGCCGCGGGCTGCGCTGTGACCGGCGTTGCCGGCGTGCCGACCGGCGGCGGGGCCACGGGGGAGAACTCGTCCTCGAAGTCGCGGCGACTCAGTTCCGCGCGGCGATTGTTCAAGTCCTGGTCGGCGAGATTCCGCATCATCGCCTGCTGCATCATCATCGGCACCATGGAACCCATCAAGTCCCCGAGGCCCGAACCCATCGGCGAGGTCGCCGCAGGCGATGGCATAGTGGGCGTGGGTGGGGCAGTGACACTCGGCATGTCTCCGGCATTGTCGCGTCCACTGGGCGGCTGGCCGTCGAGGCCAGGAATGTCCGTTCCATCCGAGCCGCCCAAACCGCCGGTTCCATCCGAACCGGTGGGGAAGGCGCTCGGGTCGACGTACGCGGGGGCCGTACCGGCCGGTGGCACCCCGGATGGGGGCGTAATATTGGCCGGGTCGGTCGTTCGCCCCTGCGAGTCCGTGCCTGCCCGTTCGAGCTGCCTGAGCTGGTCTTCCAGTGCCTTCAACTTGTCGGACTCGCCG
Organism: Nocardia sp. NPDC004573; assembly: GCF_053602135.1. Classification (NCBI taxonomy): domain Bacteria; kingdom Bacillati; phylum Actinomycetota; class Actinomycetes; order Mycobacteriales; family Nocardiaceae; genus Nocardia; species Nocardia sp. NPDC004573. The sequence continues at coordinate 16,033 of NZ_JBSGDA010000041.1, forward strand.
TCCACTCCCTTGCCGAGGTCCTCCTGCTGCGTCATCGCCTCCTTGAACATCCGTTCGCCCTCTTGAAGCGCTTGTGTGACATACGCGAAAATGTGGTCGTCCTCGGTCATTCCGCCCTGCGGTACGGCTCCGGCCGCGCTGTTGACAATGACGACGATATTGTCGATCGCCTGCCTGCCTTCCGCGGAGATCTCCAGCGACTCGTGGGTTAGCGGTGCCAGACTCTTAGCGGATTCGTGCAATTCTTTGAATGCCCGCTCGAGTAACCCCGCTGCCACTGGATAATTGGTGAGTTTCGAGCGGTCGGAACCCTCGACCTGGGGTATCGAATATCCCTGCGGAGGAGATGTTGCATGTGAGTCCTTCGCGAAACTGTTGTAATAATTTCCCAGGTTCGCCGGAAGTTCGGTGTGAAATGATTCGGTGGCCGGAAGGAATCGATATTGATCTGGAAAATCGGGATGCTTCATGTCGGGCATCTGCATGATTTCCATTTCGGTGCTGGAATTGTTGGCAAGCGGCTTCGTCGGTATGAACGGCATGGCGGTGGGGCGCCAATCGTCGTACATCGCACCGGCCAGCGTCGTACCAGCACCTGCCGTCAGCGCACCGGCGCCCAAGCGGGGCATAGCGAGCTGCGTACCATGCCGTGCCAGGCCCAATCTGTCAAAAAAATTACCGTAGCCGCCCTTGAACAAGAGCTGTGAGCCGTCCTTGAAGCTCGTTCCGATACCCTTCAGTCCGCCACCAGCGAGCGATTTCACCCCTCCGCCGGCCAGTCCTTTCGCTGCACCGCCGACGAAGCCACCGGGTATCGCACCGAAGGCGGCGCCGAGCAGTCCGGCTTCGAGACCTTCTTCCCAGCTACCTCTTTCGAAGCCGGTCCATGCACCGCTTACCACGCCACCGAGTATCGCCGCGCCAAAGGGCCCCCCGACCGCGAATCCCACACCGCTCGCGACACCGGAAGCGATGTCTTTCCATTCGAAGCCGAACAATCCTCCCATGCATTCTCACCTATTCGTCTCGAAGCAAGGATGGGTCAGCGAGGCGGCGGGTGACCCTATCCGAGAATCTCATCTCGGAACTCGGGCCGGTATGGGGGAAATCCCTACCATGTCTCACCTGCCATCGCCGCCATAATTTTTTGCATTCTTTCGTGTCCAGGGGCGTTCCGGCTGCTACCCGAATGGCGCGTCGACCACGACCCCAGTTTCTTCTGGCCGAGCGGAAGTGCCCTGGTTGCGCACTCGATCGGTCCGGCGGCATAGCTGGACTGGCGTGGTACTTCAAATGGGAAGGCGATGATTCCGGAAAGCGGCGAATCCGATCGGCCGTGCGATATTAATCCGACGATATCATCGCCGTCGGCTTCGCTAGGTTGCCCCTCGGTTCAGCCGGTTACTTACTATATCCGCGGTTGAGCAGGAGTCGTCGTCTTTGTTCGGCCCAACGCAGGGCACTGCTGTGACCTGGCTCGACTGGTCACATTCCCCGAGTCCGGGATGCGGAGCACCCCGGTGCCGGCTCGGCCTGGCCGAGCGCTCACCACCGCCAGTGCTGAACTGCTCCGGCAAGCAGATACTCGTCTCGTCGAGAGATGACCGACGAGAGCTCCCTACTGCTCGAACTTCGGAAACGCCCACGATGTGGACGGTTCGAAAATCGTCAACCACAGCCGGTCGCTGCCGACGACGAGGACTCCGAGGGCCAGAAGCACTGCCAGTGCGATCCCGATCCACGGCAGGAGGTGTCGAACGAAGCGAAGGAGAGTCACCCGCGCGTTGCGTTCATCGCATATTGATTGTGCCTCGATCTCAACCAATTTCGGGTCCGCCGCCTGGGTTGTCGTTCCGGTTCCCTGCCTGCTGCGCATGATGCGAGAGTCGCACCGAGTATCCAACCCTCGCACCCGGTCGATTGCGTGTAAATGGGGAAAATCCCTACGACACGCTCGGCAGCCGAGTGGGCGGTTCAGAACTCATCGTTGGCCTGTCGAACCTGTAGCAGGTCCTCTCGTCCCTGGGAAGGCGTTCTATTGTGAACTCGATTGGTGAGCGGCATCGTGGTGCCGACGTGATCCTTCTTGTAGGAAAGTGATGAGTTCCGGAATCGGCGAATCCGATCGGCCTGGCGATATCCATTCGGGGATGTTGCCGGCGTCGGATTTCAGTGGGTTCTCGCCCCTGTCCTCGTTGGCGAGTAATCGACGAGCGCAGCAGCCCGAAGCCCGTTCCCGTCTCGAGGATTCTCGATCGGCGGACGCCACCCCGGCGTTCTGCGCCGGGCAGACAGTGCGGTCTACTGCTGGCTCGGCGCTCGACCCGGACGTCGTAGCACAGACGCTCGGATCACTGGTGCGTAGATCGCGCAGGCCTGGCTCGTGGAGGAGTTGGGTGCGGGTTGCGTTGGCCGTCGTTCTGACGATTTCGGCAGTCGCCGTCGGCGCGATGGTCACGATGATCGCCAGGAGAGTGGGGGAAGTTCCCCCTGTTATTCCGATCGAGCAGCCGCTTCAGATGTGCGAAGCCACGCGAACCGGGAGATTGACGGTGGGAAACGGACCCGGCGGCACGGCAACCGGGGCGGACGCGATACTCGGATTTCAATATGCCTACTACATCGACCGTGCCGGAGCGGCGGCGTGGACCTTCGTGGCGCCGGATGCCGTGAGCGTTTCTCCCGCCGAGAGCCTGCAGCAAGCCATCGAGGCGGACATACCAGTTGGTACCACCTACTGCGTGCGCATTGCCGAACGGCAGCAGGATGCATTCGACGTCGACGTCGAGGAGCGCCGCCCCGATGGCATGCGAGTTGTCTACAAACAACATGTGCGAACGGTCGTGCGCGATGGCCGTACCCTGATTTACGAGATCATCGCCCGATAGCGCCACGTCGTCTGGCGGGATCGACCGCGAGGTCCGTTAGTCGTAGCCCAGCGGTAGGGGACTCGTCGGATCCGCCGTCCCCGGTGGCGACCGGAGCATCGGTGACTCCGCAGTCCATCTGCGTTCGATTCGTCGTTGCGCACACGGGCGAGTTCCGCTGGGACGTGCTGCGAGCGCACGAACCTGATACTTCGGTCGCATCTCTCGCCCGATGCGCTGTCTCGCATCGCATCGACGGTAGGCGGGCATCGTCCGCGCATACCGCCGGGGAGCGATGCGGACCGCGGGCTCACGATCGGTGCCGCTGAAAGCGTTGCACAGGAGTGTCTTCAGCCGACGATCGAGCGCTCATGTCGATGCGTTCAGGCGCTAACCGCGCGCCGAACATGCACGGCTACAGACGGAGTCGCTTGGCGATTCGTCAGAGCTATTGCTACAGAATCCCTTTGGATGAAAACGAGCCAGTTTCGGCCGGATCGTAGGGATTCTCCCCATACCCGTCCTATGCCCAGTCCGGGGAGTATCAGGCGGCGCGGTCACAAGTTCCACTGCCGGAAGTCTCACGATGTAGTCCGCCTTCAGATAGGTGGCCAATCGCATGCGCTGAAACTGGGCGGTCCGAAGTTCGAGGATGAAGTGTGGGATCCCCAGCGTGCCAAGCCGGCCAGGGTGGACATGGCTCGAGCATGCCGGACCGTTCATCTCGTCCGACTGGAGGTCGCTGGTTGATGGCAATGCCGATCTGCCGCCTGGTCACGGTGTATGTCGCGGCTTTGAACGAACGGTTTCGGGCGAGGCCACAGCCGGATCTTCACCCGGCGGCGAAGTGCACCGAATCAGCGCCACGCGGTGCTGATCGGCTGCACGTACCGCATGGCAGGTCGATGAAGCATCGCAACGATGCGGTGCGCTCGTCCCCTCGGATCCGCTCGCAGGGAGGCGAAGACGAATCGGACGATCTCAAAGGTTGCCGTGCGGTCGGCGTCGTGTCGCGGATGCGGGCCCAGTTCGGCGATCGGACCTGGCGTCGCAGAGTCGGATGGTTTCTATGGTTCGCTTTCGTGCTGTTCGTTTTTCCCGGCCTGCTCGGCGCAGTCTCGTCCGCGCAGACCTACGCGGGCTCGGCGAGCGGTTCTCAGATCGATGGGCTCAGTTGGATGAACATCCGCGACTCATCGGGCGTTCCGCTGTCCAGCTACATCTTCGCCACCCACCGGGGTGGTCCGTTGAACCCGGGCGTCACGATTTTGTGGGCGATCCTCGGGTTGGAGTTCATCGGCTACATGGCCATCGTGACGTCGGCGATCTGGCTGATCGGATATGCATTGAGCTTCCGCTGGATGGATTGGTTCGCCTCGGCGCTTCGCGGCGTCGCGGATGCGTTGACCAGCCAGATCGCTGCGCCGATCGTGCTGCTGACCGCGGCGGCTGTCGGCGCGTTCTTCGTCGCCTGGTTCGTCGCGCGCGGGTATCACGCCAAGGCCGCGATGCAGGTCGTGACGATGATTATGGTCGCGATACTCGGGCCGATTTTTCTCTCCGAGCCGCTTTCGGAAGTCCTGTCCTCCCATGGCTTGCTGGCGCAGGGGAGGGATTTAGGCATCTCGGTGGCCGCAGGGTTGAACGGAAACGCGAGGCCGATTCCTGCGCAGATGATCCCGGCGATGCAGGAGTCCCTCGCCGACAACTTCGCCAGACGTCCGTTACAAGTGTGGAACTTCGGGCACGTGGTGGACGAGAGTTCCGCCTGTCGCGCCGCCTGGTCGGCGGGAATCCGGGCGGGCGATGACGATCGCGTGCGAAACGGTCTGAAGTCCTGCGGCGACTCGGCCGCATACGCCAAGGCCAGTGATCCGAGCATGGGCCAGGTGGGCACCGGACTGCTGCTGCTGCTCGGGGGAGGAATCCTCCTGGCGTTTGCGTCGTACTTAGGCATCAAAGTCATGAAGGCCGCCATGGATGCGATCTACCACTGTTTCATGACGATCTTCGGCTTCGCGGCGGGTGGCTTCGTGTATGGGCCGACGCAGACGTTCCTGGTGCGTAATATTGTCGACGGATTCATCGCTGCCGCTCGCATGGCCGCTTTCACCATCTTCCTGGGCGTCTACGTCCTGTTCCTCGACAAGCTGTTTCAACAGGCCCGCGGGCAGGTCATGGCGGTGATCATCGTCGCGGGCGCCGTCGAGGTCATCGCAATCTCGCAGTTGCGCGGCCTGGATTCGAGCCTGCGCAGAGGCAACAACTGGGTGGCGAACCGCTTCGCCTCGGCGATCCAGAATCCGGCACGTCAAAATGGCGGGGGTGGTGGGGGATCGGCTCTTGGGATGGGAGCGACGCGAGCCGGGGGCGCATTGGGTGGTGGTGGGCTCTTGTCGAGGATGGCCGCGCTGAACACGGTCAATATGTCGCCGCTGACCGCATGGCTCGTCGCAGCTACTCCGAGCCCGTTCAGCCCGCAGTCACGGCGGAAGAAGCGCAAGGAGCTCGACAGCTTCGTCACTTCGCCGATGATGCGGCAGATGCACGAGTACAACGATGCAGCGCGGGCGAATTGGCGGTTCAAAGCAGCCGGACGGTTGCAGGGCGTGGAGGGCGGAATCACCTCTGCTCTGGGGGTCGCGAATGTGCTCGATGGACTCGGCGACAGCAAAGTTCCGGACGCGATGATCGCTCCGATTCTGCGGGCGATGAAAGCTACGGATCAGCAGGTGGTCGACGCGCAGCGAGCATTGGCGGTCCAGAAGGCCAGCATGTCGCAGAATCCGTTCGGATTCGCGCCCCTCCAAAAGGCCGTCGCCGCGGCCCGCGCGGTGGAGAACCACGTGGGCATCGCAGCACACCCCGCCTTCGCGGCGCAGGCCGCCATCGCGGCCGACAACTTCGTTCGTCATTCCACCGCGCCGATGAACTCGGTATCGGACGATCACTGGTTCGTCCGGCAACTGTTCGAGCCGTCCGGGCCGACCGGAACCATTCTCGTGGATGATGAGCACCGGCTCCGCACTGAGATCTCAGCCGATGATTGGCGCGATGCCGGTCGAGACATCCGTCAGCACATCGGCCGGCGCTTGGCGCTGGAACACCAGGCCGCAGCCCAGAACTACTTCGACGATCAGACGGACGTGAACCGTCATGCGTTGATGCGGTCCTCGCGAAGGTTGTCCAACCTCGACATCCCAGAGTCGAACGCCGGGCCGAACCCATGGGCGCCTTGAGGCGGTTGCCCACGACAACCGACTCGTAGGCATTTTCCCCATACCCCGCGAGATCGGCATCGGACAGCATGCTCGTTAGCGGGCAGGGACGCCCGTCGCCTGGATCCGAGATGTGGAGGCACCTGTGTCAGATCGATTGTTTCTCGGCAGGCGCGGTGGTGGCGCCGACGAGGCGCTCGCCGCGATCGCGCTGGATCTGAGGGGCGTGCGGGGTACCGGAGACTCCGGATTCGTATTGACCAGTATTGGACTCGGCGAGGTTGCCGCGCAGTGATGAGCGGGCGCAGCCGCGTCGGTTGGTCCGCCGAGTCGGGGAGCAAGCACGGCAAGCAAGTACTGATTTGTCCTGGCTGCCACGAGCACAAAGGATTTCATTGAAGAGCTCGATCATCACGATGGTCGGTATCGCTGCCACCGCAGCGTTGAGCATGACCTCGGCGACTGCGACCGCTGATCAATCAGCGGACAAGTCTCGGGTTGTCCTCAGCGAAGACGGCTGGGAGCTGCGGGTCAGCAAGACCGCAGAAGACCTGCAACGTGTGCCTAATCTTGCCGCGACACCCTTCACCCGGGAAGGGTTCGTGACGGTGGCTGCGACGGCCGATATCGGCGGTGCGGGTAGCCAGGCGGTGAACTCGGGAACTTTGCAATTGGGTTATCAGATCGGGTGTCAGGCGGATGTGTCCAGCGGTGTTTCACTCGGCGTATCCGCAGCGATCGGTCCCGATGCCATGGTGAGTGTCGGCTCTTCACCCGGCTTCGCGATCGGAGGTAGCGCGCTGCTGCTGCCGAGTATTTCGACAACAATAAAGCCTGGAACCATAAGCAGTATCGTGCTCGGTACCAAGGCGCTCGAAGGGGCGCACGGCTCGATATCTATTGATCAGGCGGAGATCAAGATCGATGGGTGTTTGGGTGCGGTGAGTTTGCGCTCCTTCGCGATCGCGACGATGTCTACAGCGACGGCAGACAGTTCGGTAGCAGTCTACGGTGACCCGCTATGGCTCTGATACGACGCCGAGCTATTTTCGGCAGCGCGCTCGAAGGGTGTCGTCCCGAGTCGGAAAAGCACGTCGAACCTATTGCTACGTACGGTCTTTCGTGCGTATGGGATGACTGCAACAGGGTAGTGAAGGTCAGAAAGCGGAGGCCGTAGTGATCGATAGATATCTACTCGCCAGGTTTGGGGCGGGATCCGCGATCAGTCTGCTCATCGCGGGGGCGCTGGTGGTGACGAGCTGTGTGACGAATACCGAGGAGCCACCCGGAGTCGAGGACGGAAGCGGAGTTCCGTACAGCTGTGTGCCGAAAGGCCCGGCCGGATCGTCGGCGGGGTGGATGGCTCCCCGGAAGGGGGAGTAGACCAGGCCCTGATGGCGGAAGGTCCCGATCTCAGAGCGAACAACAACTTTCATCCGCGGCGACGGTGTCGGCGCGGACGCGGTCGGCAGTCCGGCATTTGGTATGCCCCGCGGGACGGAATGTGCTCTGTCCTGAACGGTTCTTTTCCGTGAGCCGTTAAAGGATGGCGCGGAAGGTTGGGGTATGAGGTTTGTGATGTTTGAAAGTATTCAGGCGGCGGCCCGGCAGATCGAGGGTGCCGTGGTGCGGACGCCCTTACTGTCGTTTCCCGAGGACTCGGGTCGACCTTTGTGGCTCAAGCCGGAAAGCCTTCAGCCAGTAGGGTCGTTCAAGTTGCGCGGCGCGATGAACGCGATCGCCTGCCTCGGCGTCGACCGGCGGGCCCGCGGGGTCATCGCGTACTCGAGCGGCAACCACGCGCAGGCCCTAGCTTATGCCGCCAAGCAGTTCGACGTGCCCGCCGTAGTCGTAGTGCCCGATGTCGCACCGCGTGTCAAGGTCGATGCCGCCCGGGCATACGCCGCGGAGGTGGTCGAGGTACCCATAGGCGAGCACCCTGCTGTGGCCGATGCCCTCGCGAACAGGCGCGGGCTCACACTGATCCCGCCGTACGACGACGCGGCGGTAATCGCAGGCCAGGGCACTATCGGGCTGGAGATCATGGCAGACCTTCCAGACGTCGACGTCGTACTGGTCCCGGTGAGTGGCGGTGGTCTCGCATGCGGGGTTGGAGTGGCGGTGAAGGCGCTGCGCCCGGACGTCCGTGTGATCGGCGTCGAGCCCGAATTGGCCGCCGACACGGCCCAGAGTCTGCGCGTCGGTCACCAGGTCGACTGGCCGATAGCCGAGCGGGCCCGCACGATCGCCGACGGGCTTCGCGCACAGCCGTCGGAACTGACATTCGCCCATCTGCGTAACGTCATCGACGGCATGGTGACCGTCAGTGAAGAGGAGATTCGTGCGGCGGTTCAGGCTCTCGCTCGACGAGCCCGGTTGATCGCCGAACCCAGCGGCGCCGTAACGACCGCGGCCTACCTATTCCACGGTCACGAACTGCCGCCGGGAAAATCCGTTGCCATAGTCTCGGGTGGCAACATCGCCTCAGCCCTCTTCGCTGCCCTTCTGGCCTGAATCTGGGGAGTGGAATCGGCGAGCCGGAATTCGGTGGTCGGGAGAAGAGAGCCCAGCGTGGTCGGGCGGCGCCAGGATCGATGGTTCAGTCGCCATCGGTCCCGAAGATCGGGCATACGCACGCCGAAACGCGGAGGTAGCACGAGGGGGATCGGGTCCCGTCCCCCTCGACGACTATCAACCCATCGACGATGAAAAACTTGCCGAGCTCACGCATTGCGCCCCGCCGAAGCTGACTGACTGCGCGCGTCGGGTGATGAGCCAGGGGCGCGGTATCCGCAATCGCTGCCTTTCCGTTCTTGGGACGCCCGGCGAGCCGGCGAGCGCCTCCGCGACGCACCGGATGATCCACGATCGATTGCAGCCGGGCTTTCCTCGGCCAGAGGGCCGGAATTTCCGTGGCTCGTCGAGCCGATAACCGGAGCAGGACCGATGCCGGGCTGAACATCTCGGCTCCGCCTACGGCGATCGGAAGCCCCGCCCGTTTGTGAACTTACGGCGCAGCGTTGGATCCCATCCGATGGCACGTGCAGTTATGACGCCGCCAGCGCGACCGCGGAGCATTTGGCATCCGGCCATGGCAGAAGGCGTCCCTTGAAGTAGGAGGGCCAGGATTGGTCCGGCTCGACGGCCCTTTGGGCGATCGTAGGGATTCTCCCCATAGCGAGCCAGCCGCAGATCCGGAAGACTCTTAGTAATTTCACAGCTAATGAATCGCACGTCGCCAGTCATACCGGCTGCAGTGCGGAGGTGCCCGAAGTCTAGAGCGGCCTCGGGCACAGCGGTCGCGTGTCGTCTACGACCCGACACTTGCGCCGCATCGAGTAGCTGGTGATCCAGAGAAGGGATGGAGTCACTGTGAGGGTAGGAGCGGGCGCGGATTACGGTTCTTCGCTGTATCAAGCGTTAGGAATTCCTTCGAGTACGGCCGACAGCTCGGCGGCCGTCTGCGGTGACCCCATCCGGTTGTGATGCGAGAAATCACTACGAACTGGGCAACGTTGATCCGGCCGATCGGGAAAGTCATCAAGGCCGACTAGGCGCAGTTCGTCGTGATTCGTTGGCGGTTGTACTTGCAGGGCGGGCATGAACTCGCATCGAACAGGGCATTTCGATTCAACGCCGATTACGCATGCTACTGAAGATCAGCTGGCGACATCCGTATGTTGTGATGCGCGTGGTGCCCACTCGCCTCGGCCTGCGGCAAGCCGGCATGATTGATTCGTTGGGAGAGCTGCATTGCCATATTCGACCGGCATTCTCGGGAACCGGAACTTTGTTCTATTGTGGTCGGGGAACGCAATATCGCTTGTCGGGTGCTACTGTATTTCGATAAGTTACCCGATAATTGTGCTGGCCATGACCGGGTCCTCGATCATGGCGGGTTGGGTTGCATTCTCGTTCACTCTCGCAACCCTGCTTCTTCAAATGCCCGCAGGAAAAATTGCAGATAGCTTCAACCGCAGGCGTATTTTGATAGCCTGTCAGGGCGTCGGACTCGCGGCCATCTCGCTTGCTGCACTGGTCGCTGTCCTCCGCCCACCGGGCGCCGCTTTTATGTGGTGCTTCACGGCGTTCGCCGAGGGCAGTGCACTGGTCTTGTTCCAAATCTGCGAAGTGCCGGTCATTCGCGATGTTGTTCGGGAGGAACATCGCACGACAGCCTATTCATTCTTTGAAGCCGAGCAGCCTATCGCGATCATGATCGGTCGGGCATTCGGCGCGGCAATCGCGGGCATCGCGAGGTGGCTGCCTTTCCTGGTGAACGCTCTTTCGTACCTCTTCTGTCTGGCGACATTGTTGGCCATGAAACCCGTCGCACGATCCGAGCCATCGCTGTCGATGGATCGTCTCGGACAAGGGAATACCCGAATGCTCGAGGGTGTCCGAATCGTGTGGAACCATCCTTTTCTTCGCACCACAACGCTGATCGCGGGGCTGAGCAGCATGATTGCGCAAGTGGCGATCATGTTGATCCTGGTCCATATGCACACCGATGGGGGATCGGGATGGACGACTGGTTTAGTCCTGGGCGCAGGTGGCGTCGGCGGTCTGATCGGGTCGATCGTTGCGCCTCGTCTGCTCCGTATGTTCGGCACCACAAGTGTTTATCGTGGCGCCTTATGGACGTGGCCGATACTTCTGTGCTCGTTCGCATTCACCTTCGATCCCGTCGTCTTGGCTGTCTGTTGGTGCGGCGTTGGCTGCGTCGGCATTGTTATCGGCGTCGCCTTGACCACTGTGCGTATGCAAGTGCTGTCCGACGACATTCTCGGCAGAGCTACGGCCGCGATCGCAACGTGGAATGCCGGAGTGGCCGCCCTCGGGCCGCTGATCGGTGGATACATGGTTTCTTGGCTGGGAATGGAGGCGACTCGAATTCTCGTGCCAATCGGTATGTGCTGTACAGCATTGATGAGTCTTCATTCCGCGGCTGTTTACGAGCTTAATTCATCTCGCTGCGCATCGGCGGCATTCGCGCAAGAAGAAGCACGCTGAGAACTCAGAGGATCATCGATACATGAGCGGTCGCCAAGACATTCCAAACGATATTCGGATGAGGGCGTCGTGTCGGGACCCGCCTGTTCTCGCCACAGGGCGGCCCAGACGGAGTCCGCGTCACGGCATTGTATTGAACTGGCAAGGAGGCAAAAAGTGAACCAATCGACTCTTCATATCGGCAGCTCCGTAGGTGACATCGATCGGCTGCTGGAGAAGGTCAGTCCTGCTCTGCAGTCTTCGATCAGACGTCAGATGGCGTCGACGCTGCACGCGGCGCCTGTCGCATTTCAAGCGTTCATCGACTATCAGTAACTAGTCGTGAAGCACGCTGATCTGCACTGATGTTAATGACCAGCGCTCGTTGACAGCCTGTCGTCGAGTCGGGAGAGATCGCGGTTGATCGATTGCCGTGGCTCCGCTGCTGTTGTCAGCCGGCGGGTACTCCTCGAGCTGGCCTGGTTGTGCGCCTGCGGTCCAGGTCTGAACCTGGACCGCACGGCTCTACGGCTGCGGCGTCATCTACGACGCTGCGTACGGTTTCTATTGCTCCATCACATGTCGAGGTATTTAACATGCCCGGTCGGACCTTGGGTCCTTGGCCTTCAGTGGGATTGAATGTCGACGAACTCCGTTCGTCTGGATGGCAGCCGTACCCATTCAATCAGTTCATCATCAAGATCCACAGCAGATGCAACCTCGCTTGCGACTACTGCTATATGTACGAGAAAATCGACCAAAGTTGGCGCGACCAGCCGATGGTGATGAATGAACAAACCTTTTGCGATGCGTGCTCGGGCATTGCCGACCATATCGGCCGCTTCGAAGTCCCAGCCGTCAGCCTTGTTCTCCATGGTGGCGAGCCGCTGCTCGCCGGCCACACCCGATTCGAGTTCTTCGCGCGCCACGCTCGAGAACGATTGGGCTCGCTGACCGAGTTGCGGCTGGGTGTGCAGACGAACGGGGTACTCATCGACGAGGAGTTCCTCCGGATCTGCGATCAGTGGGGCGTAACCATCGGCGTGAGTATCGACGGTGGCCGTGAGGCCCATGACCGACACCGAAAGTTTCGTCGTGGCGACGGGAGTTACGACGACGTTGCGCGAGGGGTGACGCGTCTGCGAAGGCACCCGAACGACAGACTATTCGGAGGTCTACTATGTACCATCGACCTTGCCAACGACCCACTCGAAACGTACGAAGAACTCTTAGTTTTCGACCCACCGGCCGTGGACTTTCTTCTTCCGCATGGTAATTGGCAGTCACCTCCGGACGGTAAGGTCGAGGCTGGGGATGCCGCCCCGTATGCAGAGTGGCTTATTCCGATATTCGATCATTGGTACGACGCTTCGAAGCTCGAAACCCAGATCCGCCTGTTCGACGACATCATTCATCTGCTTATCGGAGGGCACGCGCGGGGCGAATCGGTCGGACTCGCTCCGATTCAGATCGCCGTCATAGAAACCGACGGAGCGCTCGAGCAAACCGACGCATTGAAATCAGCGTATTCCGGTGCTACTCGAATGGTCACAATCGGAACCAAAAATGTAGGAATGGGCGACCGGCTGACGCATGCGCTGTGGGAACCGGGAGTCGTGGCGCGGCAGATCGGCGCTGCGGCATTGAGCGAAACTTGCTTGTCGTGTTCGCTGCAGAACATATGCGGGGGAGGAGATTATGTGCATCGGTATCATGCAGACACCGGGTTCCTGAACCCGTCGGTTTATTGCAGTGATCTCGCTGCGCTTATCCGGCACATCAGCGCGCGGCTGGACGGCGACCTCCAGAAAGCAATGAGGAAATGACATCCGTCGATAGCTCGAATATCGAAGCAGCGATAACCGAACTCGGGTCCGGGTATGGTACGGACGCCGCCGTCGCGGCTCTTGCGCTGGAGGCATTACAAGGTCGACTGCTCCTTTTGCACGCACTGTTGTCCAAGCTCTCTGCAGATCGCCCGGACGAATTCACGGATGTCGAATCGGCACACCGCATACTTGCCCACCTGCAGCGGAATCATCACGATCTCGCTGTGGAGTTGTTTTCCTATCCCCATATCGGGAACTGGCTCACAGTGATGTTCCGACGTCTCAACTTCACTGAGTACGACGCGAGACAACCGAGTCCGCTATGGGCAGATCTCGGCTATCTCGGCTGGCTCGCGGCAAGCGGGCAGATCCTCGCTGGTCGCCCGGGTTCGACGCAGGTGGTAGTTCGTTTCGGGGTGGTGATGCTTCCGCTTATCGGTATGGTCCGATTAGGCAGCACCACAGAATTCGGGCATTGCCTGTTGCGCTGGTCGGGTGATGGCCTATTGACTTTCGAGAATGGCGGCACAACGGTTGAGGTCCATTCCCGCCTTACGGAAACGACGGAGGCTTGGCGGCCTCAGCGTCGTCTGGAGGTGGACGATTCCGGACACAGCTTCTACCTGGACGACCTCGATCCATTTCGTGACTTCGACGTCAAGTTGCCCGATCAATTCAAGCTTCCTCCGGATGTGTTGGACGCGGCAGCTGCCTTGTCCTGGGAGCAACGTCTTCGTAGCGCGTGGAAGATCCTCCGATGCGATTTCACCGAATATCATGCGCCGATGTGCTCCGGTCTTCGCATGGTCGTGCCGCTCAGTGCGAAACCGGCGGCGGTCGGACAGAGTTGGACTTCCCCAAGTGGATATGGGGCAGTCTATTCGACAGCTCATGAAGAGTCCTGCCAAATGGCTCTTACAATGATTCACGAATTCCAGCACAACAAGTTCTCGCTGTTGGTCGACCAGGCAGGTCTATTTGATCCGGATGCGCCGATGCGTTTTTATGCACCTTGGCGCGTAGACCCGAGACCGATATATGGGCTGATGCATGGTATCTATGCATTCTTCGGGGTAACCGATTTTTGGCGCGTGCACCGTCATTCGAGTTGTCATCGGAGCATACGTGCCGAAATCGAATTCGAGTGCGGGCGTCTCCAATTGACGACCGCGTTGGATCAAGTGATGTCGTCAGGAGTACTCACCCCTCGCGGGGAACGATTCTTCGCGAGCCTGTCCGGCAGCATGGCATCCTGGCAAGGTGAATATATATCCGGCAACGCGCGAAAAGTGGCCACGGATGTCTCTGTCTGTCTGGAAGCATTCTGGCGCGCGAGGAATCTACGGCCCTCGTCCAGCGAAGTGGCCCACTTGGCCGACAGGTGGTTGCAAAAGTCACCTTCAGGTGACGAACTGCCTTCGGTAACCATCGCGGACCAAGATGGCATCCCTACTGCTTATGGCAAACTGGTTCTACCACACATGCTGACTCGGCATGCCGCAATCTCCACGTTGCAGAGCACCGAAGACGACGGTTCCGGAGATTTTGCCTCGATTACTGGCAATTTCGACTCAGCTGTAGCTCGATATGTGGATGAGTTATGCCATGATCCGATGCGGCCGCAAGCATGGGCGGGTCTGGCGCTCGTTTTGCCTCAACTGTACGCAGAAGCCGATCTGTCGTTGCTTCGTGAACGTACCGAAGTGGTGGCGAACGTGTATTCCGCGCTTGCTGCCCGCGGCGTCAGTTGTGACATTGTTCAGCTTGTTCAATGGCTTACGCGAGCGTAAGTCGGAAAGAGACTCAGGAACGCGATGATTCAAAGTCCCACGACCGGGCAGCTGCTCGCCGCTTATTCAGATCTCTGCACCGATGCGGGGCCAATTCACGCACGTGTCGCCGCCGACTTCGGTGCCAGATTGCAGACCGGGATACAAATTCCGGCGAACCAAGCCATGCCTCCTCTCCACTTGCGTGCATCGATTGCATTGGATGAACCGGGCGTGCCGTATCTGGAGGATCCACGCGAACTGCCGATCGATGAACGCTCTGGTCCGTGGAACGTCATGTGTGATTTGATCGATGACTGGTGTTCTTTGGAGCCGACCCAGCAGCTCGGTATCGCGCGCGTACTGGCAAAACTCGCATTCTGGAAGTTCTTGGCAGAACTGCCCCAACCTGATGAACTAGCCTGTCGAACATCAGAGGGATTGGCCTTGTCGTATCTCTGTGCCTTCGCGCGGTGTCAGCTCGATCCGAGCGACATAGGCGCGGTGCAGCAGATTGCTGAAATCGGTATCGCGCGAGCCACCAACGAGCAGTTTCCATTGGAAACGCGGCTGGCATCTGCCGTGAACCTGACTGTCCATTACGTGCGAAGACAACGGGACGAGGCGGAGGTACACGTGTGGTCGTCGTATGCCCGCAAGCTCTGGTCTGCGTCAGATGCCGAGGGTCTACCTTGGGTGCTGAAAAGCGCCTATTGGCGCGGTATCAGTTTCATTCCCTTTCGCGCCGGCGACCATAAATCGGTTGCCGAGATGCTGGACCGGGCCGAGGAATGCGCCGTGGAGGCGATGGAGAAGTCAACGGATGATGACCGGATTATTGCGGTAGAGAACTTTCATCCGCTATTCGAAACGCGTGGCCGAGCTGCGTGGGACGCCGGTGACCTGCGAATGGCTGAGAAGTACTATCGGAAACTGGTTGATCACGATTCTTTGGATTCCAAAGCTCGCATTCGATTGGCCGATTTTCTCCGAGAAACCGGAAGGGACTCGGAAGCCCGAGATCAGTACCTGGAAGCTTCTCGTCTCGGCGCCCCCTGCACAATCTACGCCCGTGAGCGTCTCAGGGATTTCGCTGATCGTTGCGTGTGATACGGGTCGCGGCGGTGACCGGACGCGATAGCTTGGGAGAGGGCCTTTCAGAGGCCGGATCAGGATCGACCGCCTGTCAGCGAAGAGATGCAGCCCGTAGTCGGTGGTAAGGCTGCGATGTACGCCGACGGCTTCGGCCGCGAAGTGTCCCGTACTACCTGGTTTGGCGTATCGACACAGTCACGGCTGAGGAATTCGGCACCAGCGCCCCTTCGAGCTTGCGTCTCAGAGAGGCTCATGAAGCTACTGCCGACAGGAGAAGTTGGGTGAACGAGAGACCATTCCGCTTCGGGGTTCGCTTCGGAGTCGCTTTGTGTAGTAGTGGGTCGCTATCCTGGCTGCTGGATCGCGCCCGGCAAGCGGAGGAACTCGGCTACGACCTGATCATGCTCCCGGACCACCTGGGATCGCCTTCGCCATTCCCGGTCCTGGCCGCGCTGGCCGCGGTGACGACCCGTCCGCGGTTGGGTACCTTCGTTCTCAACACGGCCTTCTACAATCCCACGCTGCTGGCCCGCGATGTGTCGACCGTTGATCTGGTGACCGACGGCCGCCTCGACGTCGGCCTGGGTGCCGGTTGGGCACAGGAAGAATTCGAGCAGGCGCGGCTGCCGTTCCCGACTGCCGGCCAGCGGGTAGTCCACCTCGAGCGTACGATCGTCGAGCTGCGGCGCAGATTTACTGTGGGTGATCCGCCGACACGGCAAAAACCTGCACCTTCGATTCTCGTCGCAGGCAGTGGAGATCGATTACTCGCTGTGGCTGCAAACCACGCCGACGTCATTTCGTTGGCCGGTGTGCCGACGGCAAGACGTCCGCTCACCGACGATGTCGTCGAGCAGGCGCTCTCCGAACGAATCGAACACATCCGTGTCTCGGCCGGACGACCGCTCCATGAGCTGGAACTCGGGCTGACAGTCGGAGCAGTATGCGTCAGAAGCAACGGAAAGTTCGACTTGACGTTTCCACGCATAACAGCGCCTGATCTATCTGATGATGAGCTGTTGGCACTGCCCGGCACACTGCACGGATCCCCCGGGGACATCGCCGAAACCCTTCAGCGGTATCGAGAGAAGTACCATCTGACCCACTTCGTCGTGCCGGCGAGGAGCATGATCGACTTTGCGAAGGTGTTCGGCCGAATCCGTTGATCACCCTCCCGGCGAGCTGGGGGAGATCCGACAATGGCTGCCGCGTTCAGAAATCATAGCTGGATGGAAATATCACACTTGACCGACGGACCGCCCGGTATAGCAGCCGCCTACTCGGACGGCGGGCAGCTTGACAGCGCGACGGCAGCGCAGGGATCAAAACTGCAAGGGTGATGAATATGGCGCTCCGTTACGATGCACTCGAAGCTGGGAGTTTGCTACTGCTTGACATATCGGTGATGCATGGCATCCTGCTCAGTGAGGCCGGGGCCCTGAGCGCGCGAGTTCGGACACTGGTCGAGAAGCCGCAGGCCCGGCGCATCGAGGTGCTGGGCCTGCGGCGGGGGAGCTTCCGCCGCTGCTATGGACCCGCGCGATCGAGCGACTCCCTGGCGGCGCTCTCAACTGTTTCCTGGTTGTTTTCGGTGTCATGTTGAGCGTGCTGAGAAGAAGCATCGTGCAAGCTCGCTCGTGGACTGGAGGCGCCGGTCTTCCGGAGGCCGGGTCACTCGATAATTCATTGTAGCCAGGTATGGGAAGTGGTGCCGCGGTTGTCTCGGGTAGATCGCGTATCCTTCTCTCCAACTCGATGAGAGGTCATATGCGAGTCATTTGCTGAGTTGATTTGGTCGATAGGGACCAAATGCTTGTGTCGGCGCGCACCATCGTCATCGGCGACATCTGGGAGTCGTCCGGTAGAAGGAGAGTCCGTAATGAATATCCTGTCGATACTGTCTATGGTCCTCAGCGCGGGGAGTAGCCTTCTGAGTCTTGGTAGCAGCGTAATCTAGAAGGCTTTACATGGGGGTGTCGGGCGCGAGTCACGGGAAAGTCCCCGCCTCGGTGCCTGTTCGTCGGGAGTCCGGATCGTCAGCTCATCGACGGTATCCTTGGCGCAACGCCCTCGGTGCGCTCCGGCGTCACTCCCCGCCCGCCGTCCGGATCTTGGCAGGCGATCTGCGCGCTGTACGACCAACTACCGGAGATCTCGGCCCAGAAACCGAGCCCGTCAACCTCTTTGAGGCTTGCGGCCCATCGGGTGAGCAGTTCCTTCGCGGTGAAGCTCATAGGGCTGATCTGGACCACCGCGCCACGATTCGTACTTCTCGAAGCGGCTTGCGGCTTGCGGCGACGGCCGCGGCCGGGCGCCCACCGGTTGGCGGCGGGTTGGCCCTCGGTGTACGCGTGATCGTCAGCTGCGCGGAGTTGGTCGATTCTGATCTTTACCGACCAGGTTTGCGGAAGGGTTGGAGTAGATCGACCGTCACTACGCCGTCGTCGACACTGATATGTCTCGGAGTGGGGCTAATGGAGTAGCCCCCAGCGCTCCGATCCTCGCCACGTGCCATCCTGGTGCCGATGGGCTACGGCACCCATGGTCTGTGCCACTGTCAGCGGCGTTCGAATCAGCCATGGCGGCTGTATCGGTGACGGGGCCGCGATGGTGGCGGTTACGAGCGACGGAAGTCCGAACTGGTACAACCGATCGATCAGCCGCTCTGCGCGCCAGCGGAAGTGGAGCCGTACTGTTCAAGGCGAGCGGTCACCGGTCGGCTGGGCACGAGGGTGAGTGTCGGAACGGGATCGGCGGGCGTCGTGGATGTCGACACAAGTCGGAAGCGTTGTAGTGCCATAGCAATCATGAATTGCATTTCGACCATTGCGAAGATATTTCCGATGCAGAGGCGTGGACCGGAGCCGAATGGATAATACGCAGGATTGTGTGGATTTGCACGGTCGATGCCGCTGAAGCGGTCGGGATCGAACTGTTCTGGGTCAGGCCAGTAACTCCGATGACGATGTATGAAGTAGTAGCTCCAGAATATGGTGGTGCCGGCGGGGATGTGGTAACCATCTATCTCGTCATCCTCCAGTGCCTGCCGGTAGTTGTGCCAGGCCGGCGAGTAGAGCCGCAGTGCCTCGGCGATGACCTGACGGGTGTATTCGAGCCTCGGCAAATCCTGCATCGTCGGCCGCCGTCCCTCGAGAACGCTATCGATCTCGGTCCGAAGGCGACTCTCCACGTCAGGGTGCGCGCCGAGTAGGTGCCAAATCCAGGTCAATGTATTGGCGCTCGTCTCATGTCCGGCGAAGAGCATCGTCAAGACCTCGTCACGCAGCTGATCGTCGGTCATGCCGTCGTGTGTTTGCGGGTCTTCAGCCGTCATCATCTTGGACAACAGGCTGTGGTGGGAGCTCGCGTCGGTGCGGTGCCGACTGATCATTTCGTACGTGATCGCGTCGAGTTCCTTCAAGGCGCGGTGGAAGCGGCGATGGCCGGTGGTCGGCACGGACAGCGGAACCAGGGGAAATCGCATGAAGGAAGCCAGTTCCTGCGTCGCGATGGTGACAGACTCGGTGAAGCGGCGAAGTGTGTTATCGGCCATGTTGCAGTCGAACAGTGACTTGAGAACGATCCGCAGGGTTACATCTGTCATTTCTGCCCCTACGTCGATCGTCGAGCCGACGGTTTGCATCTGCTCCCAGCGATCGAGCGTTGCTTCGATCACTGAAGTCATGGATTCGCTGAACTCGGCAATGCGCTGCCGATGGAATGATGGCTGCAGCATACGGCGTTGCCCCAGCCATTCAGGCCTGGCGGCGGTACCGAGTCCGTTGCCGAAGAATTTGCGGGCTATGTCGACCGCGGGGCCTCGGCGATCGTAATTTGAATGGTTGCGTTTCAGCACATGGTCGACGTATGTGGGATCGTTCAACACGATAGTCGGCATTCCGATGAGATCGACAAAGAATATGTCGCCGTATTTATCGAGCATACGAGCGAGGAACTTCAATGGCGCGCGCTGGAACTGCATGGTGGGAATCAGTGATCCCCTCGGTCCGGGCGGCAGTTCATGCCCGGCTGGGCGCTGAGGGATCGGTGAGGTGCCTGACAAGGCGATCTCCTTCGGCGGATCGAGTTCAGACCTTGGTTCGAGTCGTTCGAGCAGTTGATTTTTCTCTAGCGAATTGTGCGCTCAGGTCGGATCGGCGCGTTCATGCTCAGGGCAACGCCTGGTCAGCATGACCATGACCAGGAGGCGGCCTGCTCCGCAAGTGAATCGCGTTGATTTGAACTGTATTCGCTGCACTGGCGCAGCATCTGGGCGCTACCCCCTTGGGGGTACATGCTCAGGAGCTCGCGTAATCGCCGGCATCAGCCAAAGGCTCGTCGTCCGTGTCGCTCCTGCCCGAAGTCTGCAGGAGCGCTGGCGGGAGTGGTTCGAGTCCCGACGCTGAACCCAGCAGGCATCCTCTGAGTCCTGGACTCCGGATTCCGTACCGTTTGCCCACGTTCGACGGCCGAGGTCGCCCAGGTGAGGTAGCACTTGCGTTGTCGTATGTGGTCATGTCGGTATCAGCTTTCTTGCGGAAGGCCATCCGGGGTCATGTCCGGGCTCGGGTGCCGACGTAGCTCGTGGGAGATGTGGTGTCGGTCGTGGATCGACAGGTTGCTTTCGATGCGCGGCGGTGGCGAGCGGCTACTCTGCGCGAATGGCGAGATTCGTGGGCGAAGCCATGGCTGCTCCGTCGTGAAGGCCGATTTCTGTAGTGCCAGCTCCTCTCCAGGCCGATACGCAGATACATCAGACGGCTGGTCATCAGATGTTTAAGCCTAGCACTAGTGCGGCGCTCCCGCTCGGTTGTCCCGGTCGCTTGTTCAACTGGCTGCCGACCCGGTTCTGAAAGTCCTCAGAAGCCGGTGCACTCACAGTGAAAGCGGCAAATGGAACCGGCTTCGAGCCGAGTGCTTGCCTCATCTGAGCTCGCCTGCCCATCGAACGGTGATGCCCAGTACATCGACGGTCTGCGGAGGATGGTCGTACATCAGCGAAACGGCCGTGCGTGCGGCCATTTCGAGCGTCTCAGTAGAGCCCGGGTGTTCGCGGATCCAGTCTTCGATCGTCCTGCGCGCTTGGTCAGCTGCTGTGGTGTCCATCGTGAACGTGTGTGTCTGCCCTAGATCGAGACCGGCGCGGTACATGGTGATCTGGAGTGCGCCTGAGGTAGAGAAGTCCATGGTCAGGCCGGCTTCGCCGACGTCGGAAGGGGTTCGATAACGGATATCGACGGCGTAGCCCGATGGGTTGCTGGAGTGGTGAGCGTCGGCCACAACGCCAGGAAAGAGAGATCCGCCGTCGATTTCCGCGCTCAACTCGGCATGCGGTGCTTCGGTCTCCGTCTGCGGCGCTGTTCGAATGCCTGGATCTTGCCATTGTGGAGGTCGGGACGGGTTCTGATCGGCTCGTCGATTGTGTTGTGGTGGAGAGGATTGCAGACGATCCGAGTCAGGAGCCGCGGTATCGGGTCGCTGGTTGTCCTCCGGCCCGGGCACGGGGACCGTTTCCGCGGGAGGAGTCGTCACACCCGGTTGGGTCGGCCTGTCGAAGGCGTCTTCGTCTCTGAGGCCATCCGCATCGGGATCTGTGACTCCAGGCTGATTCGGTGCGGCCGGACTTTTTGGTGCTCTCTTCTCACCGGATGGACTGGGCAGCGAGGGCGGTGCGGAGCCCGGCGTGGCCTCGGCTGGCGTGACGATAAGGGTAGCTGCTGCTACGACAACTGCCAGCGGCAAGCACACACGTGCCCTGGTCGTGTATCTGGCTTCCGGCTTACGATGCTTCATAGTGGCAGTCCTTGTTTAGAGCGGTTATGTACGCCGTTTCCGCCCGGCAAGCTGACAAGAAACTTCGTTCCGCGGGTAGCCGAATTGGCGTCGAGATCGGGCACGGTCTCGTCCGGCGTCAGTCGTGCATGCAATGCAGTCACGATCTCCTGAGCCGATGAGTGGAGTGGGCCGTTCCGCTCTCGGTGATTTAGCGGGCACGTTGCCGGGCGAGTCCAGCGTCCGCCCGGTCGGCTCGTATGACTACGACGAGAACGTCGGCGCGGTCCATGATCGGCTCTGCCGCGGAGCCCGGATATGCCTTCCGGCGGTCGGTGATCGCGACGAACTCGTTTCGGGCCTTGGTGTGTGGGGGCCAGCCACTGGCGATCGGTCCTGGGCGGTGCTGCCATGGCCTGGACCAGCCGTTCCGCAAACCCGCTGAGCCGAGAATCGTCCTGGCTGGATTCGAAAGAATTACCCGTGCGTGCCTTGGCCCTGGGCAGGTGGTTCGGACGAACCGTGTTCCAGGGAACGCTCGTTGCGCCGTGACGTTCGCGTATTGGCCGGGATGTCTGCGGCGAGCTTATGAAGCAGGTTCGGAAACATCTGAGACGGAGGTCGGGCACGTGCAGGCCCTTGTGGGACTGCGGCCCGATGCACCGGCTGGCTTCGTACCTTTCCGTCGGGCCGCCGAGCGCATGCCAGTCGACCTGACGCTTCGAAGGTCTGCTCCTCCATGCGATTTGTAATAGGGCTTCATACTTCATCGCCATCGATCTCTCGAGCTCGGCTGATCGGGCAGGGGTAAGCCCCGCTGCGGCACTGCCGAGTGAGGTTGAAGTATGCACAATATGTGCCGACTCGGCGGTACATCCCTACCCAGGATAATGCTTCCCACTACTGAGAATGTATCTGTACTCACCCCCCCCGGGTTGTAATGCGACAGTCAACGCGGGCAACGTTTTCGGGTCCGAAGATCTGGCGGGCGAAGGAATGCGGATGGTCATCGCTCGGGCAGAAGCGAATCTCGTAGACATTTCCCTCATGCCGACGCGGCAGGAGGGGCGGGGACGATGGAACGCATCGAATTCTTATGGTGAGCAGAATGGATGTCGCACCATGCGAGGTTCCGGTTAGTCCTGGTCGTGAGAGTCGGTGAACCGCTCGGTCTGGAGGGTGGTATCGCGGATGGGGTCGTCGGAGAAGCTCGGATTCGCATTTGTTGTGCCAGCTACGTGCAATGGATCGGTGGCAGCCCATTGGACCGCTCATGGTGACCCGGCCGGTGAGGCCCCCAAGGATTGCTCGGGCTTCGACTCCGGTGCGCTGCGGCCGTCCAAGCCTGCGGCCGGGGTGGATGGTCCGAGGCCTCGTTCGGTCCTCGGGCGGCGTACTCCACCTACTCGATGCCGGGTATGGCGCGAACGTACGGCCTCCCGTGAGTCAGTCGCTCGCTGATAACTCATCGCAGTCCCGACCACCGATTCACAAAGGCTCCGCTTGGGCAGGAGTGGACGTGTGACCATTTGGATACCTACGTAAGAAGGTTCGGTTACGAATTTTGCGTTTCGATGCATCGCCGCGACTAGTATTGGCCGTGGCGGGATGCTGGCTGTTGGCTGTTACTGTGCGGCCGTTCCGCCTCGATATTGATCTTCGTGTGGAGGCTCGATGGCGGCGATCGGCGCCCGACGTGTACGGCTCGTGGGCAGGCTGCCCGAACTGCGGCGTGTGGACGAAATTCTGGCTGATGCTCGGTCTGGTTTGGCTGCTGGTGTGGTGGTGGTGGGTGAGCCGGGGATCGGTAAGACGCGTTTGCTGGGTGAGTTGTGTGAGCGG
>NZ_JBSGDA010000042.1:0-32544 GCF_053602135.1 Nocardia sp. NPDC004573
TCGGTCCTCCCTGGCTCGGATATCAGCCAGGGTCACCGACCAGGTGGTCCATTTTGAGTTGCCGCGCAGTGATCAGTTTTCACGTTCCGCCGACAGAGCGGAGTCAACGCCGACGGCTCCCGCGACATCTCCGGCACACGAAGACCTCCTCGACATGGAGCGGTTACGCGGCATGTCAAAGAGGTCTTCGCCGATCAGCAACTGCGCGCGCTTTTCACCGGACAGAGGCAACTTGCCTCGACCTCACGACTAGTTGCCGTTGTGATTGCCAACCAGCAGTGTCTCCGATCGGCCTTGATTCCCGCCGGGCACCACCTGCTGCTCATAGTTCATCATGGTGTTCGGCGGGCCGGCATCCACGCCCGAATCTTGGTTTCGGACAGCGAATACGCCGCCGACCGCGAACACCCCGCCAGCCAGCAGGCTGACCAGCGAGATCCCCATCCATCGCCGTAGGCGCCGATGGATTTCACCAACCCCTCGGCCCTGTGTGCGCTCGATCCGCGACGCACCGATCGTATCGACTTCCCGGACTTCCATTGATAATCCCTACTTTCACATGATGATCGAGCGCACTCGAGCACTCGATCGGAGCGGTGGCCGCCTGCTTCAGACAACAACAACTCACCGAACACGCCGCGGGCGCAGCCAGTTCGCGGTAGGCCTCGGGAGACGTAATCGGGGCCACGCCGCGAACGCCAGCGCTGCGCCGCACCCGCGGCATGGCTCAGCGCTGACCAGGCCGATGCGTTGAGATCCGGGCGAAGAAGTGGGCGCACGTCGGAAGAAGGTGGTCTGCCGCGATTCGTAGGCCCGTCCACTCCGCAGAGAACTACGCATCGGCGTAGACAGATGCTACGGGTACTGACCCCATACCCCGGTACGGGGGAAATGCCTACGATCGCCCTCCCGCACCGGATTATCTACCGTCATCTCGCCCTCCCGCATCAAAAGTGGCAGGCCACGAGAAGTACCGCGTCGTCTCGATAACCGGTCGACGAGCGAAGTATCTACTTAGACGCAATTGGTACCCGCTCGCCTCGCTACCGATGACGTCACCTCCGATAGCCGCGAGGCTGAGCGCCGACCGTAGGTACCGATTCACATGGAGAGAGATGCCGCAGCAGCCGTCCGTCGAGCGGAGCCCACCGCGCCGCTGCAGCACCTGGATTCGTTGAAGCCGCCACACCTATCGACAGGCGGTATACCCGGGGTGAACAGTTAGGCGCGCGTACTCACGCCGAGCACACGCGCCCGCCGGCGACGCCTCGACAGGAAGTCCGTTCGGAGACCACGCGGTTCCCGCCCGTCGATTATCACTTTGGAGTCATAGCCTGATGATTTCGCAGGACCCTGAGCAAGCTGAGGCCACTGTTGATGCGCGCCCCGCTCGGCCGTTCGATAGTGCTGACTCGAGGGTACCGCTGTATGCCCCGGAATTCGCTGCGGATCCATACAGCGTCTATCGGGAGATGCGCGTCCGCTACGGTTCACTGGTGCCGGTCGAATTGGCACCAGGTGTGCACGCCACGCTGGTGATCGGGTACCGCACTGGCTTGCGGATCCTCCACGATCCGGAAAACTTCCCGGCTGATCCTCGTGAGTGGCAGAAGAACGTTCCCGAGGACTGTCCCGTGCTGCCATTGCTGCAATGGCGGCCGACTGCTTCGCGAACCTCCGGACCCGAGCACACTCGCTACCGACAGGCAAGCGCTGCCGCCCTTGATGCGGTCGACCTACACACCATACGGGCCGATGTCGAGCGGATAGCGATACAGCTGATCAGCACATTCTCGCTGAACACCGGTGTGATGGACCTGATTCAGCATTATGCGTTTCCACTGGCCTTCGAAGTTATGAACACAATGCTGGGGTGTCCGCCTCAAATAGCACAAAAGATCGCCGCGGCAGCAGCCGCGATCGTCGAGGGCGTCGGTGCCGAAGATGGCAACAGACTGCTGATGGCGGCGATCATGGAGCTTGTCGAGCTGAAGAGCGCGAAACCCGGAGACGACCTCGCCACCCGGCTACTTCGCCATCCCGCCCGGCTCGACACCGAAGAGTTGCTCGAGCAGTTCGCCGTACTCTACGCCGGCGGTATCGAACCACTGCAGAATCTCATAACGAACACTCTGCTGTTGATCCTCACCGACGATCGATTCGCTGGAAGTGTCCTCGGAGGAAGTCTGTCGACCCGCGATGCGCTTGACGAGGTTTTGTTCAACAACCCCCCGATGGCGAATCTGGCGTTCTCCTATCCGCGGTACCCGATCCTCGTGGACGGTGTCTGGCTGCCTGCTCACCAGCCTGTTGTCATCAGCTTTGCAGGCTGCAACGACGATCCCGAGATCAGCAACGGCGGCCCGATCGGCAATCGCGCACACCTGGCATGGAGTGCTGGATCGCACATGTGTCCCGCCAGAACCCTGGCTTATCTCGTCGCCCAGGAGGCGGTCGAACAACTGCTCGATGCCCTGCCGGAAATGCGATTAGCTGTCCCGGAACACGAGTTGTCTTGGCGACCGGGTCCGTTTCAGCGCGCGCTGGTCACCCTTCCGGTGATACTCGGCACGCCTATGACCTTCAAGAACCTGTCCAGCCTCGATATTCCAGGATGAAGGCCGGAGCGAAACGCTCCACGAACCGAATGTACATCAGCGGAACAAGCCGTCTGCAGCAGCCTTCGCACCATGCGAAAGCAGCGAGCAGACGGTCCCTGCTAACCCGAATCACACACTCAACAGCCTGTAGACTTCCCCTGCGACCGCATCCGACCCAGGCACCACCGGCGGCCACCGGGCCTCGACAACGGTCAACACCGTTCTTCCCTGCGAACCCGATCCAGGAGACGGTCCGGCACGCGGCCGATTAGGTCGGTACGAGTCGTGATGTCGAGTTTCTGGAATACGGCAAGCATCTGCGAGCCGACCGTTCTCGGTGAACCGCCGCGGCGAGCGGCTATAGCGGTGTTCGTCCAGCCGGCCGCCGCCAGCAAAGCCACTTCGCACTCTGCGGCCGTCAGAGTCGACCAGCGAGTCGAGACCCTGGCACCGAGATTCTGCCGAGGGACAAAATCGCCCAAGGCGAATCGCTGCACCTCGTGTCGATCCGCACGCATCGCGGTGCCGGTCTCGTAGGCCGCGACGAATCTCTCGGCACCGAGAACCTCACGCGCGGCGTTCAAGGCGATCGTATTCTCGACTCGAACGTGTCGGTGCGCGGTCTCCCCTAGCCCCAGCATCGTGCGCAATAGCTTGCCGCCGCCGGCAAGGATGGCGATCTCGGTGGCTATTTCAGCCGCGTCTGCCGAGCATGCTGGAAGCTCGCGAAGGAGTCGCGCGAGCGACCACATGCGCACATGGACCGCCCACACCGATCCCCAATCGTCTCCTCGAGCACGCAGTGAACGTAGAGCACGTGCACCGACGGCGAGCGCTTCCCGAGGATCGCCGTGTTTGGTCTGGACGACCGCCCACGCGACTTCTGCCCAGCTCATAGCCACCGGCGCCTCGGATGCTACTGCCCTGTCGAGGTGTCGACTGCCAATCGTGAGGGCTTGCGCGGGTGTTCCGTACAGTCCCGCCGCAATCGCTTCGAGAAGTTCAGCGGTGGCCTCGTTCCCAAGATCGCCTACGCTACCGAATTTGGCGCGTGCTCGGCCGAGTACCGAGATCGAAGCCGGGTCGCCGTGTGCCAACAGAAGCATCGTTCCCCAGGCCATCTCGACGGCGTGCGGTATGCCGATGTCGGACTCGGGATCGGCGCGCCATGACGAGCGACTGCCGGGATCCCACCCGTTGACTGACATGGCGTCATCCAGCATGCGATCCGCCGCATCGTGTTCGCCGTGGCAAGCCATCAGCCAAGCAGCGAACGCCATCGCCGACACGCGCAGCACGGCAGGTTCGTTCGCCGGCGCAGCTGCGAGCGCCTGGAGCGCCCAGTTGCGGCTCTCGCTCACCTTTCCGAGAAGGAAGGGCAAGCGATGCGCGGACCGAGCAGTGATCATTTCAAGACCGAGGTGGACGGTTGCGGGGTTCGCACGCGATGTGGCGGCGGCCTCCTGTATGTTCTGCCAAGCTCCGCGCGTCCACTCCAGCGATGTCTGCTCGCCAGGCCCGAACGATGAAGCATGCGCTTCGAGAAGCCGATCGTGGTAATACCGAAGATGTGCTTGCGCCAAGGCGTAGATCTCGCCGGTGTCACGCTCTGCGAGGCGCTCCTGCGCGAATAGCCGCATGCTCTCCGTCAGGGTGTACCGCACAGCTGCGGAGCCGATGTGAGCAACGACAAGTGACTGGCCGACGAGGTGCTCGAGTAGGGCTTTGATCTCGGATCGGTGCAGAGCGAACGACGGATCCGACTGTACTGCAGGGGCGCAACACACGGTCTCGATCGCATCGAGAGTGGCGCCTTCGGCGGCCAGATCGCCGAATCCTTGGAACTCGGGCTCACATCCGGATACGAACACCGACAGTCGCTCGAGCAGAACTCGCTCTCGGGCGGTGCACAGTTCGTACGACCACATGAGAACTTCCCTGACACTCGTGTGTGAGGTGTCCTGCCCGAACCGGGTACGTGACGGCCAGCGTAGGCGCTGGTCGCCCACGTCTCCGCTGAGCCCAGCCAGAATCATCGCCAGGGACTCGCGCCGAAGACGGGATGAGGCATGCCGGATCAGCAGTGGATTGCAGTGGAGCCGGACGCAGATCTGCTCGATCAGTTTCGCCTGGTCTTCGGTTATCGTGATCGGACCCGCGAGCTGGGCGTGTTCTCGGAACAGGGCGGCCGCTTCGGTTCGAGAGAGCGGCGGCACGGCGATCAACTGCTCATCAATCCATCGCAAGGGCTCTTGGGAGGTCGCGAGTAAGGTGAGGCCGGAGACATCTCGCAGGAGATTGTCGACCAGCATCGCCGTAGCAAGGTGGACATGCTCGCATTTGTCGAGCACCAACAGCACTCGGTCCCCGATGTTCGACAGCATTTCGATCGTCCCCTCGACCGGGTCGGCATAGGGCAGATCTGCGGCTCCTACTGCGAGCGCTACTTGCTCGGCGACAGCGATCAGATCGGCTCTCGCCTCGACCCGCTCGAGTCGCGCCCAGAACACCGGGGCGTGTGTAGTTTTGGCGAACCTCCGCGAAAGCTCGGCAGCGAGCCGTGACTTCCCGATTCCGCCAGGACCGATCACGCTGATCAAGCGACCAGGCTCAAGGAGAAGCCGACCGACCGCATCGAATTCGAACTCTCGACCGATAAACGAACTCGCCGCCGCCGGCGGATTCCCGGCGCGGTTCAGCTGCTTCGCCATAACCTGAACAGATTACGCGGGCCGACCGCGGGCGGAAGCATCTCCGCGGCCGTCGGCACGAACCTACCTAGGTAACGCCGCGACGACCATGCGAGACGTCCGCATCCTGGACTGGTGACCCTTCGCGGTCGACCGGTGGGCCGGGAGGATCAACGAAATATGTTGGAGGTCTTCGACCTGACCATCTACGTCGACGGGAATGGCTTCTAGGCAACTGCGTGCCGACCAGCGGGCGGAGCCTGAACCTGCAACACTGTCTCGTCTCGACCCGAGCGCTCACCACCCGCCATCGGACCACGTACTTGACGCTTATACCCCCGCAATGGGTGTTATCAGCGGCAGCTTCACCGGGCAGTGACAGCATTGGTAGTTCATGACCTCCCGGTCGAATTCGAAGCGTCTGGCGATTCGTCGAGGACTCAGCGCAGGAACGCCAGGTTCCGACCGTCGCAGGCGGGTTCGGGTCGACTCGCGCTAGTTCGTCCAAGGTCCGGCGCGGGTTCCCGATAGAATCAGATCGATTTTTACTGCTCTGTCCTTGATGCGAGCTGCATCAGCGAGGTGGTTCAAACTCGGAGGAAGTTGCGAATATCGGAGTGTCGCATCGTAGAATTCCTGGGCCAGCCTGCTTCCGATGTAGCGACAGGTATCGTTATCGACAGATTCCCAATCTGGACCGGAACCGCTTTTCTGCAGCGCTCAGCCGATGCATCCCAGTCTCGGTTGGACATACGGTCGACCACGCGACCGCTCGGCAGATCTCGTACAGGTCGATGTCTGACCAAGTACATCGATAAGCCGACCGGTGGCCACGAGGAATGCGGCTGCGCAGCCGGATGATCTCAACCGGCGACTATGTCATGGAGCTGGTCGAGTCAGGTCGACGATCAGACCGAAGCGCAGGCTTCGCGCAGCAGCTGCCACGTTGTTTCGAGATGGGTCGGTTCGGTGTGCTCCTGCCCGACGGACAACCGCAGCAAGACCGAATCGTCGATCCTGGCGTGGGTAAGGAATGCCTTGCCGGAATCATTGACCGCGTTCATGACGTACTCGCTGGCGACGTTCCCGCCAATGTGCCGGAAGCACACGAGGTTCAGCGGACTCGTGGTCACCAACTCGAATTCCGTTGATGCCGCCACCATCCCGGCAAACCATTGAGCAGCCTTGATATGGCGGCGGACCATGGCGCGCAGCTCCGCGGCACCGTAGCTTCGCAATACGAACCACAACTTCAGCGCCCTGAACCGCCGACCGAGGGGTATCTGCCAGTCCCGGTAGTCGATGACGGCGCCTGATTCGGAAGCTGCGTTGCGCAGATATTCCGGCAGAACGCTGAGTGCTGCGATCAGGCTGGCTCGGTTCCTGACGAAGAAGCAGGAGCAGTCGAAGTTCGTCAATAACCACTTGTGCGGATTGAAGCAGTAGCTATCAGCTCCGGACAGGCCGGCTATCAGGTGTCGGAACTCCGGACAGATCGTCGCGGTCCCTACCATGGCCGCGTCCACGTGCAGCCATACGCCGTACTGCTCGCAGATTCCCGCGATCGCGGCCACCGGATCGACGGCGTTGGTGGCGGTCGTGCCAACCGTGGCTGCAACAAAGCACGGGGTCCTGCCGACAGCGAGATCGGCCCGAATGGCCTCCGCCAGGGCGGGCGCCGACATCGACAAGTCCGCGTTGGTACTGATCCTGTGCAGGTTGACCGAGCCGATCCCAGCGATTCGAACCGCCTTGTCAATCGAACTGTGTGCTTGATCGGTGGCATAGACGACGAGCGGAGCGTCGATACCCGATCGGTTGGACTGACCGTTGGTGGTCCGTTCACGCGCTGCCAAGAGCGCGCACAGCACAGCGCTCGAAGCGCTGTCCTGGATGACGCCACCTCCCGCGCCGTCGCTGCGGAAACTGTCGGGCAAGCCGAGCAGCTCCACAAGCCAATCCAGGACATGCGATTCGAGTTCGGTGCACGCGGGGCTGGTAAGCCACATCATTCCCTGCACGCCGAGACCGGCCGAAACCAATTCGCCGAGGATGGACGGCCCGGAATTGTTCGCCGGGAAGTATCCGAAGAATCCAGGCGATTGCCAATGCATGAGACCGGGCAGGATTACCCGATCCAGGTCGGCTATGATCGCGTCGAATTCTTCGCCGTCCTCGGGCGCGGTCGCCGGGAGCTGAGATCTGACCCACCCGGGCTCGACGCGGGACTTCACCGGGTATTTGTCGACATCAGAGAGATAGTCGGCGACCCAGTCGACGACCTTGTACCCGTTGCGGCGAAACTCCTCAGGAGTCATGCACTGGCTTCTTTCGAATTCATGAGAGGAAGCTCGGTACGGCGGTCGTGCTGGCTGATTGTATTGACGAGCGCGGCGAATTCTGCTGGGTGGCTGATGTGACCTGGGTGACCGGCCCCGGCGAGTTCTCGATACTCCCCGAGAGGTACGAGTTCCGCAAGTTTAGCGGCGGTGTGCCGATGGTGCGGCAAACTTTCGGCGCCCGCCGCGGTCAAGATCGGGCACTGAAAGGCCAGCGGGTCGAAGCTGGGCTCGTCGTCGCACAGCATGCGCATCTCCGCCACCAGCGACTCACCTTCGCTTCGCCGCTTGTCCCGTAAGCGCTGGGGCAGTTGCTCCCATCCAGCGTCACCGAGAACCTCACGGACGACGGCTTCCGCAGCGTCGGCGGGTGTCAGACCTCGGTCGAGGGCCAGCACTTCCCACGGCGCCCGGTCCGGCCACCAAGGCAGCCATGGCAGTGGAGGTTCGTAGGCCACCACGGCGCGTACCCGCTCCGGATAGCGCCCTGCGACCGTAAGGGCCACTGTCGCGCCGTAACTGTGCCCGACTAGGAGGCTCTGCTCACCCGTCGGCAGTATTGCGAGCAAGTCCGCAACATTCTGCTCCAGGTTTCCAGGCGTGAGTGCCGCCGACGCGCCCCACCCGCGCCGGTCATAGGTGGTTGTGTCCCATGCCGGAAGTTCGTCCAGTACGCGGCGGAAGCTTCCCGACTCGTCGAGTGTGCCGTGCACCAGAACCACCTGACCAGGCTTGTCGCCGCATTTCGCGCGCCTCGTGCGAGAACGGATGTCGGCGGTCATATGCTGACCAATCGCGGATGGTCGTCTGCGCTTTGCGCGATCAAGTCGGCGATCCCAGCAGGAGTCGGGTCCGCAACGACCGCGTCGACCTCCAAGACAACACCCAGGTGGTCCTCGGCAGCGGTGAGTAGTTCCATCAACGACAGCGAATCGCCACCGAGGCTGAAGAAATCCGACTTCGCCCGTACACGGGTCTGTGGTAGCCGTAAACACGAAGCGAATAGCCGCGACAACTCCCAAACCTGCCGTGCAGTCCCCTGGGCGGACATCGCAGTCGAGTGTCGATCTCGTTCGACCGAAGTGGAGACAGGCGGTGTCTCCAGACCCGATGACGCCGGTGCGGCAGGGATCATGGGGGGCATACCAGGCTCATCCGAGAGCGGCGGCCTCCCAGGAGCCGCCGATGCCGTCGGCTCTGTATCCAGTGCGCCGAACCGCAGCTTGCCGGTCGACGACTGTTGCGGTCCGTCGACTCTGTTGATGACCGACGGAACCATGCCACTGTGCAGCCGACGCCGCAGATGATCGCGCGCCGCCGCCTCGTCCCAGTCCCGCTGATCACTGACGACGGTGGCCACCAATCGTCCGTCCCGCAGCTCCACCGCCGCATGCCGAACCCCGGGTATGCCTGCCAAGGTCCGTTCGATCTCCTCCAACTCGACCCGCTGGCCACGGACCTTCACCTGCCGGTCTACCCTGCCGACATACTCGATCCGGCCGTCCGCCCGCCACCGGCACAAGTCACCGGTGGCATACATCAACTGACCAGGCCGAGTTGCCAACGGGTCAGGTTCAAAACGCTCCCGCATCAAGTCGGCTCGCCCCACATATCTGCCGATCCCGACCCCACCTATCCAAAGTTCTCCCATGATGCCGACTGCGGCCGGTCGACCACCGTCATCGATGATGTAGGCGCGCTTGTTCACGATGGGGGCACCGATCGCTGGATCACCCTCACCGGGCCTGCATTCGTGCCACGTGCTCCAGATCGCACCTTCCGCCGGGCCGTATAGGTTGAGCACTCGTCGTTGCGGTGCCGACAGCCGCGCCGTCAGCGCTTCGGTTAGTACTTCCCCCGCCGCTGCGGCGATCCGCAGCTCGGGCAGCGCCAGTTCGGGCAACGTCTGCCAAGCCGTCGGAGTCATAGCAGCCACGGTGATCGCCTCATCACACAAGATTCGATGCAAGATCGGACCGACACAGGTAGTGGCGTTCGGCGCGAGAACCAGACGCGCTCCAGCGGTGAGACCGAGCATCAAATCGAACGGCCAGCCGTCGAAGTTCATTGAGAACCATTGCAATATCCGGTCCTCGGAGCTGACTCGGAACGTCTGCCGTTGCGCGACCCGCAAATTGATCAACGCTTCGTGGTCGACGGATATAGCCTTGGGTGTGCCGGTCGATCCGCTGGTGAAGACTACGTATGCGGTATCGCCGGGGCGTACGCCGGACACTATGGGCGCCGGTCGGCGAGCATCGGCCAGCTCCTGAAGGTCGACCGTGACGATCGGCACGGAAGCCGGGACCAGCCCTCGGGCCACGGCAGCCAATCGCTTTTCCGTGCACAACACCGTGATCCTCGCCTCGGCGAACATGCCGCGCAGACGTTCTCGTGGACAGGCGGAGTCGGCACCGAGGAAGGCACCGCCTGCCCGGCCGATTCCCAGAGCGCTCACGAATGCTTCAACGCTTCGGTCAGCGAAGATTCCTACCACGCTGGTCGGCTCGACACCCCTCGCTTGCAATCGGTCGGCCAGTACATCCCCCGCTCGATCCCATTGGCCGTAGCTGATTTCCACATCACCGTGTTGCAGGGCTATCGCGTGCGGGGCACGACGCCCGTATTCGGCCACCACCTCCATCCACAGCCGCTCACCGTCCAGCACTACGGGACGGTCGTTCGCCGCTCGCAGCAAATCGATATCGGCCGAGGTCAGCGCGAGTTCTCGGCGCCGCGCTTGTTGCTGATCCGGGTCGACCTGCCCGGCCTTCCTCTCGCCCGCGCCGGACACCTGCATCGTCACCCGAACCGGGCTTCGGGTGTTGCCATGTGGGCCCCATTCGATCGGATCATCGGTGAGCTGAAATGAGCTGTACCGCTCGAGAAAACCGAGTATCGCCAATCGCGCGGCCTGTTCGGCATCGGCGCTGCCTACACAGTGGTGTCGCCCGAGTGCGAAGCCGAGGTGTTTCCCCTGGGTCCGGTGAATGTCGAACCGGTCCGGATCGGGAAATTGGCGGGGATCGAGATTGGCCGCGCCGAGCAGGACGACGATGGACTCGTCGGCCTTGATCTTTTGGCCACCCAACTCCAGATCCGTGGTGGCTTGCCGCGCAACATACTGACTCGACCCGTCCAAGCGCATTATTTCGTCGATCGCGGCACTGATCAGAGTTGGATCTTCGCGAATCATGTCGACTTGGTCGGCGTACCGGGACAACAGTACGATGCCGTTGGCCACCAAATGCGTCAGCGTCTGGTATCCCCCGCCCACAAGTACGATGCAGTTCGCCGCTATCGCGTCCAAAGCCGACTCCAGAGCGTCTCCTCCGAGGTCGGGGCCGGCCAGGCAGTTGGCCAGCATGGTGATGAGATCGGTGCCGGAGCCACCTCGGCGGCGGCGAGCCTCCTCGCGCAGGACCTCGCACGCATCCAAGAGCGCAGGGATGACCGCGCGATCACGGACATGTGGGAGTGTGGCCAGGCTGCCGAGTAAGGTCTCGTACGCGCCCGCCCAGGAGGAGACATCGGCGGTACGGTCATCGAGCCCCAGGCGGGAAGCGATGAGCGCGGTCGGCAGCGGGCCTGCGAAAGTTTCCACCAGATCCACAGTGCCGTGCTTTGGCAGCGTGTTCAGTAACCCGTCGACGATTTCCTGTACGCGGGCCGCGCGGGCCGCGACTGCTACCGGGATGAAAGCTGGCTTGAGGGCGGTTCGGATTATGGTGTGCTCGGGTGGGTCCAGAAACAGCATCTGTTGCGACACCAGACAGGCGACACGGCCCACATCGGACATTCCCCGAGCCGTCAGCGCGTGCTGGTCGGGGATTCGCGCGGAACGAAAGCGCTTGTGGTCACGCAAGACGGTTGCCGATTCCGGGTAACCGCTACACACCCAGACCTTGCCTACCTCGTCCCAAAAGACGGGCGTGAGTTCCTGGACAGCCCGGCGATAAATTGATGGATCGGCGATGACATCACTGCTGGAAAGGCGATGGACGCCATGCCTTTCCCGCTGATATCTGCGTTGTGGGATCATCACCATTCCTCTGATCTACCCGGTCGGCCACTTGCCCTCCCAACCACGCAGTGGGTACACATCAGGGATATGCAGGCTGAATTGGAGGATCGCGCAAACATCAGCATCACCACCGGTGGGATTCGGCAAGCCACTGGGACGCCGGCCCTTCCCCGGCGACGCCCATCATGACGGTCAAGCAGTCGGTCTCGCTGGCAGCGACGGCCGCCCCACCGGCCAAGCCTGCATGAGACGCTGCAATATTCGCCTGCGCAACCGCGCCGGAGCCGGACAGCAACCGACTGGTGTTCACTTCCGGCAGCGATGCGAGATGATCGAACTCCATGCATCAGCCTTCTGCTCGAAGCGGCTTCGGCTACCCGCCGAACGCCGCGCCCCTGATCAAGGACTCACAGTCCCATCCAGGACGCATAGGCGGTATGGGGGAAATGCCTACGACGAACAAGCCGCTTTCGCCGTCGCCAGCACGACGCAACTGGCCACGCTCCGCTTGGGGCCGTGACGACGAATGAGCTGGCGTTGCCGAGCCGACCTGTGGCGCGATCGGGGTGCCCGTAGGTGTGGTCGACATCGATCACCGCGCCATTGCGGGATGTCGTGGCGTGACCCAGGCGAAGCTCTTCCCCGCGCAGCCCGCCAGGTCCGGCCTAAGTTGTTCGGGTTGCGCATCCCAATGTTGGGAACCTCACCGTGACGGTTCACGTGATAATCGGCAACGCGACCCGACCGAGCATTGGGTACCGATGCGCTGGCATACAACGGACCATCAGTCACGACGTCTGAAGGGCGCGGCGTGCGACTTCCCGTCCATTTGTGTCCAGATGCGAGCGTATAGGTTAACTAACCAACTGCACCTATGAGCGTGCGAGTGAATTGAGTGGAGGTTTCTAATGAGTGCGGTTCGTCTGAACATGACCATGTCGCTGGATGGGTTGTCCACTGGCGGGGAAGGGGATCTGTCAAGGATTCACGATTGGATCATCGGCGCCACCGGCCCGGTCGGGCGCAGTGCTGGTGTGGTCGCCGACTACTTCGCGACCACAGGCTCATGGGTGATGGGGCGACGCGCCTTCGAAAGTGGCCTCGAGCCGTGGGGCCCGGAGCCGCCGTTCGCCCAGCCGACCTTCGTCGTCACGAACCAGAAGCGTGACCCGTTGATCATGGGCGCGACGACCTTCAACTTCGTGGCCGGTGTCGCCACTGCGGTTGCCGAGGCAAGGCAGGCTGCCGGGGACAGCAATGTCACCGTCATCGGTGGCGCCGATATAGCCACGCAGTGCCTGAATGATGGTCTGATCGACGAATTGGAGATACATGTCGTGCCGCTGCTGCTGGGAACGGGCACCCGTCTGTTCGATCGACTGGAACTCGAGCCGACCGCACTCCAGATTACTGAAGTAATCGATACTCCGGAAGTGACCCATATCAGGTACGCAATCAAGCGATGAGGCATGGGTGCCCGCCGCTCGATGTGCTCGCATACGCCGTCACTCTACGGCCACGTTCATGTTGCCCCCGCGGCCTGCTGTCCGCAGGAATACGGCAGACCGAAGGTCTACGCAGCCAACTGATGGCAGTCACCTGATATCGCGAACGTCGTAGCGCGTCACGCTGGCCGACATCCTGCGCACAGACGGCCACGTCCACCGGGCACTGCCCGCCGCCACCGAACTTGCCCAAGCCGTGGCGGTGCTGGCTCGAACCACGCAGGACGCGATCTGAAGACGTCCCAGGGCCACCAATGAACCGCGCTCGCGCCGGCGGCGCCACTGACTTGGCCAGCGCCCAGGGCCGCGCCGCCTGGCGATTACTCTGACTTCCGCCGCGGCCGCGAAACTCTTCCTCGTCCGGAGCGCAGCAGCGGTCGCCGGGCCGGCGGAACTCACCCGCTACAGAGGAACGCCGTCCGATCGCATCCACGCATTCGAGCGATGTGCTCGTCGTCGACCGGGGCGGTGCCACCACCCTGCGGACTCGCAGTGAACCCCGGAAGCATATTCATCGGCCAGCGACGAAGCCGAGGTCGAGCTGGCGGGCGGCGTCCCGCAGACCATGGACGGGCTCACCGCCGCTCTGCGCAACTCTGGCCGAGACGCCGCAGGATCAACAGCGGGATCACTCGCTCGGTCCTGCCCTGGTATTCGGCGAGATCTGCAGACGCGGCGAGAAGCTTCGACCAAAGTTCCGCGCGTGCGGTGCCCACCAACTCCTCGGCCCGCGCCGGGAACTTCTCGGTACCCACCTCGACCGTGATCGCCGGATTGGCCCTGAGGTTGTGGTACCACATCGGGTGTGTCGGCGATCCGCCGTTGGACGCGACGATCGCGAAGCTGCCGTCGGTTTGGGCGTAGCAAGCCAGCGGTGTGACGCGCTCGATCCCGGATTTGGCACCGATGTGGTGAATCAGGATCAGCGGGGTGCCGGCCAACATCCCGCCGACTCGTCCGTGGTTTGCGCGAAACGCCTCGACGGTCCGGCGATCGAAGTCAGTCACGGCCGATCTCATAAACAAGGCAGAGACGGCCGTCTGGCAGTTGCTTGACATTGCGCAGTTCGACCGCGCGGCGTTTTTCCGAAGTCGCGAAGAGCCCCGTGCCTTCGCCCGCGATCAGCGGGTATACGATCAGCCGCAGTTCATCCACGAGCCCGGCGTCAATGGCGCTGGCCGTGATAGCGGCGCCACCCATCAGGTAGATGTCTTTGCCGCGGTCCAACTTGAGCGCCGCGAGCTCGTCCAGGCCTCGCAGGAATTTCGTGTTCGGCCATTCGGCCGAGGTCAGGGTATTCGATACCACGTAGTGCGGTGTCCGGCGAGCGACTTGCGCCCACTCGATCTCTCCAGGCGTGGGCACGCTGCCGCTCTGCGGATGGACTTCATCGGGCTGGTTCTGGATAGTGGTCCAGTACTGCTCATATCCGGGGTACATCCGGCCCCCGAGCACGCACGCGTCCACTTGTGATGTCAGATCGTAGTCGTCCGACCAGCCGTCCACCCAGTCCGCGTAACCCTGCGAGCCCTCGATCTTCCCGTCGATCGAGGTCTTCATGGCTGCGATAAGTCTGCGCATAGTTGTTCTCTCCCGATGTGTTTCGGCTCAGTTGCCGACTCGCGCGGCGTAATCGACACGCAGATCGGCCATGACGTCGTCGAAGTGCGGCGGGGTGCGGTCGGCCAGCCGGTCGACGAGCAGGTTCAGATGCGCATGCCAGCCTGCGCTGTAGTTGATGACGCCGTCACGGTCGGCGATGCGGCAGTGGGTGACCACGAGCCGGACCCGGTCGCCGACCGGAGTCAGCTCGAACGTGACTTCGGAGCCGTCTTCCCACGTGTAGGACAACAACTGCGGTGGCTCCCAGGCCAATACCGTGCCTTCGATCAGGTGTTCATCGACCGTGCCGCGCGGGTGGCCGGTGAGTTCCGCATTGCGGAACACATGTTCCGCCGCGCCGCCGACTCGCGGCTCGACGCCGCCCGCCGCCAGCCAGGTCTTGCGCCTGTCCGGCTCGGTGAGAAATGCCCAGACCCGTTCGATCGGGCCACGCACTTCACGTTCGATGCGAAGCGTATCCGGGGTGACCAGGGTGCAGTATTCGCTCATTGCTCTTCCTTTTCGAGGTCGTCGGCTTCGAGGGCCGCTTCGAGTGCGTCGATTCGCTCGTTCCAGAACTGCTCGTAATAGCGCATCCAGGCGGCGCCATCGCGCAGCGGCGCCACGTCCAGCGCACAGGTATGAGTGCGTCCATGGACGAACCGCCGCACCATCCCCGCGCGTTCGAGCACTTTGATGTGCTTGGATGCCGCTGCCAGCGACATGGAGAAGGGCGCCGCCAGCTCGCCTACCGAACGCTCCCCGCCCGCGAGGAGGCTCAGCATTGCTCGGCGAGTCGGATCGGACAACGCGTGGAAGATCATGTCCAGTCGTTCCGACGAATTCTCAACCACAAGGTTGAATATCCCCGAACGCCGACCGTTTGTCAACCATCAGGTTGAATGTTCCGGCCAAGGTCCACGCTGGCACATCCATCGGTTCAGCATCCCCGGTCGGCCGCGTCGAGGAGAACCCCGCCGCCCTGGACGACCGACACCGGTCTGACTGACCGAATCCCACAACGCACGGCACGACCGAACAACGACAGCAGCACCCGAGGCAGACACCACCCACCCGGAAGTGACGTCACCTTTCGTGATCACAAGTCGCCGTTCGAGGCCCAGGGTGACGCCCGAATTCACCTGTAGCCTGACGCTGGAATCCACCCTGTCCGATCAGCCGTCCTGTCGCCGACCCCTGTCTGAAGTTTCAGCTCGTGGCACCGGGTTGTGCCGTTGGCGATCAATGCGGCAGCCGCTTCGATCACATCGATGAGCAGCGAGGCGGGCGGTATGAGGTGGGACCGACGCCACGTCGGATCTGTGAGACGCCTCCGCGATGAGCTGCTCGGTTTGCGCCGATCGAAATATCAAGGGCAGCAGTATGATGCAGTCCTGACCGAGATCTCGCCGGACCAGGGGCCGCCTGGCGAGCCGGTTTGCCCTGACTCCCACGCCGCCTGGTGCCCGAATCCGTCGATACCCGAACGGACAACGCCGATGAGCCGCACTCACCTGAATAGAGTCGCGCCGTAGGGATTTGCCCCATATCCCCGGGGGCGGCTGGGTGGGAGAGTCGGGTGTCCCGACGCGATGCTCGCATCGGGGGTTCCATGCAGGATATTCCGCTACATACCGCGGGCGGGAATGCCGCCATGCTACGCCGTCGTACATGGCAGAAGGGCTGTCGAATCAGGTTGATAGTTGGGCAGTAAGCCTTCTGCACCGTGCGCCGCAGGCGAGCTCGAGTGGAGCCGCTCTTCAGGGGCGCTGCGCATCACGAGGCGCATAGTTACATTCGGCATTTCGCATCGGACCGATATTTTCGGCATCGATCGCTCGAGCGGCCCGTGCGAGCGTTGCCGGGTCCGGCTATGCCGTCCGAAGTCTCGGTTTCACTGCGATTCGCATTACCGCGAGCAACCCCGACCGCGGGTGCGCTTTGCCTCGGTCGGGATGCGATGACAGCGCTGCCGCACGCAAGTTTATTCGATTCGCGAGTCTGTGGCCGAGATAATCCAGTCGGCTCTATCCGACCACAGGGTTGCGGCATTTCGTTCAGGAGTCGCATCAATGCGAAATAATGGAGCGCTCGAACGTGAGTTTCAAAAACCGCCGTCACTGGTAAAGCGTGCAGTGCGTGAGACGTCGCGATTGGACAACGCTCACAATATGCTGTACATTGCAGCCGACTGGGGATTGTGGATTTCATCCGCGTACATCGGCGTCATGAGCGACAATTTCTTCATCTACGTGATTGCTGTGATCGTTATCGGAAGCCGGATGCGTGCGCTGGGCAACCTGCTGCATGAGGCTTCGCATCACAAATTGTTCCGCTCGAGGTCAATGAACGACACAGTAGGGGCCTTGTTGTGGGCATGGCCGGTGGCGGTCGGCTACCGGCGGTATGTCGAGCAACACCGCTTGCATCACGTGTACCTATGGGACCATGACAAGGATCCCGATATCGGACTGTACCTCTTGACCGGTACGGACGAAGCATCTGTCGACCGATGCCCGCGCTGGAAATTCTGGGTCATCCACGTGGTCTTCGCGGCGATACCTCTTATGCCTCTCCGTAGATTGTGCACGGACCTTTCGTACGACCGGCCGAGGCTATTCAAGCTCGGCACGCTGAGCGTTCTGCTCACCGGAGTCGGAATATGCACGAATCTGTCCGTCGTCGATATCCTGATCAGCTACTGGCTGATTCCATTTCTGACTTCTTATCAAACAATCGCATATTGGGCGGAAATGGCTGAGCATGGCGGCATGCGGCGTCTCGGCAAAATGTGGGGTAGTCGGAACTGGCGGGGCAGTGTGGTTACTCGTTGGTTGATAGGGCCACATTCCGATGATTCATACCATTTACTCCATCACTGGTTTCCGAGCGTGCCACACTATCGACTTGCCGTGTTGGACCGCGTTTGTGTCAGCGAATGGCAGATCTACGCAGAACACCCACGATGCGGCGGGTTCTTCGTCTCGAGCGGGTCGCGCAGTTCCGTCATCGATGATATATGGAGGGGACCTGCGTCCGTCGATCCCAGTGTTGGAACAACAAAGGGCCATCGTCTTGTTCGTGCCGCAAAGGCGCAATGCGGTGTCGATTCACAGAAGCTCGAGTCGCAGTAGCGTCCGGCGAACGCCGTGACCGGAGGGCCGGCTTCTGCCGAGTCCGAGGTCGCCTCCGCATCCGGTAGGTCGATGCCGCGTAGTCGATTGCGCCCTGACGTGTCGACCCGCGCCGTCTCGATGGCCGCACATTTTCGACTTCGTCGGTCAGCGTCACTCTGTATCTCAACGCGCAGGCCCGGCCTTCTCGGCCGCGACGGTCGGCGGGACGCGAGTTTTGGCCGCGGTGTGCGTGAGCGGCTGACCTACATGAGGGTACTCGACTCGCGGATTCGCAAATATCCGCTAACGCAGGGTACATTGACCTCGTCAACTACCGAGCGATCGGTGGACAGGCACGAATACCCCCGAGCGAGCCCCGAACCGATGCAGATCGAGTCGGGGCTCGGTTGGGTGATGCACCAACGGGTTCTGCATACTGTCGGCGATGCGGAACTGTAGATCATTCGAGCAGTGGCCGGGGTTCCGTCAAGGGATGGCGCCTTGGCGAGCTGCTTCAAGGCGGCGGGCCCGGCCGCAGTGACATCAGGATTTTCGCTCCGCATAGATCTCCTCGCGTTATTGTCGATGTTGCTGTCGAGGGATGGTGAAGCGAACCGCTTGCCAGGGTGGAACGCATATGGACCCTGGACGAATCTGCCGAACGTTCCGGATACCGTGCGGTAGGCTCCATTTAACTTTCCTGAGCCGGCCTGACCTGGTTACCCTCGATTTGCTATGACATCACGACGCAACGCTTCGAGATTCGATCCACCGGTTACTCGAGGGTTCGTCGGGCGTAAGCCCGAGTTGGATAGGATCGTCACCGTTTTGACCGGCAATGCCCGACTGGTGACGGTAACCGGTCCCGGCGGTATCGGGAAGACCTCACTTGCAGTAGAGGCGTTAGCTCATCTGCGGCAGAGGAAGCGTCGAGCGGCCACGTGGGTGCGTCTTACTCGTGTCTCCGCAGAAACTGCGATTGAGGAAGAAGTGGCTCTGGCGATAGCTGGTGTCGATTTCTCGCCACGGTCAGCGTGGGCGATAATACTGGATCGCTTGTCCGGCGTCAGCTCGGAAGCGCGCGCGTCACGGCCGGTTCTTGTCCTCGATAATTGCGAGCACGTTCTCGACGCTGTCGCCGAGTTCGTAGTCCAGGTTCTGGATGCCATACCGGGAGTAGCGATCCTCGCGACCAGTCGGGAGCCGATTGGTTGGATCGACGAGCAAGTGGTCACGGTTCCGCCGTTGACGACTTCACAGGCCGTGGCGTTGTTCGCTGATCGTGCGGCATTGACGGGGCGTCCCGTTCGGATTGCAGAGGATCGGGTGTTGGTTGAACAAATCTGCCGGCGGGTCGACAACAATCCGCTGTTCGTTCGGTTGGCAGCGGCGCGAATGTTCTACGAACCACTGCCCGCCATTTGGGAGCAGCTGGCCGATTCCAGCTCGAGTTCGTGGATCCAGTGGTCGCACGGGCCGGTCGCTGGGGCCGAGACGCGTCACCGGGCGATTCGAGATGTGATCGGCTGGTCGTATCGATTGTGCCCGGAGGAAGAGCGCCGATTGCTGGAGCGTCTTTCGGTCTTCGCGCCTGCGGACTCGCAGAATCTCGATCAGCACAATGTGGTCGAATCCGGGGTGGACCTCAAGTCGATCACGGCCGTCTGTGCCGATGCGCCGATCGCCGGAGTGGATGCCGAGCTGCGGCGATCGGACATCGAGAAGCTGATTGATCGCTTAGTCGATCGCTCCCTGGTGAGCGTTCGCGTCGGTGAGACCGGAGCGCGCTACTCGTTGCTGCAAAGTGTTCGCTTGTTCGCCGCAGAGCAACTCAGCCACCGCTCTACACCTGGTGAGGACGAATCGGCTCGAATAATCGAACGCCATCGCCGGTTCTACCGGGACACTTTGTTGCAAGCTGTCTCAGCATGCTTCACGCCCGAGGAAGATCGCTGGATCGCCTGGTGCCGAGCGGATTGGGACAATGTGGTTCTGGCCATCGAACGGAGTCTCGACGCGCCGGAGCATGCGGTCGACGGCCTTATGATGACTTTGTCGCCGATCAGCCGGCGGGTGTCGTTCCTCCGGGGCTCTCCACGAGAGATCCAACGTTTGACCGAGCATGCTCTACGAGCTACCTATGTTCCTGGCGAACGTCCGGATGACTTACGGCTGGCGGCGATGGCGTCAGTCGGATTCCTGAGCTTGAGCCAGGGGCAACCGGACAACGGTGCACGGATGCTTGCGACATGCGTCGAGGCTTCCCTCGGCCCTGAGGAGCGCGAGGGATGGCGCGACAAGATGATGGTGGATCTCGGTCTTCCTCCCGCTGTCGACATGTTGTGGGGAAGCGAGCTGGCTCTCCTCCATGGTGATCGTCGTTCGCTGGCGGTGCTGGCCCGTGCTCGGGAGAAGTTCGAAGCTATCGGGGACAGTGTCAGCGCACTGATTTGCGACCGTGTTGAAGCGAGCACCGCTGGTGTTCTGGCGGACGGGGACCAGGCGTTATCGATCACTCGCCGCCATTTGGATGTGGTGGCAGGCAAATCGGGTTGGCTGCGAACATCTGCGCTGTTCGCCTGGGCGAACGCCTGCTCTCGGCACGGCCGGTTGAATGAGGGGCTCGCGGCGAGCCGAGAAGCCTTGCAGCTTGCGATGTCCAGGTCGGACGAGTTGGACATGGTGTGGGCTGTGCATGTTCGGCTGTGGGCGTTGGCTCGGCTCGTCGAGCAGCTCGTTGCCGAACGAAATGCCGACCGCGGACGTATCGACGTAGTCGCTGTTCACGTGGCAACTCTTGTCGGCGGCGCGAAAGTACAGCGAGCTCATCTCGGTCTGGACTTCGACGCATTGCGGCCTGTCCACGCCGAGACCGAGCATGCGATCCTGGTTGTGAAGAAAGTTCTCGGTGAGCGGCGATTCAATGCGGCGGAACGTGAGGGTGCCG
This sequence comes from Nocardia sp. NPDC004573, assembly GCF_053602135.1. NCBI lineage: Bacteria > Bacillati > Actinomycetota > Actinomycetes > Mycobacteriales > Nocardiaceae > Nocardia > Nocardia sp. NPDC004573. Next base: position 20,824 of record NZ_JBSGDA010000042.1, read on the forward strand.
CGCTTCGCCCCGAGCGACATGAGGTGCATCATCTCGCGCTCGGAACGCTTCGAATAGAACCGGAGCCCGCCACACACCCGCCGGTGCCGCAGGACACGGAGAAGAACCGCCAACGATGGGAGAAGCTTTCCGTGACCGAGTGTGATGTTGCAATACTGGCGGCGGCTGGATGGACGAACGCGGCGATAGCCGTGCGCCGTGGCAACTCCGTCAAGACAATCGCTGCCCACATGAACTCTATCCTCGGCAAGCTCGCCCTCTCGACACGAACCGCCATCGTCACACGGGTACCTGAGCCTCTCATCGACCGAGTTCGCATGGAGGCCGCGGAACGGAAGCATAGTTCAACTGCGAAATCGTAGCCGGACGGAACAGGCCGTCCGCGAACACTGTCGATCAAGCGGGCGGCGCGACACTGTTCGTCGGCGTTCTGCTCACACCCGACGCCCAACGGTCGGTGTCGAGTGCGGCACTCAGATGACTCCGGACCGAGCGACCAAGTTTTGGATCAGCGGTGTTGACGAGGTACTTTTCGACAGAGTCGACGACTCTGTCGGCCTGTGCGACGCTGGTCCATCGCAGCATGCGAGCCGCTTCTGCACGGCTGTAACCCGCCTCCTTCTCTCCGATTTCGCCATCGGCTACCTTCTGTAGATTCTTCAGCTTCTCCCTGATCGGGTTCTTCATGTAGTCGTGGACCACACCGAGCGGTGTGGTGGGATCGCTTGCGTCGCCGCGCAGATGCACCCGCTCGGAGTTGACGCTGCGGTAGGCTGTCGCCATTTCTCCCAGTGCGGCGCGGCCGGCCGGCGTGCCTTCCGCATCGGCCAGGATGAATGCCGCGATTACCTTGTTGAGGTTGTTGTCGGTAAGGGGCTCGTCTTCTTTCATCTGCAGGATCCGTCCAGACGCCTGAATGGCCCCATGAATGATCCGCTCATCCGTAAATCCCGCCCCCATCAACGCGTGATAACTTTGCGACAGGTTGCCTCCCACCCCGAGAACTTCCTCGACTGCGGCCGCAGCTCCACGATGGGTGTTCAACCCTCCGTGTCCTCCTGCGATCGATCGCTGCACTCCTTCTCGGGCGGCGTTTGCGAGCACCACCCGATCGGCGAAGAGGCCGCTCTGCAAGCCTCCCGCCCCGCTGACCTTCATGCCGCCGATTCGACTGGTGGTAAGGTCCCAACCGTCCTTCTCCGCTCGATGTCGCACTTTCGAATGCCGCTCGAGCGGATTCCTCCGGCCCAAAACCCAACTAGCCACCGGAGTGGTATTCAGCGTTGCGAGTGCAGCGGCATCTGAGATGATGCGTCCCTTCATCGAAGGCATAGAAGTCGGCCGACTGTCCGCACCCATGCCGAGAGCCGACGAGGTACCGCCGGTTCCTCCACTCCCTTGTATCGCAAGAGCGACTCGGTTGGCGATCCATTCGTTTCCTCGATCCAGGCCGTTGCCAAGGCGTTTCAACTGGGAGATTGCGATTGCCTCCACGATCCCCGCAATGACGATGACCGCCATGACCTGATCTCCTGCTTGCGCGAACAAATTCTCGAGGAAAAGTGTGTAGACACCCAGGAAAATCGTGTAGACCGTCATCCTCGCGGCTGCGACGAATCCATCGACGATATTTCGCACCAGAAAAGTCTGGGTCGGGCCGTAGACGAACCCTCCCGCAGCGAAGCCGAATATGGCCATGAATCCGTGATAGATCGAATCCAGCGCCGCCTTGATTATCTTGATTCCGAGATACACCGCAAAGGCCAGCACTATGGCGCCGCACACCAGGAGCACCAGACCGGATCCGATCTGACCGATGCTCGGATGAAGCGCCTCCGCGTATGCGGCGGAGTCTCCGCACATTCTGAGCCCGTTCAGAACTCGCGAGTCGTCTGCTGCTCGCATGCCTGCCGTCCATGCGGCGCGACAGCCAGGTGACTGGTCGATCATGTGGCCGAAGTTCCAGACCTGTATCGGGCGGCGGGCGAAGTTGTCGGCCAGCCCGGCCTGCAAACTCGCGACCAGTCGGTCAGGATTCGGATCAGCCTGGCCGTTCAGGCCGGCGGCTACCGAGATTCCCAATTCGCGGCCATGGGCTAGAAGCCCGTGCGAGGACAGAACGTCCGCCAGTGGCTCGCTCAAGAAGATCGGGCCAAGCAGCGCGACGGCAAGCATGGTCACGACTTGCACGGACGCCTTGGCGGCATAGCCGCGCACTACGAACCACGCTACGAAGACCGCACCGATTCCCGCCGCAACAGTCATGAGGAGCGGTGTGGCTATCTGGTCGGTAAGCGAGTCGGCAACTCCCGCCAGCGCCCGACCGAACGGGTCGAGCCATTTGTAGCTGATCGCGAAGCCGATCACCCAGATCGCCGAGGTCACGAGAACCATGTAGCCGATGAACTCGAGATAGATTACGGCCGACACAACGGTTTCCAGAGGGTTCAAGACGCTGCCGTGGCTCGTGACGAAGACGTAATCGGTCAGTCGCACCCCGGACGAGTCTCTTATGTTCATCCACCCCAGAGCAGCGATCCCTGACCCGCTTCCCGTGCTGGTCGCGTTGCTCTGCGCTGTCGCGACAACACCGAGGAGGCCTGGAAACACAACGAGCGCGAAAACGAAGGCGATCAGCCACAACGTCCGCCGCGACCAAGGGCGGGAAGCACGGTGGGTGAACTTGACCCATTGTGCTGCTCTGAGCAGCGACTGACACACCACTTCGCGATACCCCGATTCCGATCATGTCAGCGGTTTCCTGGCCGAAGCACTTCAGCTGCCGCCGAGTCGCATGCGCCGATACACTGCCTCTGTGCGCACGGAGATTCTCGATACCGCAGCGGGACCGAGGCCACGCCGCCGAGGGACGCTCCGGACCATTTGTGGTCCAATCAGCCGCGGGTTCAAAGACCTTGCATCATCCAAGGTGTCGCAGACACCTATCGCATCGCCATGGCCTACGCGGGCACGTCCTACGCGATCCGTACCCGATACTTGGTGAACCAGTCATCCATATCCACCCTCCTGTATTACGCCGAATACAAGCTGCGATAACCGGTAACCCTTGCGGTCCTGATGCAGCCGTTCGACCGACTCCGGTGGACTTCAACCGATCCGCGTCACAGCTTCGGCTGCAGCGCCCGGATCGTGGTCCAAACCGTGCACGATCAGCTTGCCGCCCGCCCCGGTGATCCGCCCCTCCGCTGTGGCGTACGCCATCCGGCGTGCATGCACAGCGTTGGCAGCGCCAGTCAGCTGGGCAACCGCCAAGCGGCTGTTCAATTTCGGCGCCGCGTAGGCCACGATGTCACCGCGGTTCGTGAAGACAGCACTGCCCGTCGCCGTGTCCATCAAGGTGGCCAGCACACCACCGCGCACGGTGAACATCGCGTTGATGGTGGTGGCAGGGTCCGGATCCAACCAACAGCGTGCCTAGCCGCCGTCCAACCTCTGGAGTTCAATTTCCAGGCCGAATCTTTCGCGATGCATCTGCTCGAAACAACGAGCAATTCAGTGACACGTGATCTCACGGTCCCGCCGGCATGAAGACCACTCCCAGTCACGGCATCCCTCCGTTGTGAATCCATGCCTCTGTTCGACTTCGGTTCGGATGTCGCCTCGGCAAATAGTCGCGAGCCGCCCGATAACGCATCATGCATCGGAGCGCACACGCTGCGAGAGATCACTCTGCGCTGAAGGATCGGTAGTAACTCACGACTCTCCTACAGCTCCAGTCGAAACGGCATGGGGGAAATGCCTACCATCGCGGTCTTCCTACCGACCGAAGACGTCGAGACCACCGCAACGAAAATCCACCAGGCCGGGCGACCGCGGCAGTCGATCTTGGAGAAGCCAAGATGCACAACGCTTGCCACACGGATGCCTGAGGCGATAGCTCGCTGGTTTCACCAGTTCGCGCTTATGCTCTGGTGGCGAACGCCGGCAGTCTCCTACGGCCGGTCAGCACCTCTTCGATCAAGTCCGTGTACGCATCGACGAGTTCGGCGAGACGGCACCATGCCACGTGCACAGTAGGATCGCCGGGCCGAACTGTAGCGAGCAATTCGTCCGCCTGTACGCACGCGTCCGCAATTCGAGCGACCACCGATCCGAGAGTTTCGGTATGCAGTGCGGCACCATGGCGGTGCTGCGAGACGTGCTGGTCGGTCCAAACATCTATGTCGTGCACAATGGTCCATCGACGTTGTTCGGCTCGATCTCGCCGATCCGCCAGCTCCCCACCTGGCTGCACATATAGTTCGGCGAGCTCGCCGGCCCATCGCGCCAACGGGTGGTCGATGCCGCCGGATCGGCGGATCGCATGCACAAGATCGGCCGCAGTCGGCAGGACTTCATTCGAGCCGACACGGCTCGCTTCACCGATGCCGCTGAAGGGCAGCTTATTTCGATGAGCGCCGGAGGCGTCACGGCCATCAACGGATTCGGAACGACATCCGCCCGACACCCCCGACAGCAGCGGCTCAACCACACTGACATCGCGGACACTTCGCCTTGGGGCGCCTTCGCCGAACATCGAAACCTCCTAGCGGGCGGCCTCGGATGACGCGGCTAGTGCCTCCTTCTACGATCCCCTGACGGATCTGTGTTGCACAGCACTAACGGAACCGGCCGGTCCGCCAAGCATCGCCCATTTCCACTGCTGGGGATAGTCAGTCGGCCGCCACGGACCATCTTTCACAACCCTCGGAGTCCTGGCCCCGATGACCACTACCGAAATGCTTCCAGTACCGGACGCCGCGACAGATCGTAGGAACTTCCCCCATACCCCCGCCGCGAGAATTCCTGCAAGGTCGGGTCGTTGCACCACCTTCGTCCTGCTCACCAAATGATCGGCGGTGCGCCGGTCGGCCCGGCAAGCACCGGGTCAAGCGGTGCGCAACTCGCAGCCGACCACATGGACCGAAGATCGCGGTGTGCCGGTACGGCGTGTTCGAAAGGACGTAACCCTTGAGCCAAACTGTTGCGCCTCAGATAGTCTCGGGGATTGTCGCGCAGGTCGTGACTCCATTCACTGCCGACGCATCCGTCGACGCGAGCCTGATGTGTACCTTGATCGACAGGACGATCACCGGCGGCGTCGATGCTATCGAACTACTCGGATTCCCCGGCGAGGGACCGTATCTCGACCGAACCGAGTGGTATCAGACAGCAGCGACCTGCGTCGAGCATGTCATGGGACGGGTTCCGGTTATCCTGGACGTCTCCGACGTCACCACCGCGGGCGCCATCAGTCGAAGACGCTTCGCCGAGCGGCTCGGCGTCGACGCGATCTTGGTCGCCCCAATGCCCTGCTGGCACCTGACCGACGGGGAACTCCTCCGGCATTTCACCGCCATAGCGGAGACCGCAAGCATCCCAGTCATGGTCGGCAACGAGCCCAAGGTGACCGGCGTGGACCTGACCCCGCGATTTCTTGTCGACCTGGTCGCCGACGTCGACAACATCACGATGATCAAGGAATCCAATTCCAGCCGCCGCCGTATGTACCAATTCAACGAACTCATACAGGGCGGAATTTCACTTTTCACTGGGAACGATATGCAACTATTGCATGCATATCATGCCGGAGCCACTGGATGGTGCACGGCCGCATCCAGCCTGATTCCGGAACTGTCGGTCCTTCTGTGGAAACTTTTGCAGATCGAGAGCTTGGCGGCCGCAGCGAATCTATTCTACCGTCTCATACCGCTGTTTGCGACCATCGCGGAGCATGGGCAACCTGCCACCGTGAAGTCAGGCCTCCGAATGCTGGGGATCGACGCCGGGGATCCTCGGCTGCCACAGAAGCCGCTCGACGGTGACGCTATGGCCGATTTAGCCGAGTTCATAGTGGCTGTATGAATGCTCGTCGCCGGGCCAGATGTATCGCGCGCCGCAACGCTGCGGACGCAATATCAGCAGGCAACCATTTCAAGTTACCAGGCATGGGGATGATCCTAGGAACGTAGGACGTAGTAATGTAACTCTATGTTCGAGCTCACAGAATTTTACGCATTGCACACCGGGCTTGCGCCATGTATCGGCGTAGAGCCTGACGGTTCGGTCGTCTACACGGAGCTGAAGCCACATTCTCTCGGCAATTTGAGAATCCGGACAGGGCGTGTCGCCATAGGCGGTCCCAGTTCGCTCGGCAGCGATTTGGACGCTTCGACTTGGGGCGAACAACTCTACCGTCAGACGCCGATATTCAGCCCTATACCAGTTGGAGCACATGAAGTATGGCTGACACTCACAGCGCCTCGAGTTTCCCGGACCGGTTCCCCTGCGTATCTGAGCATCGTGTTCGATGATTCCGCTGCGGAAACCATAGAGCCTTGGATTTCGGAGGGAGGCGCCTCTTCGGATGGACATCCGGCTGACAGCTTCGCCTACGTGAACGAGACTTTCCTTGCCGTCATGGATGCAGCGGCAGTCTCCGGCTACCGAAACATCGTCACGACAGCCGATTCCGGCCTTCTACTCCCACAGACAGCGGCCACGATCATCCCATGCGCAGACAGCGGTGACAGCGCCATAGTCTGCCGGTCCGAGAAAGGCGTTTATCCTGTCGTGGCCACGCGCAATGCCAGGCGTGAAATAAACGGATTACATGTAGATTTTGCGATCGTCGGTCCGCACGATCGAAAGAATTGGTGGAAGGCACGCCACACACACGGGGTTTCGCAAAACCCGCGCTGAGCCCTCATTCACCTGCGTTCACCCACTGGGAGAATCCGTCGGTGAACAACTGCCGCTTCCAGATCGGCACCTCGCGCTTGATCCGGTCCACCAACAGTTCACATGTCGCGAATGCTTCGGCGCGGTGCGGAGCGGCCACCGCGACAACAATAGCGATGTCACCGATCACTAGATCACCGATGCGATGCGTCGCGGCGACGGGCAACCCGCTACACGCCGCGACACCAGCACAGACCCTTCGCAGAAACCGCTCCGCGTCAGGATGCGCGGAATATTCGAGAGCCGACACCATGTGCCCGTGGTCGTGATCACGCACTTTTCCGATGAAGACCGATACGGCACCGAACTCGGGTCCCGCGACTGCCGATTCAGCATCGTCGATGCCGAGTGGATGGGCGCTGATCCGGGCAAGCTGAACACCCGACTTGGTCATCATCGACCCTCGTTCCTTTTCAATCCTGCTCGGCGACGGTTTGTCTGCATCCGAGCGTGTCAAGACTTCTGCCGTCTTTCCCGATGACCCGCACATCTCCCAGCGTCGCCCCCGGATCGACCGCCTTCACCATGTCGTGCAGCGTCATGCCGGCGATCGCCACCGCCGTCAGAGCTTCCATCTCGACGCCGGTGGGCCCGGCGCTCTTCACCGTTGCCCGGATCGCGATGGACGCATCGGAGAAGCCGAATTCGACCTCGACCGATGTCAAAGACAACTGATGGCACAGCGGAATCAGGTTCGACACTTTCTTCGCGCCCAGAATTCCGGCGATTCTTGCGGTGCTGAGTACGTCCGCCTTCGGCATATTCTCCGCACGGACCAAGGACACCACCTCCGCAGTGGTGTGCAGTCGGCCGCCCGCGGCCGCAGTACGAGCATCGACGCGTTCCGTGGTTAGGTCGGCCATTCGGATACGACCTTCGGGATGAGGCAACTCGGCCATGCCGGCCAGTGTACGTCGATCATTTCGGGGCCCCCTCCAAATAGTTCCCAATGCTGGGTACTTTCCCGGACATAGATTGCAGGCTCAATAATATTGGACCAGGCGCGCCAGGCGTGAACAGAAACACCAAGTTCCCAACAATGGGAAGTGCTGGCGATTGCGGACCCACGCCTCGCGCAGATAATTGCAATATGCGTCCGGTTGAGCTGGGGTTACCCGCTACACGAGCTGGTCAGCCTTCAATCGACGGGCGGCCTGACACACCAGATCTTGTCGATCAATTTCGCCGAATAGCGCGGGACTTGCGCATTTCCATCACCGAGAAATGCTCGCTGCGCTGCACCTATTGCATGCCCGAAGAAGGCCTTCCGCCGATACCAAGGAACGAGCTGTTGACGATCGACGAAATAGTTCGACTGGTCGGGCTCGCCGTGCGGGAACTCGGCATTCGGGAAGTCCGCTTCACCGGCGGTGAGCCCTTGATGCGGCGAGACCTAGAGGAGATAATCGCCGGCTGCCACACCGCAGTTCCCTGCACACCGTTGGCCATGACAACGAACGGAGTCGGATTGCGGCATCGCGCTCGCGGTCTTGCCGAGGCCGGGCTGGCTCGTGTCAACGTCTCGCTCGACACAATCGATCGCGCAGCTTTCGCAAAGCTGACGCGCCGGGACCGGCTGGAATCCACACTGGCAGGCATTCTGGCCGCGCGTGACGCCGGCCTGGCCCCCATCAAAGTGAACGCGGTCCTTATGCGCCCCACACTCGATGGAGCCGCGGACCTACTCCAGTGGTGCCTGGATGAACAATGCGAGCTTCGCTTCATCGAGGAGATGCCGCTGGACGCCGACCGGGAATGGGCACGCAGGAACATGGTGTCCGCGGCAGAACTGCTCGATACGCTGAGCGGCCGCTTCGCACTGACTCCGGCCGGCCGGCCGGATGCTGCGTCACCCGCGGAGCTATGGCATGTCGACGGTGGGCCCGCAACGGTCGGGATCATCGCCACAGTCACTCGGAACTTCTGTGGAAGCTGTGACCGCACCCGGATCACCGCCGAGGGAAGAGTGCGATCCTGCTTGTTCAGCGACCAGGAATTCGATCTACGGCGACTACTGCGGTCCGGTGCTGCCGACTCCGAGATCGCCACGCTCTGGCGGGGCGCCATGTGGAACAAATGGGCTGGACACCGAATCGACTCAAAGGATTTCGTTCCACCACAACGCACGATGGGAGCAATCGGTGGTTGAGATCCATTATTTTGCCGCAATCGCCCAGGCTGTCGGCAAGGAAAGCGAAATACTCGAGTTCCCTGCCCAGGCCACATTGGCCGATCTCCGGCATCAGCTTCGCAAATGCTATGGCGACAAGCTGGACAAGATGTTGTCGGTCTGCGCCTACGTAGTCGGCGATGAGATGACCCGCGATCTGAGCACGACCCTCACCAGTCGGGTAGATGTCCTGCCTCCATTCGCCGGCGGGTGACAGGCGGTCATTCGGGCACCACTTCACACAACACGAGTTCGATGTGACGGCGGATCTCGTGCGCATTCATGGGGTTGCCGTAGATGTGCTGCGTAGCAATGCCGATGATGACCGTAAATAAGAAGTCTGCTTTCGCCTTCGTCCGCAATGAGTCTCCCGCAGCGGAATTGGCGAGCACTCGCGCCAAAGCCTTACTCAACCGCGCACGATGCTGCCCGGCGCCGTCCACGCACGGACGGTCGATGGCTACGATCTCGTTGTACAGATTCAAGAATCCGGGTCGCGATACAGCAAAATAGGTCCATCTCGTGAGCACCGCGGCAAGGTGACCGACATCGCGCGATCGATGGTGCTGGATCCGAACGATCGCGCTGCGGCATAAGACCTCGATGACATCCTCCACGAGGGAACGCTTGCTGGGGTAAAGCTGTTGAACGATCTCTCGAGGGCATCCAGCATGAGTCGCGACCATGTCGATCGTGGTTTTGTGCAGGCCGTTGTCGATGAAGAGTACCGCCGCCGCGTCGATCACGCATCGACGGGTAGAACTCGGAAGAGCGTTACGGGCGACAGATCTCATCCAATCCTCATGTGGCCGTGCTCGTACTTCACGGTCTCCTGCGTAATCGTTGTCTGCCTCAGGATCAGGGCGCCGAGCCGCTCACGATGTCCGGCGCAAGTGTTCCGACGACACCGATGATTTGCTCCACGATGTCGTGCCCCACACCCGCCGCCGTCAGTGCTTCGGTCAAGTGAGTGGCCACGAGCCCGAAATGATGCATTGTTATCCCACGACCCTGGTGAACTTTACGAAGCGACACCCCAGTGTATGGATCGGGTCCTCCGAGTGCTGCGGCGAAGAATTCCACTTGACGACCGATGAGTCGTGGAATATTCGTGCCGGAGAAGAATTCCGCTAGATCGTCGTCCGCAAGGACGCGGACATAGAAGTCGGCAACGACGCCTTCCAGCGCCTCGGCACCGCCGATCTGATCGTAGATGCTGCTCATCGCACATCGCCTTTCTGCGAGATGGTTTCGGTACAGATGCCGTCGGGAAAAGGACTGCCCGCCGACGAGAACGGTGTTGTATCCCACCCTGCGTTGTGCTGCTTCTTGTCGCAACTCAGAGGAATCGCCGTCCTCTTGTGCCTAGCGCGGCGGCCGCGGCGCATTCGACTACCCTTCAGAGCGCAGGCGCTTTCCACACATGAAGATGGCGCCGACCCATGAAGCGATTTCCTACCTGAAGTCGGTGTGAGAATGGATTTCACCACAGCGCATACGGTCCCATGCGTCCAGCCCGGTGGCTATGGGGCAAACGCCTATGGTCTCCGCATATCGTAGCTCGTTCACCGAAAGGCCCACCGTTCACCCCGGAAGCTTTGTCACTCACCGCCATGACAGTTCCGATTGTCATCGGACGACCACGGCTCTGTCATCGGGAGCGGTTGCACCGATCGAATACAAGGTAGCCAAGAATGGGAAGAACATCACAAGCGCATCACCCATCGGTGGTGCGAATCTTGCGGGTATGAGCGAGTTATCCCACGTCGACGGAGAAGGTCGCGCCCGCATGGTCGATGTGAGCGCAAAGAAAGACACAGAGCGTATCGCGGTAGCGGCAGGTGAGGTGCAGACAACGCTCGAAGCTGTCGCGCTGCTCAGCGCCGGAGCCCAGTGGGCAGCGGATGTGTTGGCGGCCGCCCGCCTTTCGGGCATAATGGGCGCGAAGCGCACGTCAGAGCTGATCCCACTCTGTCATCCGTTGCACCTGTCCGCGGTGACGGTGGGGTTCAAGTTCTGCGGGAATACGGTTTTGATCGAAGCTACCGCGAAGACCCACGGGCCTACTGGAGTGGAGATGGAGGCGCTAACCGCTGTGACAGTGACTGGGCTGAATCTGAATTACATGCTGAAACCTGTCGACCCGCTCGTCGCACTGGACAGGATTCGGCTGGTCGAGAAGCACGGAGGGAAGAGCGGCAAATGGGTTCGATCCGGTCATGATCGGAATTTCCGGGCTTCGGATTCCAGCATTATCCAACTGCATCAGCAGGGTTCGAGGGCGATGCCACCGAGTGGCATCTCATCGAAGTGACGAAGCAGCGCGGACTCTGTGCACCGAGTCCGGCTGGCACGGGTTGACTTCGATCATCGAAGTTGTGCGAACGTCGTGAGCATTCGCTAGCGTGCCCTCGCACAGTACCGAGCCCTAGCCCTCCAGGCGAATCGGCGTGAGAGGGGTGACGCCATCGTCGTCGACGGTGGTTGGGAGTGGCGTGGTTTGTCTTACCTGGTGTCAATCCGTCCGAGGCGTCGAGGGTGAGTGGTCATCATGGTGGCTGGCATCGGCACTCGTGGCCGGTCAGGCGGTTCAGAGGTACCGAACGCGAGTTCGATCACCACCCAGCCAGGCAACGCCGCAGCCCGCAAACCGAGCGGTCTCTGGCTCAGGAATTGCCCGCGATGATGACTTCGGGAATGCCGGTCCCGAGCGGAACCGGTCGGCACACCGGCGCCGGACTGCTCGGCTCCAGCACAGTCAGCAGCAACTCCTGCACGAACGGGTCGTACACCATGTGGAAGTGCCCGGT
>NZ_JBSGDA010000043.1:0-23333 GCF_053602135.1 Nocardia sp. NPDC004573
CGTTTGCGCGGCCGCCGCGTACGCGACGAAGGAGCAAGCGGCGGTCGCGCAAACGCGAGCCACAAAGGGGCCGCGAACACCCAGCGCCGAAGGCGCGGGAGAATCGAACACAGCATTAGACTCGGCACGTGCGTTTGTATCGGGACGAGGCGGTTGTGGTGCGCCAGCACAAGCTGGGCGAGGCGGACCGCATCGTCACGCTGCTCACGCGACAGCACGGACTGGTTCGCGCGGTCGCCAAGGGGGTGCGGCGGACCAAGTCGAGGTTCGGCGCCCGGTTGGAGCCGTTCTCCTACATCGACGTGCAGTTGCATCCCGGGCGCACGTTGGACACCGTCACGCAGGTGCACACGATGGAGGCGTTCGCCGCCGACATCATCGACGACTACGGGCGCTACACCACCGCGTGCGCCGTTCTGGAGACCGCCGAACGGCTGGCCGGTGAGGAGCGCGCGCCCGCGCCTCGGCTGCACGCGCTCACCGCGAGCGCCCTGCGCGCCATCGCGGCCAAACAGCGGCCGCACGAACTGATCCTGGACGCGTTCTTGTTGCGCGCCATGGGTTTCGCGGGCTGGGCCCCCGCGTTGGACGAGTGCGCCAAGTGCGCGACACCGGGTCCGCACCGGGCGTTCCATGTCGCGGCCGGCGGCGCGGTGTGTGTGCATTGCCGTCCGCCGGGTGCGGCGACGCCGGCCCCCGGGGTGCTCGACCTGCTGGTCGCGTTGTTGCGCGGGGAGTGGGACCAGGTCGAGGCGACGCCCGAGGCGGTGCGCAGGCAGGCCAGCGGGCTGGTCGCGGCGCACCTGCAGTGGCATCTGGAACGTCAGCTGCGCACCCTGCCGTTGGTCGAGCGATCCAAGGACACGGCCGGACGCACGGTCGCGCCGAGTGGGACTCGAGCACCGCGGCCGCAGGAAGGGACGCGCCCGGACGAGGATCGTACGCAGGCCGCGCCGGGATGGGCGCAGGTAGGGACGCGACCGGGCGATTTCCCTGCGCGGTCAGCGCCGGGACGGGCGCAGGCGGGGCAGCCGCCGGAGGGGATATGGCCGGGCGAGGTCCGTGCGGAGTCGGCGCCGGGACGGGCGAAGGGGCGGCAGCCGCAGGCCGGGCCGCCGCCTACTCCACGAATTGAAGCTCTACCTGGGGCAACTCGTTCATGACTCGGGCGCACACGGCACGGTGCCAGGTGGCCGGATAGCGGGTGTCCGGCTCGTGCTTGCAGTAGTCGTCGTTGGTCCGGTAGGTGTGCAGGCGGGGCGAGATCTCCCCGGCGTCGATGGCGTCGACCATGGCCTCGACCACCTGTTCGGTCTCGTCCGCGATGGCGGCGAGTTCGCGGGCCACGGTGTCGGGGATCTGGAAGGCCCCCTTCTCCCACCGCTCGACGGTGCGCTCCGCGACCGCGAAGAACCGCGCGCACCACGGCACCGGAAGTCCGAGTAGTTCACGAGTGGCCCGGAAACCCGCGGCAGTCGCGGTGCCTGGTAAATCGGTCACGTCCGAGAAACCCCTCCCCAGTATCACGATAGGGAAAAGAATAAGTCACCGGCGCCGGTGGGAACCGTGGAATTCACCAGGAAGGAACACGGCGGTAGGCCGAGGGAAGCGATCAGGCAGGATAGATGCCGTGATCCTCCGCCGAGACTCCGCCACCGCGACCGCGCCCGAGCGCGTGGGCGTCCGCCCGCCCGCGCCGCATCCGTCGGGAGCTCGGCCGCCGCAGCTGCCGCCGGAACTGGTGCCCAACCATGTCGCGCTCGTCATGGACGGCAACGGGCGCTGGGCCCAGGAGCGCGGCTTGCCGCGCACCGCCGGGCACGAGCGCGGCGAGGCGGTGCTGATGGATACCGTCGAGGGCTGTATCGAGATCGGCGTGAAGTGGCTGTCGGCCTACGCGTTCTCCACCGAGAACTGGCGGCGCAGCCCCGAGGAGGTGCGCTTCCTCATGGGCTTCAACCGCGACGTGATCCGCAGGCGCCGGGACGAGATGCACGAGATGGGCGTCCGGGTGCGCTGGGCCGGGCGGCGGCCGCGCTTGTGGCGCAGCGTGATCAAGGAATTGGAGATCGCCGAGGAACTCACCAAGGACAACACCGTGATGACGCTGACCATGTGCGTCAACTACGGGGGTCGCGCCGAGATCGCCGATGCGGCACGGGAGATCGCGCGCCGGGTGGCGGCGGGCGAGATCGATCCGGAGAAGGTCACCGAGGCGACGGTGGCGAAATACCTCGACGAGCCCGACATGCCGGACGTGGACCTGTTCCTGCGCCCTTCGGGCGAGTTCCGCAGCTCGAACTTCCTCCTCTGGCAGTCCGCCTACGCCGAATTCGTCTATCAGGACACGCTTTTCCCCGACTTCGATCGGCGCAACCTGTGGGAGGCCTGCCTCCAGTACGCTTCGCGGGACCGCCGTTTCGGCGGCACCAAGTGAACGGCGGCAGGAACATGGACGCAGCGGTGACTCCGGAGCAGGAACTCCAGGCGCGGGCCGGGGCATGCCTGTCGAGCTACGGCATCGAGGTGCGCGTCGACGCCGACGGGTCGCTGGGCTTCGAGTACGAGGGCGCGCTGTCCTCGCTGCGCGCGGTGAACCTGGCGCCCGGTCTGGACGTGCTGAGCCTCACCTGTGTGCTGGCCTGGGACCGGCCGTTGAAGGCGCAGCTGCACAAGCGCGTCGCCGAACGCAACAACTCGCTGCAATTCGGTTCGCTCACGGTGATCGCCCGCGGTGGGCTCGCCGATGTCATCCTGCGCTACACCTTCCCCGCCGCGGGCCTCGACGACCAGGCCCTCACCACCATGCTGTTGCTCGTGCTGTCCAACGCGAGCCGGGCCAGGCAGGGCCTGCTGCCCTGAGGGTGACGATCACCGGCACAATTACGTGGGGTAACCGTAGAGGTGTGCCCGGGTCAGCCCATGGCCTGACGGTCGGGCTCGCCGTAGGGCAGGAGGGTGCGCACGCCGCGCGCCAGTGTCTCCGGGTCGAGATCGTCGAGGATGAGGTGCTGGAGGATGAATCCCGGCAGCAGTCCGATGATCGCCTTGGCCACGGCATCGATGTCGGCGTCTTCGGGTAGCCAGCCTTTGTCGCGCATGCGTTCGGCGTAGATCACCCAGAGCGCGCGCATCGCGATCATCGTCTCGCGGACCATCACCGCGGCCTGGGGATGCACCAAGGCCAGCGCCCAGGCTTGCGGCGCCAGCCGCACCGGGCCGTCGGGCCCGCTGCGCCGCACCACCTCCTCGGCGATCATGGCGATCAGTTCGGCGGGCGTGGGCAGCGGATCGCGGCCGATCGCCTGGTCCATGGCGACGCGCAGCGACACCGTTGTCTCCGTGGCGAGTGCCGTGATCAGTTCGTCCTTGCTCTTGAAGTAGCGGTAGACCGCACCGGCGGAGAGACCGGATTCCGCGAACACGTCCTGCATGGAGGTCTCGTGGAACCCCGTGCGGGCGAAGCAGCGCCGCGCGGCGTCCAGAATTTGCTGTCTGCGGCGTTCGAGGTGTTCTTCGCTGACTCGGGGCATGCGCCCAAAGTAAAACGAATATTCGTTCTTGACAACTTCCCCGCTCCGGTGCGACGGTATGCGCAACTAAAAGAACGAGCATTCGATTTTTAGGAGATGGCCATGACCACCACGTCGCGGGCGTTCGCTCTCGGTCTCGGCGCCGCCCTGCTCCAGGCGCTGATGCTGATCGCGTTCGCCTGGCCCGCCGCGAACATCGCGCCTCGTGACCTGCCGCTGGCCGTCACCGGCCCGCAGGCCGCGATGGTCACCGGCAAGCTCGCCGAGTACAGCCCCGGCGCCTTCGAGATCACCACGCCCGCGGACGAGGCCGCCGCCCGCGCGGCGATCCAGGACCGGGAGGTGTACGGCGCGATCGTCACCGGCGACGGGCCGCCGCGCGTACTGGTCGCCTCCGGCGCGAGTCCCGCTGTCGCCCAGCAACTCACCCAGATCGGTCAGCAGCTCTCCGGTGCGCCCGCCGCTCGCGTCGAGGACGTGGTGGCCGCCGACTCGGATGACCCCCGTGGCACCGCGTTCGGCGCGATGGTGCTGCCGCTGGTGATGTCCGCCATCGCGGCCGGTGTGCTCCTGGCACTGCTGATCCCGGCGATCGGAGGGCGACTGATCGGACTGACGACCTTCGGCGTCACCGGCGGGCTGCTCGGCATGGCGATCATCCAGGGCTGGATGTCGGTGGTGCCCGGGTCGTACCCGGCGCTCGCGGCGGTCGCCGGGCTGGTGTCGTTCGCGGTGGCGGGCGCGGTCGTCGGGCTCGCCGCCGTGCTCGGGCGGGCCGGTATCGGCATCGCCGCGCTCACCATGCTGCTGATCGGCAACCCGTTCTCGGCGGCGACGTCCGCACCCGAGCTGCTGCCGCAGCCGTGGGGCGCCATCGGGCAGTTGCTGCCCCCCGGTGCGGCCGCGTCGCTGCTGCGTTCGATCGCCTTCTTCGACGGCGCCGCGGCGACCGGACCGCTGGTGGTGCTGCTGGTCTGGGCCGCGGTCGCGCTCGCGCTGCTCGGTGTGGCCGCGCTGCGCGGCCGTCCGGCCGAGACGCGGGCGCCGGCTCCGAGTGCGGTCCCGGTCGGCTGATCGAATCATCTGCGAAGGGCTGTTGTCGGACGACGACGGCCCTTTCGCGCAGCCCGCACGCCGGCAATCGAGCCGATCAGACGTCGCGTCGGCGTGCCGTCCCGCATGTCGTGCAGGTGCCGAACACCTCGAGGGTGTGGCTGATCTCGGTGAAGCCGTGCTCGCTCGCGATCGCCTCGGCCCAGGACTCCACCGTGGGACCCTCCACCTCCACGGTGCGGCCGCAATGCCGGCACACCAGGTGATGGTGGTGGCCGGTGGAGCACTGGCGGTAGACCGACTCGCCGGAGTCGGTGCGCAGCACGTCGACCATGCCCGCGTCGGCCAGCGACTGCAGCGTCCGGTAGACGGTGGTCAGGCCGATGCCCTCGCCGCGCTTGCGCAGTTCGTCGTGTAGGTCCTGGGCGGAGCGGAACTCGTCGATGTCACCGAGCAGCGCGGCGATGGCGCTGCGCTGCCTGGTGCTGCGGATGCCGACCGGTTTATGCGGAACGGTCGTGTTGTCTGGCACGAATCACCCTTCCTCGGCGTGCGCGACGGCGTCGACGACGATGTGCGCCAGGTGGTCGTCGACGAGTTCGTAGAGCACCTCGCGACCCGAACGCTCACCGTGCACGACACCGGCGGCCTTGAGGATACGCAGATGCTGACTGACCAGTGGTTGCGTGACCCCGAGCGCGTCGACCAATTCGTGCACGCACCGCGGTGACTCGCGCAACTGCAGCACGATAGCAATCCGGACGGGCGCAGCCAGCGCCCGCAACAACTCACCCGCGTCCTCCAGTACGGTTCGCGGGGGTACCGGCGCCGGTCCGGGCGACCGATACGGGTTGTGCGGCGGTGCCGCGGCGGTCTCGGCGGTCATGTCACCAACTCCTTAATGGAAAGCATTACCAGTTTGCATATGCACAGGTGCGCATGTCAAACGGGCACGCCGAACCGTGCGGTTGAAACCCATGCGGGGCCTGCCGATAGGCTGGGCACCATCGCAGCGTCGACGCAAAACTATCGTGTCGAGGCAAGTCAAGAATCCGACTCGCAGTGGATGGAGAATTCTCGCGTGGCACCCAAGTCGAAGGTGGACACCGTTGCCAACCTCGCCAAGCGCCGGGGTCTGGTGTACCCGTGCGGTGAGATCTACGGAGGCACCAAGTCGGCATGGGACTACGGGCCGCTGGGCGTCGAGTTCAAGGAGAACATCAAGAAGCAGTGGTGGCGCGCCATGGTCACCAGCCGCGAGGACGTCGTCGGTCTGGACTCCTCGGTGATCCTGCCCCGCCAGGTCTGGGTCGCCTCCGGCCACGTCGGTGTGTTCAACGACCCGCTGGTCGAGTGCCTGCACTGCCATCACCGCTTCCGGCAGGACCACCTGCAGGAGGCGTACGCGCTGAAGAACAAGATCGATGACCCGGACACGGTCTCGATGGAGCTGGTGGCGTGCCCGAACTGCGGCACCGTCGGCCGCTGGACCGAGCCGCGCGACTTCAACATGATGCTCAAGACCTACCTCGGCCCGATCGAGTCCGAGGAGGGCCTGCACTACCTGCGCCCGGAGACCGCCCAGGGCATCTTCGTCAACTTCGCCAACGTGATGACGACCGCGCGGAAGAAGCCGCCCTTCGGCATCGCGCAGATCGGCAAGAGCTTCCGCAACGAGATCACCCCCGGCAACTTCATCTTCCGCACCCGCGAGTTCGAGCAGATGGAGATGGAGTACTTCGTCAAGCCGGGCGAGGACGAGGAGTGGTACAAGTATTGGATCGAGACGCGGTTCTCCTGGTACACCGATCTCGGCATCGCCGCGGACAACCTGCGGCTGTTCGTGCACCCGAAGGACAAGCTCTCGCACTACTCCGCGGGCACCACCGACATCGAGTACCGCTTCGGTTTCCAGGGCAACGAGTGGGGTGAGCTGGAGGGCATCGCCAACCGCACCGACTTCGACCTGAAGACGCACTCCGAGCACTCCGGTACCGAACTGAGCTTCTTCGACCAGAACACCAACGAGCGCTACATCCCGTACGTGATCGAGCCCGCGGCGGGCCTCACCCGCTCGCTGATGGCCTTCCTGGTCGACGCGTACGCCGAGGATGAAGCGCCCAACGCCAAGGGCGGCGTGGACACCCGCACGGTGCTGCGCCTGGATCGCCGTCTCGCGCCGGTGAAGGCGGCGGTGCTGCCGCTCTCGCGCAACGCCGATCTCACGCCGAAGGCGAAAGATCTGGCCGCACAGCTGCGCAAGAACTGGAACGTCGAGTTCGACGACGCGGGCGCGATCGGCCGCCGCTACCGCCGCCAGGACGAGATCGGCACGCCGTTCTGCATCACCGTCGATTTCGAGACGCTCGAAGACCATGCGGTGACGATCCGCGAGCGCGACACGATGACCCAGGAGCGCATCGCGCTGGACAAGGTGGAGGGCTACCTGGCCCAGCACCTGATCGGCGCCTGAGTTCCCCCGGCGACGCCCCGTGGTCGTGCATCGGCCACGGGGCGCTGTCGATCAGCCGCTCTTCTTACGGGTGATGATGCCGATCGTGGTCGGGATCAGCAGCGCCGCACCCCACGGCACCGCGACCCAGAACGGCCAGAAGTAGCCCGCGCCGGTGGCCAGATAGATCGCCACGCACAGCACGTTGACAAAGACCCACGGCGTCCACATGATCATGATCCACTGCGGGATGCCTTTTGCGTCCGTCGACTGCCGATCCCGTTGTGCGGGAAGGTCGGACAGCAACGGCGTCAGCTCGCCATAGGTCTTGGCGGCGTACACCTGTTGCAGCCGGTCGTCGAATTCGGCCAGCGACAGCCTGCCTTCGTTCATCGCGAGGCGCAGCCGGTCGATGATCTTCTCCCGATCGGCGTCGGACGCCCGCACGTGATCCTGACTCACGATGTGAGCGTAGGTCACCCGGCCGTGAGCGTCAGAGCGGAACCTCCCAGAACGCCAGCTCGTGGCCCAAACCCTCGCGGAACAGCGCTTCCGCGCGTGCCGGGTCCGCGCCGGACTCGTCGAGCATCTGCGCGCAGCGGCGGGCCAAGACGGCGAAGCCGGGATCGGCGTAGGTGTCGACCCAGCGGCGGTAGCGCGGTTCGGCGGGCGGCCGCTGCGCCAGCCGCGCGCCGAGCGTGGCGTACCCCCACATGCACGGATACAAGGCGGCGAGCCCTTCGCCGTAGGACGCGGCGGAATCCAGCAGAAACGCCGTATACGCCGCGCACGGACCGCCTTTCACGGCGCCGTCGAGATCGGCGCCGAACTCGGCGGCCAGCGAGCGGTGCAGCGACAGTTCCTCGTGATAGGTGGCGTGCGCGAGGTCGACGAGGTCGCCGAGATGGGCGGCCGGAGCCTGCCAGGCGAGGCGCGCGAATACCCGGACGTAGTCGAGCAGGAACAGGTAATCCTGCTCCAACCAGGATCGGAAGACCGGTTCGGGCAGGGTGCCCGCCGCGATACCCACCACGGTGGGATGGGCGAGCTGGGCCTCCACCGAGGGCAGGCCGATCTTCTCCAAGTGCGCCGCGAGACTCATACCCGCAGTCTTCCGCATCCGTCCGCCCGGTCGGTTTGCACCTGTGCCGGTGGTGCCGCACCCTTGCGGTGTGTTGAGGGATGAGGACGCTCCGATTCGTGCGCTCGCGCCGTCGGAGCAGCGGTTCGTGCGGCACGGCACCTACACGGGCCGGTCGGTGTCGGTACGGGGAGCGCTGGAGGTGACGGCGCTGCGGGAGGCCTTCGCGGCGTTACGGCGAGCGTATCCGGTGATCGGATGCCGAATCGCCGAAGACGTTGCGGGACAGGGATATCTCCTGGCCGCGGACGAGACGGCATGGACTCCGGTTTCGGTGTGCCAGGGTGACGTGGCGGTGATCGGCATTCCCGCCGTGGATCCCGCGGTGCAACTGGCCTATCTGGACGTCGTCGGTTCGGGCGCGAACGAATGGCGGGTCACGTTGTTCGCTCACCACAGCGTCGCCGACGCGGGCTTCTGCGTCGAGCTGCTGTCGCGACTGTGGGACTGCTATACCGGCATCGTCGAACGACAGCCGGTAAACCTTGTGGCACATGATATTCCGCAATCGCTGGAGTGGTATGTCGCGGAACGCGGCATCACCAGGAGCGCGACATCCGGATTCGAGGACGTGACGCAACCGCTTCCGCCGCAGGCGCGCGACGTGCCGCCCGGCAGCGCGCGGCCCGCGTCGAGCACGCTCACCCGTCCGGTGCGCGTGCGGCTGAACCGGGAAGCCACCGCCCGGATCGTCGACCTCGCCCGCAACACCGGCGTGACGATGAACGGCCTGCTCACCGCCGCGCTGCTGCGCGCGTACGCGCGGGAGACCGTCGGTGGCGCGACATCGTTGGGCTGCCTGTACCCGGTGGACCTGCGCACCCGGCTGGAGCCGCCGGTCGCCGCGACGGCGGGCACCAACATGGCCGGGTCCGCTTCCTTCGCGGCGCGGGTGGACCCGGCCGCCAACCCGCTCGAACTGGCACAGCGGATCGCGGCCCGCTTGGCGCGCGACTTGTCCGAAGGCGTCGTGCAGCAGTCCGTCCTGCACTTTCCGGATTACTACGGCGCGAGCAGGATTCATTCGCTGGCCGGGCATATCGCGGTGACGAACACCGGCGTCGTCCCGGTGTTCCGCACGCCCCCCGATATCGAGCTCACCGATTACGAGATCGTCTACGTCTCCGCGCATCCTCGCTCCTCCGCGGGCGCGTCGGCCGCGGTCACGTTTCTCGCCTACACCTTCGCCCACGAACTCGCGGTCGGCGTGCTCGGCGGTGGCGCGCACACCGACGGCCTGCTCGAGGCGGTGCGGGCCGAGCTGACCGCGTTGTCGGCGGCGGGCGGTCGCTGATCCGGAACGCTTGGTGGACGGGTCGAGCCGTCGTCAGAATCGTCCCCCGCGACCGATCCGCCGGGAGCCGGACGAACCACCGTACGAACCGGGGCTCCAGCCGCCGCCCGAGTGCCGGGCGCCGCTCGCCGCGCCGCGCAGAAGCCCTTCGAGCAGGATGCCGCCGAGCACCGCTCCCGTCTGCGCGCCCGCCGACGGAGCCCGCGACGCCTCCCAGGCCCGGACGCTCGCCTGCGCCGCCTGCAGCGCGCGCCCGGCCAGATCCGCTGCCGTCTGCGCGCGCCGCAGTGCGTCGGCGGGGTCGCTCGCGCTCAGCCGCTGCGCCTCGTCGAGATTGCGCTGTGCCTCCGACAGGCGAGTGCGCGCTTCGGCGTCGATGCCGCCCCGCCGCGTGGTGACGTAGTCGGCGGCCGCGCCGATCCGGGCGCGCGCGTCGGTGAGAGCCCGATCGAGCCTGCGTCGCAGGTCCTCGGCGGCGAGTTTGCGGTCGGTGGCGGCCGCGATGGCGCGGTCGAGATCGGCGTCGGCGGTGACCGCGTCGTGGAAGGCGCTCAGCGGATCGGCGTCCGCCGTGGATGTCGCCTTCGCCAGCGCGGCCTGCGCCGCGGTGCGGGCGTACGCCAGCTCCGGGCCGCCGTAGCCGGAGAGCTCGGCGGCGGCGGCGAGGTCGCGGCGCAGCTCGTCCAGCACACCCGGGAGGCTGTCGCGCGCCTGCTGGATCGCAGCCGCGGCGTTGTCCACCGCGTCGAGCAAGGCGCGCGCCTGCCCGATCGCGGCCTCGGCGGAGCGAATCGCGGCGACCGCGCCGCCCTGCTCGCCCACCGGCTCGGCGAGCGCGGACCGTCCCGCGTCGATGCTCTGCTCCGCGAAAGCGATGCGCTCCCGCGCCATCCGCACGTTGTCCTGGATGGGCGCCAGAACGCTCGCGGGATGGGTGGCGGCGAGCCGGCTCAGCTCGGCGTCCGAATCGGGAATCCGGGCGGTGGCGTCGACGACGTCCCTGGTGAGCGCGTCCAGCCGGTTCGCGGCGTCGAGCAGCAGATCGCGCATGGCGTCGAACTCGGTGACCTGTGCGTCCAGGGCGCGGTCGGCGCGTCCGACGGTGCCGATCAAATGGACCAGCAGGGAGCGCTGTTCGTCGGTCGTCTCCGGGATGGCGTCGTCGAGGCGCTGCCGGATGGCGAACGCCTCCGCGGCGGCGGCCCTCGCCTGGTCGAGGGCGGTACGGAAGGGTGCGGTGGCGGCGGTGCCGAACTCGCCGGTGGCCAGGTCGAGTTCCTCGCCGCTGGTGCGGATCGCGTTGTCGATCTCCACCAGCATTTCCCGGGAGCGCGTGTGCAGCGTCTCCAACGGCACCGCGGACAGCGCCTCGGCGTTCTCCGGATCGAGTTGCCGCGCCGCCGCCAGCTCCGCCTCGCTCCGACCGCGCCGCCGTCTGCGCGCGTACCAGACGAGGCCGCCCGCCACCAGGACGACCAGCAGAGCGATCACGAGCAGCGCGCGCACGTTCACCCCACCGCCACGCAGCGCCGCGTCCAGCCCGTCGGCCGTGGCGACCCCCGCGTCGGCCCACCGTCCGTCGCGCAGGGCCGGTTCGACCTTCCCGAGCACGATGTCGTCGAGTTCGGAATCACTGACGCCGCCGGGCAATTCGCCCTCCAGCCAGTACGCGCGGTCATCGGTGGCCACCGCGAGCAGCAGGTCCCGTTCGCCGAAGCCGGACATCGACGCGGTGCGCGCGGACCAGTCCTGCGGAGTGAGTCCGTCGAAGTCGCCCACGTACACCACCCACAGCCGGATCCGCTGGTCGGCGTAGAGCCGGTTCACCGCATCTTGCACTCGATCGCGCTGATTCTCGTCGAGCGCGCCGGCCGTGTCCTCCACATAGGTGTTCATCCGAAGGGGTGGTTCCGCTCCGGCTGTCGGAGCCCCGGCCAGGGCGAACGCGGCCAGCAGGACGCTGATCACGAGCAGGCGAGCCAGGCCGATCCGCTGCGGCAGTGACATGGCACGAATCTAGCTCGCTAGCATCGTCTCCGTGATCACCATCGATCGCCCGTACAGCGGCCACGTGGCACCGGGTTCCAACCCGCAACAGCGCGATGTCCCCGGCGCCCGCATCGTCAAGATGTCGGTCGGCGGCATGGACAACAACTGTTACCTGGTGCAATGCACCGCCACCGGCGCCGCGCTGCTCATCGACGCCGCCAACGAGGCGCCGCGCATCGCGGAACTCGTCGAGCAGGAGACGCCCGGGCAGGTTCAGCTGATCGTCACCACCCATCAGCACCGCGACCACTGGATGGCCCTGCCGGAGACCGCCGCCGCCACCGGCGCCCCCACCGCGGCCCACCCGCTCGACGCCGACCCGCTTCCGGTGCGCCCCGACCGGTTGCTCGCCGATGGCGACCCCGTCACCGTCGGTGAGCTGGTCTTCGAGGTCATCCACCTGCGCGGCCACACGCCGGGTTCGATCGCCCTCGCGCTCACCGACGGAGCAGGCCGCACCCATCTGTTCACCGGCGACTCGCTGTTTCCCGGCGGTGTCGGCCGCACCACCTCCCCGGAGGACTTCGCCTCGCTGTTCGGCGACGTCTCGGCCAAACTCTTCGATCGCTACCCGGACGACGCCGTCGTCTACCCCGGCCACGGCGACGACACCACCCTCGGCGCCGAGCGCGCCGACCTTCCGGCCTGGCAGGAGCGGGGCTGGTAGCCCCCTGGCGGTTACCGGACGAGGCGCGGCGCCGCTACTGGCAGACTTGGGGTGTGGATTTGCCAACGATGCGCACCCGGGCTCTCCCGGCTCCCGACCCCGCCCGGCCACGCGGCTTCGGCGCCGGGTTGCTGCGCTGGACGCGGCGGCTGGTCGTCGGTTCGGTGGTGATGGGCGCGGTGCTGGTCGGCGGGACCGCCTTCCGCGTGTGGCAGGTCGCGCGCATCGATGACTACTCGAAGGCCGACGCGATCGTCGTGCTCGGCGCCGCGCAGTACTCCGGGACGCCGTCCTCGGTCTTCGAAGCGCGACTCGACCAGGCGTACAAGCTGTTCCGGGCCGGTGTCGCGCCGCGGGTCATCACGGTGGGCGGCAAGCAGGAGGGCGATCTGTTCACCGAGGCCGCCTCGGGCAAGAACTATCTGCAGGCGCGCGGGGTGCCCGGCGACAAGATCCTCGCCGTCGAAACCGGTTCGGACACCTTACGCAGTATCGAAGCCGTGGCGACGGCGATGCGGGCGCGGGACATGTCGTCGGCGGTGCTGGTCAGCGATCCGTGGCACTCGCTGCGCACGCGCACCATGGCCCGCGACGAAGGGCTGGCGGCGTGGACCGCCCCCACCAGAACCGGCCCCGCCGTCTACACCCGCGAATCGCAGGCGCACGGCATCGCCCGGGAGACCGGCGCCTTGCTGTGGTACCAGCTCACCCACTTCTCGGCGGACTTCACCTACACGGCGGGACAGTGAGGCCCGGTGAGCGCCCGGTACACCGATCACGACACCGAACGCCTCGTCGTCGAGGGCGCCAAGACCGCGGGGCTCGGGCCGCCGCGCAGTGAGTTCGAGGCCGGTCACCGAACCGAATTCGCGCGCGACCGGGCTCGCGTGCTGCACTCCGCGGCGCTGCGCAGGCTGGCCGACAAAACGCAGGTCATGGGCCCGCGCGAGGCCGACACCCCGCGTACGCGGCTCACCCACTCCCTGGAAGTCGCCCAGATCGGCCGCAGCATCGCCGACGGCCTCGGCTGTGATCCGGACCTGGTCGACCTGGCCGGATTGGCCCATGACATCGGCCACCCGCCCTACGGCCACAACGGCGAGAAAGCCCTCGACACCTTCGCCGACGCCTTCGGCGGGTTCGAAGGCAACGCGCAGAACCTCCGCATCCTCACCCGCCTAGAACCCAAGGTGCTCGAACCCGAAGCCGCGAGCGCGGGCCTCAACCTCACCAGGGCCGCTCTCGACGCGGCGCTCAAATACCCTTGGGGCCGAACGGGTCCGGGCGCCAAGTTCGGCGCCTACGAGGTCGATGCCGAGCGCTTGGAGTGGATCCGCAAGGGCGCGCCGGACCGGCGTCGCAGCCTCGAATGCCAGATCATGGACTGGTCCGACGACGTCGCCTACTCGGTGCACGACGTCGAGGACG
This sequence comes from Nocardia sp. NPDC004573, assembly GCF_053602135.1. Taxonomy (NCBI): domain Bacteria; kingdom Bacillati; phylum Actinomycetota; class Actinomycetes; order Mycobacteriales; family Nocardiaceae; genus Nocardia; species Nocardia sp. NPDC004573. The sequence goes on from NZ_JBSGDA010000043.1 coordinate 13,618, forward strand.
GCGTCATCGCGGGCCGGATCGATCTGCGTGCGCTGGCCGACCCCGCCGAACAGGACGCGCTGGCGGCGCTCGGCCAGTTCCAGCACTCGCTGGCCGCCGACGAGCTGATCGCCGCCGCGCAGCGGTTGTCGGAACTGCCGGTGGTCGCGGCGGTGTCCGGATACGACGGCACGTTCACCGCCTCGGTCGCGCTGAAACGCCTCACCAGCGAGCTCGTCGGCCGCTTCGCCACCGCAGCGATCATGGCGACGAGGGAGGTGGCCGGGCCGGAACCGTTGTCCCGGTACGCCGCGGACCTGGAGGTGCCGCGCATCGTCGCCGCCGAGGTGGCGCTGCTCAAGACCGTCGCGTTGCGGTATGTCATGTCCGACCCGGCGCACCGGTTGCGCCAGGCCGCCCAGCGCGAGCGCATCCTCGCTGTCGCCGACCGCTTGCTGTGCACCGCACCACGCACCCTCGATCCCGTGCTGCTGCCGTTCTGGAACGACGCCACCGACGACACGGCTCGCGTGCGCGTCGTGGTGGACCAGATCGCCTCTTACACCGAGAGCCGCCTGGAGCGGGTCGCGGTCGAGCTGAACGTCTAGCCCGCGTCGGCGGCGTCACGCCGAGAGGCCGTCGGAGGACTCCGCTCGGGCCATTTTCACCAGGGCGCCATGCAATTCCTTGGCCGACGCCCCTGCTCGCTCGCCCCGGAGAACCACCTCGGTGAAGCCATCGATCAAGGCCCGGCCGGGATCGAGCAGTCCGAGTCCTACGCCGCCGCCACGCAGCGACTCGTTGATCAACGTCCGCAACGCTTCTTGCCGAGCCCGGAACCCACCGGCGGCGTCCAGCGCCCCCGCGAACTCGCGAGCGACCGCCGTGTACACCGGTCGTTCGGCGGGGCCGCGCCGACGGAAGACCCTGCGCGTCTCCACGGGAGCAGGCGGATGCAAGGCGGCCCGGTCCAGGACGATCCAAATAGCGGACTCGGCGGACTGCTCGGCGGGCCCGCGAGCCGGCCTCGGGCGAGATTCGGCGTCGTCGGTGAGTTCGACTCCGCGCAACGGCATCGGGTATTTCGTGAGCAGCTCATCGAGGGCGGAAGCGATCTCGCGGATCACCTGGACCTCCACGGTCGAGGTATCGAACCCGACGACTTCTAAGCCATGCCGCGCCGAAATCTCCCGCGCGATGCGAAGCGCCTCGGAAGGATCGGGGCCTCCGGTCTGTTCAGGGGCCGCGGGGCGGTGCGCTGTGCCGGTCCGCTCGATGGGTGTGCGGCTGTTCTTCGGGGCGGATGCCGAATCGGTCCGTTGGGCGGATGCGCCGCGTGTGCTGTCGGGCTGCTGCCGAGGTGCGGAGTCGCTCCCGGGCGTCGAGGTCGCGGAGCCTTTGCTGCGGGGGACGGCCTGACCGGGGCGCGCGTGGTCTGTTCCGGGCGAGCGTGTCGAATGCTGCGCCGGGCCGGGACGATCGGGGCCGTCAGCGGGGACCTTTTGCGGCGGAGGTCCGGCTCGGTGTGCGGTAGTGGTGTCATCGATCGGCGTGGGCCGGGGCGGGACGTCGGGTCTTCGGCCGAGCGCGGCAGCGTCGGAACGGCCGGGCGGGGGGATGGGTGCGGATTCGCCCCGTCGGCCGGGTGCGGGGGCAGCCGTGTCGCGGGGCTTTCGGCTGACTTCGGGGTCCGTGCCGCCCGAGGGCCGCGGCGAACTGTCTGTCTTGCCGGTATGCGGGGCGGCGTCCGTCGTCGCAGCGCTCGGTGAGCCGGCCTGGGCATCGGGGGAAGCGTCGATCCAGGAGAAGCGCAGGGCGTCGATCCACGGAGTGGCGGTGGAGCCGGTGGCGGTGCGTCGCCGCGACATGGGTTCATCGGCGGCGTGGGGGAGCCCAGCGCCCGGCGGTCCGGCCGCCCGGTGGTTCGCGGCGCGAGAGTGGGCGACGGGATCGGGATGGGAAGTGGCGTCGGCCTCCGGCGCGGAAACCGGCTTGTCCGCAACGCCCTCTCGCGGGGTAGGTACCGAGTCGTCAGGATTGACCGTCGGGTGCGGGAGGACGGGGGAATCCGGGGGGTCGATCGGCCGGGCAGGCGCACCGATCATCGACGGGACGGATGCACCGAGCATCGGAGTCGGCGCGGAGCCGCCGAGCATCGGAGTTGCCGCGGAGCCGTCCGGGCGATCGGTCCGGAGGACGGACGTGCTGTCCGTCGATGTGGAGTCGGGCTCGTCCGCTATCCGGCGACCTCCCGAGCCCCCTGCGATGCCCACCCGGGCTGGAGGGGGTGGGGTCCGGATCTTCGGCGTGGCGTCGTCCGCTTCGCCGTCGGTGGGGGCGGCTGTGGCGCCCGGCGGGGTGTCGCTGTGCCGGATGGCTTCCGGACGACGCGGGAGCTCGGTCTTCTCCGAGGGCGCGACACGGTTTGCGGTGTCGATCGTCGAACGAGTCTGGGCGCTCGGGAGGAGTGCGGAGTTGCTCTCCGGAGTGGATGCGAGTCCGGGAGCAGTAGCGGTATCTCGCTGAGGCGAGCTTCTCTCAACGGTGCGCACCGCTCCGCCGCGGTGGATACCGCCGCCCTCACGATCGATGTCGTGACGGTCATCGGTCTGCCGCGTCGGCTCGGGCAGGGGCGCGCTGTCAGGCTCGCGGCCGCCGGTATGGGCGGAGGTCGAGTCGTCGGTGAGGTGGGTCCGGCGGATCCGCCCGTTGTCGCTTTCGGGTCCCGGCCGGAGGTCCGCTGGAGGGTCCTTCGGCCTTCGGTCGTCAGCGGTGTCGATGTGGTGGCCCGGTGCGAAGCGGTCGGAATCCGGGGTGCGCGTGGGGTCCGACGAAGGGTTGCTCGTGGGGGCTGAGGTCGACTCTTGGGCGAGTCGGGTCTGGCGGATCGGGTTGGAGTTGCTTGTGGGGCCCGGTTGGGCGACCGTTGGGCGGTCCTTCGGCCTCGGCTCATCCACGGTGTCGGTGTGTTGGTGAGATGTGAAGCGGTCGGAATCCGGGGTGGGCGTGGGGGCGGAGGTCGACTCGTGGGCGAGGCGAGTCTGCCGGATCGGCGCGGAGTTGCTTGCGGGGCCCGGTTCGGCCTCGGCTGGGCGGTCCTTCGGCCTCTGGTCGTCGGTGTTTCGGTGAGGCGTGTGGGTGTCGGCTCCGTTCGGTCGCGGTAAGCGGAGCGCCACGTCCATCTCCGGCACGAACGCGGCTCTCTCGGCAGCGTCGATCCGCGGGCGTCGCGGCCCGCCGTCGGTCCGGTTCCTCGACTGGAAGCCCGCGGTCTCGATGGGCGGGGCGGATAGGCAGGTCGGTTCGGTCGGTCCGGACGGGTCCGGAGAGCCCGCCCGGCGGTGGGACGCGGTGTCGGTGGGTTGGTTCGGTGCAGAGTGCTCGGCGTGATCGGTGCGGCGGGGGGATGCCGTGTCGTCGGGGAGAGCCGTTCGGCGTGATCCGGCGTCGGTGCGTCGGTCGGGGATGGAAAGGTCGGGCGCATCGATCCGGTGGTGGGCAACGTCGGTGCGATGCATCGGTGCGAAGGCTCCGGGAAGATCCGTCGGGCGAACATCGGTGTCGTCGGATCGATCGACGGGTGCGGAGCGGTCCGCGCGGCCCGGCCGCTGGATCAGCGCCGAATCGACGGTGACGGCGGGTGGGCTGGAGCCGTCGGCCATATCCGTGCGCCGGACGGGCGCCGGATCGTCCAAGGCGTCGCTGCGGCCATATACCGATTCGTATTTCGAAGAGCGAGCCGCCGGTGGCCGTAACGGCGCGGACAGTTCGACCGCGGGAACGGCTACCTCGTGCGGCGCGGACGCTCGGACCGGTGCGCTCGGCACCGTCGGGCACGGTCGCACGACGCGCCTGGACCACGGGGTCGCCGAGGTCTTCCGCGCCCACGGGGTGGGCATCGCCTTGCGCTCAGGTGCTTCCGCTGCTTCGGGTGCGCCCTCCGAAGCCGGTATCTCCGCCGCTGCAGTCGAGGTGAAGGCCGCATCGGCACGGTCGAACCCATCATTGACGAGCGCCTCGGCGGAGGCGATGGCTGCCTTCAATTCGCCGACTGTCCGGGAGGCGTCCACGATGAGCCGCTCCAGCGTCGACACGAGCACGCGCAGCTCGCCCGTGTCGATCCGCGACGGCTGACTCACGATGTCTCCCGCCTGTCCTCATCAGGTCGTGCCGCGGTGCGCTGGCCTGCGCCGACTCTCTGATCTCGCGTGACCGAAAGCAAAGTGTGGTTCGGCCATTGTCGCTCAGAACGGCCGGACCTCTCCCGGCTGGGAACACGGTTTGACAGCTCGTGCGCCGCCGAACAGCTATCGAATCGCAACCTGCCCGCCGCTCCGTTGTATCGGCCGTGGCACGGGCAAACCGGGCGGCTACCTCGGCACCTCGCCCGCCAAGGGGTCTTTCCGCATATCGACGACGAAAGATGAAGTGCGGCAGAGGTATTCGCTCCAGCTTCCGATTGGCTACCATGGAAGGGTGCGGATCGGAGTAGGGCTCTCCACCGCGCCCGAAGCGCGGCGAGCGGGCATGGAGGCCGCAGCGTTCGCCCGCGACCAGCTCGCGGGCGAGGCGCCGTCCCTCGCTGTGCTGCTCGCGTCCCGCGCGCACACCGACGACGCCGTGGAAGTGCTGTCCGGTGTCCACCGGACGGTCCGGGTCCCCGCTCTGGTCGGCTGCGTGGCCCAGGCGGTGGTGGCGGGTCGCCGCGAGATCGAGGACGAGCCCGCGGTCGCGGTGTGGCTGGCCACCGGACTGCCCGCCGCCGAGACCTTCCAGTTGGACTTCCTCCGCACGGCCAGTGGCGGGCTGCTCGCCGGTTATCGCTTCGACAAGGCCGCACGCGACTTCCACCTGCTGCTGCCCGACCCCTATTCCTTCCCGGCCGATCTCCTGCTGGAGTACGTGAACACGGATCTGCCCGGCACCATCGTGATGGGCGGATTGGTGAGCGGCGGACGGGGCCCCGAAGGCAGCCGTCTGTTCCGCGACCACGCCGTGGTCACCTCGGGCGCGGTCGGCGTGCGCTTGCCCGGCCTGCACGGCGTGCCGATCGTGTCCCAAGGCTGCCGGCCGATCGGCTACCCCTACACCGTCACCGGCGCGGACGGCACGGTGATCACCGGGTTGGGCGGCTTGCCTCCCATCGAGCGGCTGCGTGAGATCGTCGCCCTGCTGCCACCCGATCAGCAGGAACAGATGGCGCGCGGACTGCAGATCGGCTTCGTCGTCGACGAGCATCTGGCCGAGCCCGGACAGGGCGACTTCCTGATCCGCGGCCTGCTCGGCGCCGACCCTTCCAGCGGCGCGATCGAGGTGGGCGAGGTCGTCGAGGTCGGCACCACCGTCCAATTCCAGGTGCGCGACGCGATCGGCGCGGACCGGGACCTGCGCGCGGCTCTGGCGCGGGCGCGCACCGATCTGGCCGGGCGTCCGGCCGGTGCGTTGCTGTTCACCTGCAACGGACGTGGCCGCCGGATGTTCGGGGTCGCGGATCACGACGCCACCACGATCGAGGACTTGCTCGACGGCATCCCGCTGGCGGGCTTCTTCGCCGCGGGCGAGATCGGCCCCATCGCGGGCCGCAACGCGCTGCACGGGTTCACGGCGTCGATGGCGCTGTTCGTCGAATGACCGTCGTCCTGCGCGTCTATGCCGAGCTGAACGACTTCCTGCGGCCCGGCGAGCGGTACACCGCGCTGCGGCGGCCCTATCGCCCGCACCAGACCGTCAAGGACGTCATCGAGGCCGCCGGCATCCCGCACACCGAGGTCGACCTGGTCCTGGTCGACGGACAACCGGTCGGCTTCGACCACCGTCCGCGCCCCGGCGGGCGGATCACCGCCTATCCCGTCTTCGAGACACTCGACATCGGCCGGGTGACCAGGGTGCGTCCCCACCCCCTGCGTGCGCCGCGGTTCCTCGCGGACGTGAATCTCGGCGGCCTCGCCAAGCTGATGCGTCTACTGGGCCTGGACGTGCACTGCCGGTGGGACGCCGAGGACGCCGAACTCGCCGAGGTGTCGGCGGCCGAGCACCGGATCCTGCTCACCCGTGATCGTGGGCTGCTGAAGCGCCGCAGCGTCACCCACGGCGTCTACATCCGGGCCGACCGGCCGGTCGACCAGGTCGTCGAGGTGATCCGGCGGCTCGATCTCGGCGCGTGCCTGGCGCCGTTCACCCGCTGCCTGCGCTGCGGCGGCGTCGTCGCCGAAGTCGCCAAAGCCGAGGTCGAGGATCGGCTCGAACCGCTCACGCGTCGTCACTACGACACCTTCCGGCAGTGCCGGGAGTGCGGCCGGATCTACTGGCAAGGCTCTCACCAGGCACGGCTGAGCGGCACCGTCGCGGCGATCCGCGCGGAGCTGGATCGCTCCTGATCCCACGGGCGAGCGGATGCCGGCTCGGCGCGGCCCGCGACGTCCGGAGGTCACCCGTCCGGCCGGTTCGGGCGGAACTCGCTGTGCGGAGCCGCCCGGGCGCGTCGGCCCCGCCTTCGCCTAGACTCTCTGCCGTGGCCGGACGACTTCCTGATCGCGATATCGCGGCGATACGCGAGCGCGTCCGGATCGAAGACGTGGTGGGTGAGTACGTCGCGCTCAAGCGCGCCGGAGCCGATTCGATGAAGGGTCTGTGCCCGTTCCACGACGAGAAGTCGCCGTCGTTCCACGTGCGCCCCAACCACGGCCTTTTCCACTGCTTCGGGTGCGGCGAGGGCGGCGACGTGTTCGCCTTCTTGCAGAAGATCGAGCACGTCGGTTTCGTCGAGTCGGTCGAGCAACTGGCCGACCGGATCGGTTACCAGATCAATTACGAAGGCGGCGGCACCTCGGTGCAGCGCGACCGGGGCACCCGGTCCCGGCTGGTCGCGGCGAACGCGGCAGCACACGAGTTCTACATCGCCCAGCTGCGCGAGCCGGAAGCCGAAGCCGCCCGCAAATATCTCACCGATCGCAATTTCGACGCCGCCGCCGCGCACGCTTTCGGCTGCGGGTACGCCCCGGCAGGGTGGGACACGCTCACCAAACACCTGCTTCGCAAGGGTTTCGACTTCAAAGAGCTGGAGGCCGCCGGACTCTCCCGGCAGGGTCAGCGCGGCCCGATCGACCGCTTCCACCGGCGGCTGCTGTGGCCGATCCGGAACCTGTCCGGCGACGTCATCGGCTTCGGCGCCCGCAAGCTCTTCGATGACGACACCATGCCGGGCAAGTACATCAACACGCCGGAGACATTGCTGTACAAGAAGTCTCAGGTGCTGTTCGGTCTGGACCACGCCAAGCGCGAGATCGCCAAGGGCCACCAGGCGGTCGTGGTCGAGGGCTACACCGACGTCATGGCCATGCACCTGGCCGGGGTCAAGACCGCGGTCGCCTCCTGCGGCACCGCCTTCGGCGACGAACACCTCGCCCTGTTGCGCCGCCTGATGATGGACGACAACTTCTGGCGCGGCGAGATCATCTACACCTTCGACGGTGACGCCGCGGGCCAGGCGGCGGCCGTGAAAGCCTTCTCCGGCGATCAGAAACTGGCCGGTCAGACCTACATCGCCATCGCGCCGGACGGGCAGGACCCGTGCGAGCTGCGGCAGCGTTCCGGCGACGCGGCCGTGCGCGATCTGGTCGCCCGGCGAACGCCGCTGTACGAGTTCGTGATCCGCGGCCTGCTCGCCGATCACAATCTGGACACCGCCGAGGGGCAGGTGGAGGCGCTGCGCCGCGCGGTGCCGGTGGTCGCGCAGATCAAGGACAACGCCCTGCGCAAGGCTTATGCCACCAAACTCGCGGGCTGGGTCGGCTGGGACGACATCCAGACCGTCGTGCGCCGCGTCGGCGAGGAAGCCAAGCGCAACCGCAACGGCGGAGGCGGCGCCGGGGCGGTGCGTGCGCCAGCGCCGCGCGAAGTGGTCGCGGAACATCCGGCGGCACGGCCGAATCCGAACGATCCCACGCTCCTGCCGCAACGTCAGGTGCTGGCCGCCGCGCTGCAGTACCCGGCGATGGCAGGCGCCGGTTTCGACGCGCTCGAGGCGGAGGCGTTCACTCACCCCGCCTACGCGGTCCTGCGCACGCTGATCGCCGAGGCGGGTGGTACCGCGGCCGGGCTCGGTGGCGCCGAGTGGGTCAATGCCGTCGCCGACCGCACCGACGACCTGACCATGCGCGCCCTGCTTTCGGAGCTGGCCAACGAGCCGCTACCGGTGAAATCCGAGACCGACATCCCGCGTTTCGTCACCGGGGTGCTGGCGCGCACCCAGGAGGCTTGGGTCGGCAGGCAGATCGCCGAGCTCAAGTCCAAACTCCAGCGGGTTTCCTCGACCGAACAGCCGGAGGCGTACTTCGCCCTCTTCGGCGACCTCGTCGCCCTGGAGCAGTACCGCAAGAGCCTGCTCACCCAGGCGATGGGCAACCACGGGGACTTCGCCACCGGGGCGTGACCTCCGCCGGTGCCTCCGGTCCCGATCGGCAGGTCAGCGGCGCAGTTGGTCGTGCGGCACCAGCACGGTGGTCCGCTCGTCGAGCGGCTCCATCGGTTCCAGGCGCGGGCGAGTGCTGAGTTTGTCCGACAGTTTCTGCCTACCGACGAGCACGAGCTTGCGGGTCACCGGGCTGCCGGTCAGCGCGCGGGTCGCGGCGCTGATCTGTTCGTAGCGAGCCCGCCCGGCCTTGCTGCCGAGTACGTAGCCGGCCGCCACGCCGATGATCAACCGCAGCATCTCGATGTGCTCCTCCCAGTTGCCAGTTCGCCGCTCCATCCTGCCCGACGCCCCATACGCCTGTCGATCCGGACACCCCATTGCCAAGCCCCGTCCCCGCGGACAAGTCAGCAGGTAGCGACACGATTTGGGCTCCCGCCCAGCGATACGCTAGAGTTTCTCCTCGGCCCGCCCGGTAGCAACCGAGCGAGTCGAGGGCAATCCCCTATAGCTCAATTGGCAGAGCAGCCGACTGTTAATCGGCAGGTTTCTGGTTCGAGTCCAGATGGGGGAGCTGTGACCAGGGCGAACGTATCAGTTCGACCCTGGTTTTGTCCGTTTCGGGGGTCGAACGACACGGAACGACACGTTTTCATCCCGCGAGGCGTCCCAGGGCTGCGGTGAAGTCGGGTGCTTTCGGTCGGTTGGTCGATGTAGTGGCGTTTGGTGACGGAGTCGTTGACGTAACCGAGTTGCTGGGCGGCGGCTTGGGGGCCGTATTGGTCGGCGACGAGGGATGCGACGGTCTTGTGGAAGGTCTTGGGGGTGACCCAGGCGAACTTCTCTCCGCGTGCTTGGCGCCACAGCCGGTTGAAGTTGTGGGGGTCCCAGATGCCGCCGTCGCGGTTGGGGAAGACAAGGCCCAGTTCGTTCTCGATCGCCTCTGCTTTGACGCGGCGGAGGGTATCGACGACTGAGGTAGGACGATAGCCGGAGTCGGTCTTGGTCCATTCCTGGCGGATCAGGCCCTTGCCTTGGCGTCGACGCCATAGCTGCGGAGCAGATCCGCCAGCCAGCTGTTGAACCGCTGACCCCGCTGCTGCGGAGCATGTGAGAGAGCCGCTGCATAGCATCGTAAGACGCGCGCAGGTCTCACCTGAGTCGGCGATCGACATGCGGTTGGTGATACAAGGTTGGTCGCGTGCATGGAGTTCGAGCCGCACACAGAACCGATGTCGGCGGAACGTGAAAACTGATCACTGCGCGGCAACTCAAAATGGACCACCTGGTCGGTGACCCTGGCTGATATCCGAGCCAGGGAGGACCG
>NZ_JBSGDA010000044.1:0-21605 GCF_053602135.1 Nocardia sp. NPDC004573
GCTCCGGCAACGCCGCCCGATCCAACTTCCCCACCGGCGTCAACGGAATCTCATCCAGCACCATGATCGACGCGGGAATCATGTACGCGGGCAACAACTCGGCGATGAAGTCGACCAAAGCGGTGGTGTCGACGCCTAGCGTGTCGTCCTTCGGCAGCACGTAGGACACCAGCATGGTCAATCCGTTCGGTTGCCGCTTGCCCAGCGTCGCCGCGAACTCGACATCCGGATGGCGGCTCAGCGCGTCGTCGATCTCGCCCAGTTCGACGCGGAAACCGCGGACCTTCACCTGGAAGTCCGAGCGACCCAGGACTTCGATACCGCCCGTGGTCAGACGGCGGGCCAAGTCGCCGGTTCGGTACATGCGCGAGCCCGGGTTGCCGACCTCGCCGCCGAACGGATTGGCCACGAATCGCTCCGCGGTCAGGCCCGGGCGGTTGAGGTAGCCCTGCGCCAGCGCGGGACCGGACAGATACAGCTCACCGACCACGCCAGCCGGGGCCGGGCGCAGGCGGGAATCGAGCACGAACAGGCCGAATCCGGGTATCGCGTTGCCGATCGTGATCGTCTCACCCGGCACGAGCGGCGCGCTGCTGGTCGCGATGACCGTCGCCTCGGTGGGACCGTAGCCGTTGATCATCGCGCGGCCGTCACCGCTCCACCGGTTCACCAGGTGCGGGCCGAACCGGTCGCCGATGACCATGACGACACGCAGGTCCGTGAGACCCGCCGGATCGACCGATTCGAGCGCGCCGGGCGTGATCAGCATGTGGGTGACGCGTTCGCGCTGAAGCAGTTCGGTGAGTTCGAACCCGCCGAACACTGTCGGCGGCGCGATCACCAGCGTCGATCCGGTGGCGAAAGCGAGCAGCAGTTCCAGCACCGACACGTCGAAGTTCGGCGAGCAGATGTGCATCACCCGCGAGCCTTCCGCGACGTCGTAGCGCTCCCGTTCGGAGGCCACCATCGCGCCCAACCCGGAGTGGGTGACCACGACGCCCTTGGGCCGTCCGGTGGATCCGGAGGTGAAGATGACGTAGGCGGGATGATGTTCGGTGAGCGGCCGCACCCGATCGGTGTACGACACCGGGTGTGCGGGCCGCCGCGCGATTCGCTCGTTGTCTCCCGGATCGTCGAGTTCGATCCACGGGATGGAAGTACCCAGCGCCGCGCGGTACGCGGAAGTGGTCAGGCCCACCGCGGCTCCGGAATCGGACACCATGTAGGCGATCCGCTCGGGCGGGTAGGTGGGGTCGATCGGCACGTAGGCGGCGCCCGTCTTGGCCACGGCCCACACCGACAGGACCGACTCGAGGGAGCGGCGAATGCCGATGGCGACCACGTCGCCGGGGCCGAGTCCCCGGTCGATCAGCTCGCGCGCCAACCGCGACGACGATTCATCGAGCTGCCGATAGGTCAGCTCGACGGTATCGGCGGAATCGCCTGTCGGGCTGAATCGGATCGCGACCGTGTCGGCGGCGGATTCGACCGCGGCGGTGAGCAGTTGCCCGAAGAGCAGACCGCCGGAACGGCGACGACGGTTTCCACGCGCGGAACGGCGGTCCATCTTCATTTCCCGTGCTTTCTCACTCAGGTGGCGCCGGCTTTCCTGGCCGAACGCCATCGATCCAACCCACAACCTCGCTACTTGCTCGCAATGGTGTCGCAGACAGACCGGTGCTCCTCTCACAAGAAGCACCAGACCCTCTGCCCCCGTCGGGGGACAGTACACAGCCGGTCACCCGCCCATGCCGCGGCATACTGCAGCGCCTGGCGAATTATGCTGTGTTTCACACCTTTCGCCCACCAAGTGCTGAAATGCAGCGCAGACCCCCATGATGCGCCTCGATCGGCCTGCTCGTGCGGCGTACGCGCCTCTCCGCTCCGGTGGGGGAGGAGGTGCGGCGTGTGTACGAGATGCCGGGCAGCAGGAACCGTCGCAACGGCATCCCAGCCGTATCAGAAGGTTCGTGTCCCGGCCGCCCCAGCCCGCCGCCGCCCGCGGCATCAGGGGAAGGTGCAGGCGGGAGCGCCGCCCGAGCTGTCCACATATCCGGCGCGCAACATGCGTAGCAGTAGACACAGCGCTTGGGTGGCCGATCCCGCCGAGGCCGCCCCGGTATCCGCGATGGTCGCCTGCTGCTCGAGCGGCGCGGCGGACGCGGTCGATAGCGGTGCGAGGAGGGTGGCCGTCACGAGGAGGCTCGCGGTGATCGCCTTCATGAGCATGAGTATTCGGCGAATGCCACCCCGCCGCACGACCCCAGTCATCGGGGCGCACCGGCACGACGCCGCCGATGCGGGTCGTTGCTCAGCGATGGCCGATCACAGCAGTTGCAACGACCACGGCACCGCTGGGATCGGCACCGCCGCGGTAGGTGGGTTCATCCGGCTCGTCTTGGATCCCGTGGTGAATTCGGGATCGGTCCCCATGATGACGCGGCCCTCGTTGTTGACCAGCAGTACCCGTTCATCGAATGCCCGGAAGCGCGGAAGGAGGAAATCCTCGATCGATGCCACCGGAACGTCGGCCCCCGCGATGCCTAGAAATGCGCCCGATCCGGCCGTCACCGGTATCGCGAAGGTGCAGACGTACTGATCGGTGCAGGCGTAATCCAGGCGTGGCCCGTGCACCCAGCGCCGAGCCTGGTCGCGCGGGATCTCGAACCATTCCATGGCCGTGTAGTCGTAGAAGTACTCGTTCTCCGGATTCAATTCCAGGACGAGGCGTTGCGGTCCGCGGTCCGTGTCGATCGACCACCATTCCAGATATCGAGGACGATCGGCGAGAACGGCGTCGGCCATCACCAAGCCGGCGCCTTCGAACAGTTTCCCGCGCCGCTCGAGCTCCGCGATGATGGTGTCGCGCAGCGGCGCCAGATCGGTCGATCGGGGGGTGTGCCGCGGCTTCTCGGTCAACCCGTCCCACAGCGCCGCCAGCGCGGCACCGATCGTCCCGAGCGATTGATAGATCTCGTCGGCCAGTTCGGTGACGATGTCGGCAAGCGACTCGACGTTCACCGGGGTGGAAAAGCTATCGGTATCCCGCATCGATCAACTGAGTTCCAAACGTAGGGCCACGAGGCGGCGGATTCGTGATTCGATCTGTGATTCTGCCAGTTCTCTCGCCCGGGTGTCGTCTTCTTGTTCGATGGCGTCCACCAGATCGCGATGAGCGACGGCCTCCGTCGCCGGATCCAGATTCAGCCGGGGCAACCAGAGCAAGGCCGAGAGTTCGGCCTGCAGAGCCACCTGCGCGCGCGTCAGCCGGGTGGATTGCGCACACACCGCCATCTCGATATGAAAGCGGCTGTCGGCCCGGCGCGCCGAAATGGGTTCACTGCTGTCTTTCAGCCGATCAACCAGGGACCGGAGGCGAGCTATATCGGCCCGCACCCCGCGGCGCGCGGCGAAGACGGCCGCCGCTCCGGTGACGGCGAAGTGTTCGTCGCCCAGGTCACGCAGCTCCTGGATGCTCATCTGCTGCAACCGCGCCACCGAGGCGCCCTCCAGGACGTCCGCCGCGCCCCGGATGAAGCTCCCGCCGCCGCGTCCACGTTTGGTGTGCACGATGCCGCGCTGCCGGAGCACTGCCAGCGCCTCCCGCAGGGTCATGGTCGACACGCCGAGCTGACTGGCCAGATCCGTCTCGCTCGGCAATTGCTGGCCGTCGGCCATCAGACCGAGGCTGATGGCAGCACACAGGCGCTGTACAACGGCGTCGGTTTTCGGGCCGCCGCCCTCCAGCGGCGACAGTACGGCGCCGAGAGCGGTCAGGCCGGCGCTCCCCTGCTTGGACAACGCGACTCCTCGATGGTGCTGTACTCGCGATCCTAGTCACGGACACTTGAAATATGAACTCTGGAATTAGAGGTACAGCAGTGGTTCGGCGGGGGCGGGGCCACGGGCGGCCAGCGAACGCGACGCAATCGTTGCCCGACATCCCTTGAGCTATGACATCTAATGTCTTATGTTATAGGTCGTGAAGCTGCCCACCAGGGCACCCGGACGCGTTGGTATCACGATCGAAGCAGGATTCTCCATGTGCGAGAGCCAGAGCAGTCAGAGCGAGCACCCGCGGCGGCGTCTCCGCAACCGTGAAGAGTCGTCGGCCCGGGACGTCGGAAATGGCTGATATGCACCACACAGAAGTCGACGGCGTGCGTGTGACGTGGCGTTTCGTCCAGCACCACCTGATCGCGATCGTCTCCGTGGACAAGACCTGCGATGCCTCGCCGGTCGCCTCCTTCGGCCCGGGGAACTACCCCGATCTCGCGCAGGCACGCGAACTCCTTCCGGAATTGACAAGGCTGTGGGACGCGGTGCGCCGCGAATTCTGGGCGAAGCTCATCCCGCCCCTGTGCGGCCGGCCCGCATGGGCGTGAACTCGCCGACACCCCGCCACGCACGCTAGGCGTCGCGCCGGACTCGGTCGGCGACGCAGACGACTGCGCGCCCGGCTCCGAGGCCGGGCGCGCAGATTCGTACCCGTGGGAACTGGTCTCAGTCCCGCGTAACAACCCCGTCCACGCGCCGCCAGATGCCGAGCGGGTTGTCCGCGCGGATCTCCTCGGCGAGGAGGTCGTCGGGAACGTTCTGATAGGCGACCGGGCGCAGGAAGCGCTCGACGGCGCGGCTGCCCACGGAGGTGGCCGACGGCGCGCTGGTCGCGGGGAACGGGCCTCCGTGGACCACCGCGTGGCCCACCTCGACACCGGTCGGCCAGCCATCGAAGAGCACCCGGCCCGCGATCAGTTCGAGCTTGTCCAGCAAGGCCCGGGCCAGCTCACGATCCGCCGGCGTGGTGTGCACCGTGGCGGTGAGCTGACCATCGAGTGTGTCGACGAGAGCGGCGAACTGCTCCGCACCGTTTACCCGGACGACGACCGAGGCGGGTCCGAACACTTCTTCCTGAAGCTCCCGGTCGGCGAGGAACCGCTCACCGGTGGTCACGAACAACTGCGGCACGCCGGTGCAGGCGGCCCCGGTGTGGACGCCCGTCGCGACTGTCCGCACGGCCTCGGTGTCGGCCAGGCGGCGTACCCCCGCCGCGAACGCGGCGGCGATCCCGGGGTTGAGCATCGGTGCACCGGAGGCCGCCGCGACCGCCGCGCTAGCCACGTCGACGAAGTCGTCGGCGCCGGGGCCGTCGGCCAGGAAGACCAAGCCCGGGCTGGTGCACAGCTGACCGACACCGGTGGTCAGCGAGGCGACGAAGTCGGCGCCGAGTTGTGCGCCGCGCTCGGCGAGAGCGCCCGGCAGCACGAAGACCGGGTTGACACTCGACATCTCGGCGAAGACCGGAATGGGCACCGGCCGGGCCGCGGCGGCCGCGACGAGCGCGAGTCCGCCCCGCCGCGAGCCGGTGAAGCCGACCGCCCGGATCCGCGGGTCGCGGACCAGCGCCAAGCCGGTGTCCACGCCGCCGTGGATCAGCGAGAACGTGCCTTCGGGCAGGTCGTGCTCGCGTACGGCGGCGCGCACCGCCCGGCCCACCAGCTCGGAGGTGCCCGGATGGGCGGGGTGCGCTTTGACCACGACGGGCGCGCCCGCCGCGAGCGCGGAGGCGGTGTCACCGCCGGCCACCGAGAAGGCGAGGGGGAAGTTGCTCGCCGCGAACACCGCGACCGGCCCGAGCGGGATCCGGCGTTGCCGCAGATCGGGTTTGGGCAGCGGGCTGCGCATGGGATCCGGCCGGTCTACACGGGCACCGGTCCAGCTGCCCTCGCGCACCACCTCGGCGAACAGCCGCAGCTGTCCGGTGGTGCGAGCGATCTCCGAGCGCACCCGCGCCTCGGGCAGCCCGGTCTCGGCGATCACGCGGTCGACCAGAACCTCACCCACACCCTCGATCTCCCGAGCGATGCTCTCCAGAAAGGCCGCGCGCGGGCCGAAACCGGTGTGTCGATACCTCTCGAAGGCGGCCGCGGCGAGCCCGGCAGCGCGGGCGACGGTCGCGGCGTCGGCCTCGCCGTAGACAGGTTCGAGGGCATCCCCGGTCGCCGGGTTCGTCGCGCGGAACGAACCGGCCGCGCCGGGGACATCGGCCGCGCCCACCAAATGGGCGCCGGTCAGTCGCACAGTGTCGATGCGTGCGGTAGTCATCAGCTCACCTTCTTCACGAGGTCGGCCGGCTCGGCGAGGTCGGTCAACGGGCTGCGGACCGGGCCCGCCGGGCGTCCGATCACCTTCATACCGCCTTGATGATGCTCACCGCGTAGCCCGGCTTCCGGTTGCCCAGGCCGCAGTACCGCATCGCCACGGCCGGCTCACCGTGCCGTCACGACCCGGTCTCGGCGTCGAACTCGACGAAGAGCAGGTGACTGCCGCGAACGATCTCCATCACCGGGAGGGCTTGCTGGACATGTGTTTGGAACCACCGTGCGGAGGCATTACCGGAGCGAAGAAGCTCGACAAGGAGGTTCAGATGTCGACTGGAGCATGGGTGATCATCGTCGTCATCGCCATTGTCGTCCTCGCGGCCATTGTCGCGTTGCTGGTGGTCCCGACGCTGCGCAGGCAGCGACTACGCCGCAGGTTCGGACCGGAGTACGACCGGACGGTCCAGGAACTCGACGACCGCAAGACCGCCGAGCGGGAACTCGCCGAACGCGAACGCCGGCATGCGCAGTTGCGCTTACGCGAACTGTCGGAGGACGAGAAGCGGGTCTATTCCACCCGCTGGGTAGAGGTGCAGGAACGTTTCATCGATGACCCCGCCGGGGCATTGACCGAAGCCGACCGCCTCGTCACCACGATCATGGCCGAGCGCGGCTATCCCACGGAGAACTACGAGCAGCAACTGGCGGATCTTTCCGTCGAGCATGCCGAGCCGTTGGGCCACTATCGCGCGGCGCACGACATCGCGACCCGCCCGGCGGGCAGCGCGGTGTCCACCGAGGATCGTCGCTCGGCGATCGTGCACTACCGGGAACTGTTTCAAGACTTGGTCGGCGTGGCCGGCCGGGAAGACAAGGACGTGAAGTAATGAGCACCGAGTCCGAGCGGCGGACCTACACCACTGAAGCACAGCAGGGTTCGGCGAAGGCGGGGCAGACCCGCGCCGAGTCCGGATACGACCGGACCGGCGAAACCGGCCATGGTCGCGAAGTCGAGTCCGGCGCGGCCCGGCACGATGCCGAGCAAACGGCGAGCGCGGGTTCGGTCGACGCGGCCGGGGGCGCATCGACCACCGAGCAGACGCCCGTTCCCGGGGCCCGCGAATCCGAACCGCTCCGCGAGAACGCCTCGGCAGGGCAACGCGCATCGACCACCGAACGCCCCGAGCACCTCGAGGACTCCGGCCGCAGCGGCGTCGCGACGTCCGAGCAAGCGGTTCCCGCCGGCTCGGCGAGCGGCTCGGGTGTCACCCAGTCCGCCGCCGCGGCGGAAGAGCAGCCCGTGCCGCTGTTCGCCGAGACCGATCGCGATCGCCTGCGCACGCAGTGGCGGGAGGTCCAGGTCACCTTCGTGGACAGCCCGCGCGACGCCGTCCATCGGGCGGACGAACTGCTCGGTGACATCATCCACCAGCTGACCACCACCTACGAGCAGCGCAAACGCGAACTGGACGAGCGGCGCGGCGACACCTCCGACACCGAAGGCCTCCGCCAGGCGCTGCGCGGGTACCGGTCGTTCTTCGACCAGCTGCTCTCGATCGGCGGCTAGCCGCGGAAGTCGTCGTCCATGAGTGTCTTTCGAATGGCCACCGGAACGGTCGACCAAGCGGCGAACTGGGTCGCGCGGCAGGCGAAGGCGCGGGTTCCCACCGCCGATCCCGCCGATCGCGACCCCAGGTTCATCGCCGACACCATGGACATCGGCTGGCTGCTGGTCCGCCTCTACTTCCGGGCGGAGGTGCGCGGCCTGGAACGTATTCCCCCGGAGGGCCCGGTGTTGCTGGTGAGCAACCACTCCGGGGGAAACGTCTCGCCGGAGGTCATGGTGACCACTCTGGCGTTCGTCCGCCGTTTCGGCCCGGACCGGCCCTTCTTCCAACTCGCCCACGACATGGTGATGGCCTACCCCGTGATCGGGTCGTTGCTGCGCCGCTTCGGCACGGTGAGCGCCGACCAGGGCAACGCCGAGCGAGCGTTGCGCGCCGGCGCGGCGGTGCTTGTCTATCCCGGCGGCGACTGGGAGGTGCACCGCCCGACCTGGGAGGAGGATCGCGTCGACTTCGCCGGCCGGACCGGTTTCCTCCGTCTGGCCTGGGATGAACGTGTTCCGATCGTGCCGGTGGTGAACATCGGTGCGCAGCAGACCCAGCTGGTGCTCACCCGCGGGGACCGGATCGCCCGCTTACTGCGGCTGGACCGCATGCTGCGCCTGAAGGTCTTCCCGATTTCGATCGCCCTGCCCTGGGGACTGGACATCGGTGATCTCGCCGGACATCTGCCCTTGCCCAGCAAGATCACCGTCGAATTCCTGGACCCGATCGATCTGCGGGCCGAATTCGGTGCCGAACTCGATCTCGACGCGGCCTACGAGCACGTCACCGGGATCATGCAGGGCGCGCTCAACAGGCTGGACGAGGAACGCGACCTGCCGATCGTCGGCTGATCACGATCGCCGGGTGAATTCGAACCGCCACCAGACAGTTTGTGGTACCTTTCGTAACATATATCCTTTCCTGTGATGGAGGTCTCCCATGCGCGACGCGGCGCATGAAACGGTCGCATGGTTCGCCGCGCCAGGCGCCGAGGGCGGCGGAGCGGCGCTGGACCAAGTGGCGATCATGACCGGCGCTGCCGGGCTCGTCGCCCTCGTCTTGCTGTGGGTCGGCTATCTGCATCGCAGCCGCCGGATCACCTGGCTCCAGCGGCTCGCCGATCGCCTCGGGCGACTGTTCAATCGCCCGGGCTGGGTCGCCTTGCCGCTCGCGATGTTCCTCGCGACGATCCTCACCGCTCTGTTGGGCTTCATCTGGGATGTCAGCCTGCACGTGGGCAACGGCCGGGACAACGGGCCGCTGGCCAATCCGGCGCACTACTTCATCCTGGCGGGCTTGTTCTTCCTGTTCACCGCGGGGATGGCGGCGATCGTGCTGCCACTGGACGAGAAGCCCGGCGCCGCGGCGGTGCGCATCACCCGCACCTGGTACGCGCCCGTCGGCGGCATCCTCATCGCGGGCTCGGGCCTCTACGCCTTGATCGGCTTCCCGCTCGACGACGTCTGGCATCGGCTGTTCGGGCAGGACGTCACGCTCTGGGGGCCGACGCATCTGATGCTCATCGGCGGCGCCGGTCTGTCGCTGGTCGGTGTACTGCTGCTCGAGTTCGAGGGCAGGCACAGCCGACCCGACCCGGACCGAGCCGACGGCAGGCTGATGTGGCTGTTGCGGTCCTTCGCCTTCGGTGGCCTGCTCATCGGACTGTCGGTCTTCCAAGTGGAATACGACTTCGGAGTGCAGCAGTTCCGGCTCGTGCTGCAGCCGATGCTGATCACCGCCGCTGCCGCCGTCACCCTCGTCGCCGCTCGCGCCAGCCTGGGGCCGCTGAGCACCCTGGTGGTGGTGGGCTTCGCCGCGGCGGTCCGTGCCGTGGTGGCCCTGCTGGTCGGCGGCCCGATCATCGACGCGCCGCGCAATGTCTTCCCGCTCTATCTCGGCTGCGCGGTCGTGGTGGAACTGCTCGCGCTGCTGCCGCTCACCCGTCGGCCCATCTGGTGGGGCGCGGTGTGCGGACTCGCGATCGCGACGGTCGGGATGTGGCTGGAATCCCTTTGGATTCGTGCGATGTTCGTGAACCCGTGGCCTGCGGCGATGTGGCCGGAACTGCTCGTGATGGCCGTTCCCACCGGCATCGCGGGCGGTGTCGTCGGGGCGCTGCTGGCGATGACACTGCGTGGCGAACCGCTGCCGCGTCCGCCGGTGCGACGCGGGTTGATGGTCGCCGCGGTCCTCATCGTGGCGGCCGCCTCCGCCAACGGGTTGCTGATCGATGTTCCGGAGAAGGCCACCGCGACGGTCACGCTGCGTGACGCCGAGCCGGGACCGGACGGCAGGATGGTGCTGGCGGACGTCCGCGTCACGCCCGCCGATCTCGTCGGCTCCGACCCCGAATGGATGCAGATCTTGTCCTGGCAGGGCGGGATCGGTTCCGACAGTCCGGGCCGGGGTCTGGTCGTCGACCACCTGCAGCGGGTTGGTCCCGGGCACTACGTCTCCACCGAACCCGTCCCGGCTCATGGCTCGTGGAAGACCGTCCTGCGATTGCAGGACGGGCGCGTCCTGACTGCCGCGCCGATCTTCATGGCCGCCGACCCCGGCATCGGCGTGGAAGAGGTCCCCGCGCTCGCCTCGTTCACCCGCGCGTTCATCGGCGAGATCTCCGTGCTGCAGCGGGAGCGCTCGTTCGACTACCCGTCCTGGCTGTTCGGCGCGGCATCGCTTGTCGTACTGGTGTGCAGCCTCGTCCTCGTCGGGGCGCTGTCCTGGGGTGCGGCACGCATCAACGATCGGTATCCGCGTGTAAGCCGTACGACCGAGGCGGAACCGGCGGTCTCGCGATGACCCCAGGCGCCGACGGCGTGGACGTCCTGGCCGATCATTCGATCCTGCTGGCGATACCGGCCTTCCTGCCCGCCCTGGTCCTGGTCGCCGTCGTCGTTCTCGTCGCCCTGCGTGATCGCCGCGCCGAGCAGCGCGATCGGGCACCCGGTTCGCCGTCCGAGCGCGGCGCGGAGAAGGAGGAATGATGGCGTCCGTGCGCCGCTGGGTTGCGCTGGTGCTGCTGAGTGGTCTGCTCGTGGCCGGCTGCGCGTCTTCCGATCCCACCACCCCCTCCTCGCCGAGCGGGACGGCCGCAGACTCGGACGCTCTCGTCATCGCCGTGCGAATCGCCGCAGGCTCGGTGAGCCCGGTGGATGCCCGGCTGGAAGCTCGGGTAGGACGACCGATCGAGATCGTCGTCGACAGCGACACCGATGACGAACTGCACGTCCATGCCACGCCCGAGCACACCTTCGCGATCACTCCTGGCGAGGACCTGCGATTCCGCTTCGCCGTGGACGTGCCGGGGCGAGTGGAGATCGAACTGCACCACGCCCGGCGCACCGTGGCGACGCTGCTCGTGCGCGGATGACGGTTCTCGCCCACGGCATCGGCGGCGCCACCGACCTGCCGATTCCGCTGTCGTACGCGCTCGTCGGCGCAGCCTGGGCCTTGACGTTCTCGTTCGCGGTGCTGGTGCTGGCTTGGCGCGAACCGCGCCTGGAGCCACGATCACCGGGATACGCGCTCCCGGCGCCGGTGCGGGCCGTCGTGGACGCCAGGGGGGTGCGGGCCGCGATCTCGGTGATCAGCGTGGCCGTCACCATCGCCGTCGTCGTGATCGGCCTCTTCGGCCCTTCCGACCCGGCGCGCAATCCCGTTCCCGGCGTCGTCTATATCTTCCTGTGGGTCGGAGTCATGGTCGCCTCGCTGGTTGCCGGACCCGTCTGGCGGGTGTTGTCACCGGTGCGGGCGCTGCATCGCGCCGTCTGCCTGGTGTGGCGACTTCGGCCCAGCCACGGGTGGATCCGTTATCGCAGTTCTTGGGGGCAGTGGCCCGCGGTGCTGGGCCTGTTTTCGTTCGTATGGCTCGAACTGGCCTATCCGGAACCGGGTTCGGTGGCCGCGGTCACCACCTGGTTCGTCGCATACCTCGTCGTGAACACGATCGGATTGCTCGTGTGCGGCAGCATATGGGCCGAGCGCGCGGACCCGCTCGAGGTGTACAGCAGTCTACTGGGCAGGCTGAGCCCGTGCGGACGTCGCGATACCGGCGAACTCGTGCTGCGATCGCCGTTGAACAACCTGGCGGGCACTCCGGCCCGGATCGGCGGGGTGGCCGTGGCCGCTACTCTGCTCGGCTCGACCGCGTTCGACAGCTTCACCACGTTTCCTTCGTGGCGCGGTCTGCTGGCTGATGCCGGGAGCAGCGGATCCGACGTCCTTCCCGCCGTGCTGAACACGGTGGGATTGCTGGGCTTCATCGCCGTCGTCGGCGGCGTCTTCCACACCGCCGCCCGGGCGGCCGGAGGCCAGACCGAAGCCGAGCGCAGACGTCTCCCGGCTCGCCTCGCGCACAGCCTCACTCCGATCGTCGCCGGTTATCTGATCGCCCACTACCTCACGTTCCTGATCGAGAAAGGCCAGGCGACGGCGCTCTTGTTCGCGGACCCGCTGGGACGGGGCTGGAATCTGGCCGGGCTCGCCGACCGCGACGTCGCCTTCATCCTGTCCACCCATCCCGCGGCACTGGGAACGATCAAGGTGCTGGCGGTGGTGATCGGGCACGTCGTCGGCGTCGCCGCCGCACACGACCGCTGCCTGCGGCTGCTGCCGCCCGCGCATCGGGTCACCGGTCAATTGGCTTTGATGCTGACCATGGTGGGCTTCACCTTCACCGGCCTGTACCTACTGTTCGAGTCCTGAGGAGCCGACCGGCCCCTGCCGCACATCCGATCTCAGTGCCCACCCCAGAGCCGCGCACTACCGAGTGTGAATCCGCAGCACACGGGGGCGCGACGGACGTCGACAGTCGCGCGTAAGGACCTTGGTCCTGTTCGGCGAGCAGTGCTCGGCCGCCATGTCGCACCCACACTCGACGATTCGCGGTCCGACGGAAGGGAAGCGAAGGACCGTCGACCCTACTGCCCATTGTGGAAACCGCGTGGAATGAAGGAGTCATCGCCCCATCCCTCATTGGAGTCAAGCGATGAGCATGCGGCGGGAGCCGCATCGGCGAGGTCCCAGGGACGCGCGCAGCGTCGATCGCGGGGGTAAGGGTCTCCGCTTCGGCCACCGAGGTCGACCACGGTGATTGGAGGATCGCATGACCGCAGGTTCGTCCGCTCACGCCCGACGACCGCGAAACGGTAGCTGCTCTGCATCGGCAGATGTCGGCCCACGACGCGCATCTCCGGTTTTTCAGCGCCCTCCCGACGCACATCGACGCGTTCGCCGAGCAAACTGTGCCTGCACGACTTCACGCATTTCGCGCTGGGCGCCTTCGAGGGTCGAGACCTGGTCGGGATCGCCAACTACGTCGTGACCGACGCGACGTCTGGACATGTCGCGGCGGAGATCGCGCTGGCGGTCGCCGCCCACGACCAGCGTCACGGCATCGGCACTCTGCTCGTCCGGCGCGTGGGGACGGCCGCTTACCTGCGCGGGGTGGCACGCCTGACCGCCGACATTTTGACCGAGAACACTCTGATGCTGGCGATCATCGCCGAACAGGGATGGAAGGACGCGCTGCGGTACGACGGCACCGTCGCCTACCTCGACCTGGAACTGGACGTCTACAGGCAGGCTCAGCCTGCACGAATCGGCTGAACGGAGGGTAGGAGCGCGATGACCGCCGCTCCCAGCCCGAATCGATGCAGTTGGTCACGCCGCCGACCGTCGCGGGAGCGATGTCGGTGGCGACTACGCCAGTCTCGCTTCCTTTCGTATGCGGTGCCTTTGCGCCGAATAGCCGGTTCGGCGGGCAGCTCTTCGCCGGGCTCGAGCCCGGCAGCTGGTCTCGGGCCCACGCTGAGGACCTTCGCCTCTGCAACCGGCTCAGTCGGCCGAACATGCTCGATGCATGCCCGGCGCATCGCCCGGACGCTCTCGATTCCGGTACGTCGCGCGACGCGATCTTCGCGCGGTCGCCGATCAGCCGAGTGGAGCTGCCGGGCGGAGACGGGAGGTCGTGATGTTCGGCGGGTACATCGGAAAGGCGCTGCGCGCCCCGATGGGGGGAGTGGACGTGCTGCACCTCGTGTTGTCGGACGCGGTGGGCCACGCGCGTGCCACCTGGTCCGGCGGGGACCGCCTGCACGTCAAGGTTTCCGGGTCGGTGCCGGAGCGGATGGAGGCCTACGTCTCCGACCTCTCCGCACGGGTCTGCCGCCTGCCGGGAGTGGCTTGGGCAGGTGTTGACGCCGGGTGCGGGCGTCTGGTGGTCGCCGGAGAGCCGACTACCGAGTTGGACGAGGACGCCGTTCTCGTCGCGGTGCGCGAGGCGGAGGCCGCCGCTGGTGCAGGGGGTCCGTTCCCCGCGACTATCGCCGAGCATCCCACCGATCGGACCGGTTTCGCCAGGTATCTGGTCGCTGCGTGCGCCGATGTGGCCGCGATCGCCGTCGGCACAGTCGGTGCCGTATTGCGCGTGCCCGCACGGGTGACGCAGGTGGAACTCGCGCCCGTCATCGCGTTCGTGCAGAACCAGGAGAGGCTGCGGGGCCCGCTCGAACGGCGTTTCGGAGCTGCGGAGGTCGACTTGGCGCTCGGTCTCGTGGCTGCCGCCGTGGGCGCTCTGGAACGACACCCGCTCAGCCCGGTCGTCGATCTCGTGCATCGCGTACTACTTCTGCGGCAGGAGTGGTCGCGCGCGGCGACCTTCGCACGGGTGGAGCCGGCGCTCTACGCGACGCCGCCGCCGGTGCGCCCACTCTCGCAGTGCACCGCGGCGCGGCCCGTCCCGCTGCCTCCAGGTCCGATCGAGCGCTACGACGAGCAAGATCTGCTTGCCACGGTAGCTGCGGCGCTGGCCGCGATACCACTTTCGCATCGAGCGCAGGAGACGGTCGAGGTGCTCGGCGCTGGAGTGGCGAAAGCCGCCCGGCTCGGACGCGAGACCTTCGCCGCCGGAGTCGCGGAGTACCTGGGCCGCTGTGACGTCCTCGTGGTCCGCCCGGCGACGCTGCGACTGTTCGATCAGGTCGATCGGGTAGTGGTCGACATGGAGGTGCTCGGTGACGCCGAGCCGCCGATCGCCGACGATCAGGGAATCGAAGTTGTCCGGTACGAGCCCAAGTCCAGGGAAAGGTCCGGAGGGCTGGACATCACCGAACTCGTCGCCGGTCTGCAATGCGAAGGACATGTCGTCGCGATCCTCGCGCGGGCTGACGAGCCGGCGCTGGCCGCCGCGGACTGCGGCATCGCCGTCGCTACCCACCCGGAGTATTCAGTGCCCTGGCATGCCGACCTCATCACTGTTGACGGGCTGGTCGGCGTAGCCGCTGTACTCGGTGCGTGCCGGCTCGCTCGCGAAGTCAGCCGGCGCAGCGTGCAACTGGCGCTCGCCGGATCGGCCGCGAGCACACTCACCTGGCTCGGTGTGCGGGCGTCCCGGCGACGCCGTGCAGCAGCGCCGTCGGTTTCCGTCGGCGTCGATGTCGCGGCGTTGGCGGCGGTGGCGCACGGATGTCTCACTGCGCGCAGGCTTGTGCCACCGGCCCCGAAGCCGGTCAACGGTGACTGGCACCGCATTCCGGCGGCCGAAGTCTTGGTTCGGTTGGCCAGCCGCTGGGACGGCTTGACCGACGTCGAGGCGGGTCCTCGTCACCCACCGACCGTCGCCGTGCCGAGCACACCTCGACAGTTGCTCGGTCATCTCGTCGACGAACTGCGGAATCCGCTCACCCCCGTGCTCGCCGCCGGTGCGGCGCTGTCGGTCGCGGTCGGCTCCGTGCTGGACGCAGCCATGGTGGCCACCGTGGTGCTTGCCGACGCCGGGATCGGAACGCTGCAACAGCTCGGCGCGGACCGGGCCGTCGCCGCGCTGGATCGGGTGGCGGCGCAGCAGGTCCGGGTTCGCCGGGGCGGGACCGAAGTGGTGCTTCCCGCGGCGGAGCTGGTTGTCGGCGACATCATCCGGCTCGGTCCGGGCGAGGGGGTGCCCGCGGATTGCCGGCTGCTCGAGGCCGATGGCCTGGAAATCGACGAATCCGCGTTGACCGGCGAGTCGCTACCGGTGGCGAAGGCTGCCGAAGCCATTGACGCGGACGCGCTGGCCGACCAGTCCTGCATGCTGTTCTCGGGCACCGCGGTCGCGACGGGACGCGCGGGCGCGGTCGTGGTGGCCGTCGGAGCGGACACCGCGGCGGGCCGAGCGGCCCGGGGCGTCGCGCCCACACACACCGGAGTCGAGAAACGTCTACAGGCACTGGCGGCGCGAGCCACGCCGATCGCTTTCGGGGCCGGAGCGGTCAGCGTGGCCGCCAATCTCGCCCGAGGGCGCCCACTCGCCGAGACACTCGCCGTCGGGGTGAGTCTGACGGTCGCGGCGGTTCCCGAAGGATTGCCGATTCTCGCCACTACCGCTCAATTGGCCGGTGCCCGACGCCTGGCCACACGCGGAGTGCTTGTCCGCCACAAACGCGCTGTCGAAGCGCTCGGGCGAGTCGACGTGCTCTGTGTCGACAAGACGGGGACGCTGACCTACGGCATCCTGCGTGTCACCGGCGTGCACGACGGGCAGCACGGGCGTGCCCCGGAGGACCTCGGTGGTAGCCACCGCAGCATCCTCGCCATAGCCCATGCGGTGGCGTCGGCCACTCTGCCGAGACGACGCCGTCCGGGCAGCACCGACGACGCCATCGTCACCGCAGCGACAACGGCGCGGCTGCCCGCACCGCCGGGCCCGCTGGCCGAGCTGACCTACGAATCCGGCCGGGCATACCACGCGGTCGTGATCTCCGAACCAGGCGGCGCACGTCTGCATGTGGTGGGCGCTCCCGAGACCATCTTGGAACGCTGTATCCGTCATCATCATCCGGACTCCGGCTACACCCGGCTGGACCACCGCCTCCGGACCCGTCTCGATGGCCTGGTCGCGCGGCTGGCTGGTGACGGCGGCCGGGTGCTCGCGGTCGCCACCCGCAGGCTGCGCACGGCGCCGGAGGACGAGTTGACCGAAGACCACGTCGCCGATCTCGACTTGGCAGGCTTGCTCGTCCTTTCTGATCCGCCACGTCGCGACGCTGCCACAGCGCTGCGGCGGATCGCGCGAGCGGGAGTGCGGCCGGTGCTGATCAGTGGAGATCACCCTGCGACGGCCCGCTGGCTGGCGGCCGAACTGGAGATGCTGCAGGCTTCCGGCGACGTCGGCGCCGGTATCGTCACCGGTCCAGAACTCGATCGCCTCGATGACCAAGCCCTTGATGCCAGACTGCCGGAGTTGTCGGTATGCGCCCGGGTCACGCCCGCCCACAAGGTCCGGCTGGTGGCCGCCTATCGCCGGGCCGGTCACTGCGTCGCCATGACCGGAGACGGCGTCAACGATGCCGCGGCGATCCGGCTCGCCGATGTGGGAATCGCCCTCGGCAGCGGCCGCAGCACCGAGGCGGCCCGCCACGCCGCCGACGTAGTGCTGGTCGAAGACCACATCGGCAGCATCGTCGACGCGCTCATCGAAGGGCGCGCCTTATGGGTGGCGGTCCGCGACGCGGTCGCGAATCTGCTCGGCCACAACTACGGTGAGATCGCCGTGATCGCCGGTGTGAGCCTGCTGACGGGGACGAATCCACTCACGGCGCGCCAGTTGCTGCTGTGCAACCTGTTCACCGACACGATCCCGGCGATGGCGATCGCCGTCCGGCCGCTGCCCGACCTGGATCCGGCGCGCTTGCTCGCCGAGGGCCCCGACCGCTCCATCGGCCCGATGCTCAACGAACGAATCGCCGTGAACGGCATCGCCACCGGTTTGGCCGGTGCGGGCGGCTACCTCGCCGCCCGCCTCACCGGAACCCTCGCGCGGGCCCGCACTGTCACTCTGCTCAGCATCGTGGGCGCGCAACTGGCGGAGACGGCGGTGCTGCGGCCCACGGATCCGGTCGTCGTGGGCGCGTCGGTGGTATCCGCGGCGGCGCTGCTCTGCATTGTCGAAACGCCTGGACTGAGCCAGTTGTTCGGATGCAGGCCGGTGGGCCCTGGCGGACTGCTCATCGCCGGAACTGCGGCGGCAGCAGGCGCGGCCGGAACACTGCTGCTGCCACCCGGGATCGCGGGCAGCCACCGTCGACCAGCGACGGGTTCAGCAGTCCTGGCACGCGGATTCCCGGACGATGCGCGGACAGGAGTGGCTGAGCGCAACCCGGTATCGCCCGTTCGGAGTACCTGATCCGGTCGGCTCCCGGTGCGATAGACGGGGGGTGACCTTTCGAGAACGGTCCGCTCGCATGTCGAGCCCGCCGCTCCGTCCGTTCGGTGATCCGAGAGCCATGCGGCGGCCTTCCCGCGGCGCAGCGGCCCCGTCCGCCGGATGCTGCGCCCGGCCAGACGGGCTGGCAATGCCTCCCGCGAGCTAATCCGCGCGCGTGGGGCCTACGGCTTCCTGGCGGACAGATAGGTGGCCGCGACGACCATCACAGCGATGATGGCGGCGATGACGACTGCGGCAGTCGGCCAATCCATGATGGCTCCTTTCGTACTCTGTGACTTCGACTGTCGTCTCGAGGCACATCGCGGTGGTAGGGGAATTGGCTATTCGGCCGGGGGCTTCAGGCCCTTACCGGTGCGGCCTGGACACTTGATGGCGGAACCTTCCGGCATGCCGCCTCGCGGGTCGCCTCCGGCATGCTCGGGAGCCGAGGCATGACGTTCGGTGCGGCGCCGCACCAGTAGCAGCGCGACCACGGCCACGACGATCGGTAGGAAGCTGACGGTCAGCATGGTGAGCCGAAGAGCGTTCGCGAGGTCCACATCGAGTTGCAGCCCGGCCGCGTGCCGCAGCAGGTTGGGATCGTAGCCGGCGCTGCCAGGACTGTGCGCCACCGCGCTCCGTGCGGCGTCGACGGCCCGCTCGGCGCTGGTGATCGAGATCGCGCGTGAGTGCGCGTCCGCCAGCCATTCGCGCTGGAAGAAGATGTTCAGCAGCAGGAGGTATACGGTGGGCCCCAAGGCGTAGCCGGTCATCCCGGAGGCCAGTTGGACGGAAGCGACGGTGCCGGTATGTCCGGGCGGTGCTCGCGACAGCACCATCTCGGACACCGAAGTCGCGGTGACCAGTGCGCCGAGATTGCACAGCCAGGTGGCCAGTACCAGCAACCACAGCGCCATTGTGGGGCTGACGGTCGCAGCCATGAGCAATCCGCTCGCCGAGAGCAGCGACAACCCGACGACCAATACCGGTCGTGGGCCGTGAACCCCCATCAGGCGCCCGGCGAGGGTGACGGCGCCCGCGATCAGCAGTGTGCCTGGTAGATACAGCGCGCCGATGGTCTCCGGTGACAGCGCCAGCACCTTGGCCCCGAACTGCCCGAGCGCGACCCCGAGTCCGGCTGACAGGAAGTTGAGGGTGATAGCCGACGCCAGAGCAACGTTGAAGGTCGCGCTGCGGAACAGCGTCAAGTCCAACGCGGGTTCGGTTGTACGCCGTTCATGAAGTACGAACGCAGCCGTCGCCGCTGCGCTGAACGCGAACGGCAGCCAGGTTTCCGGCCGAAGAACGCCTTCTTGTGCGGCGGCGATGCCGATGACGAGGCCGAGCAGCGCCGCTCCGATCAAGGCCACGCCGATCACGTCGAGCCGAGGGCGCTGCCGGACAGGTGACTCCGGCACGTAGACGGCGGTCAGCCACAGCGCGAGCAGCGAGAGCGACGGGGCGACCAAGAACAGTGACCGCCACCCGACGGCGGTCACCATCCAGCCCGTGAGCGCTGGGATCACCCCGCACAGGATCATTTCCACCGCCATGAAGACGCCGATGGCGGTGGGTCGCTTCTGCTCCGGCACCGATGTCTTCAACAGGGCCAGCGGCACGCCGAGCAGCGCTGTCATCCCGACACCGTCGAGGACGCGCATTGTGAAGAGGTATGCGTAGCCAGGTGACAACAGGGCGAGCAGGTCGGCGACCGTCACGACACCCAAGCCGAGCATCAGCAGCCGCTTGAGCCCGTACGCATCGCCGAGATTGCCCGCGGCGAGGACAGCGGCGGCCATCACCAAGGTCGCCGTGCCGCCGAGCAAACCGGTGAGTTGCGGCGGCACACGCAGGTCGCGACTCACTTGCGGCAGGTTCAAACTGAGCACAAGGGGATCGAGCACGGTGATCGTGAACGCGAGGGCGAGGGCGATGATGGCAGGCAGGGCCGTCGTATCAGCTCGCGACCGAAGCGCTGGCACCGCGCACCTCCCCGGTCCGGACGCCGATCGGCCTGCCGTCGGGCCCGCGTCCGGTCGATTCTGCCGGTTCGGTCGCCCACGCGGGCCGGTCGCCGTGTCCGAAGGATCGTCGTCGGGCGGCTGGTCCGGGCTCACTTCGCGTGCCGTGATCGGGCGGTGGCGGCACCGATCGCGCGGCTGACGGCCGGTTGCAGTCGTCGTGACAGCTGCCGGTCGCGGGCGTGGGCCAGCAATACCGCGACCTCGGTCGTGATGCTCGAGGACATCGTCTCGATGTCGGGCGTCGTGTCGTAATCGCCGGTGATACCGAAGGTCAGACGGTCGATGTAGCTGAGGATCGCGATCGTTGTGCGCACCCTCATGGCGATCGGAATGCAGGGCCACAACTCGAGCACGTTCCGGCCGCCGAGGGCCAGGCGGTGCTTGGGGCCGGGAATGTTGGTAGCCAGCGCGACGACGCTGCGCTGCGGGAAGGAGACCGCCAGCCGGAACACTTCGGCGACGATTCCGAACGGCAGCCGCCGGGAGAGCGAGAGGATCGACTTCTCGGCATCGGCTTCACCCCGAGAGCGGTGTTTCCGAATCTGCTCGTGGACGGTCATGAGTCGCTCCACGGGCTGATCGACCTCGATCGGTAAATGGGCGATCACCGCGGAGACACGGTTGTCCAGTACGTGTTTCGCCTCGGTCGTGCGGGTCGAGACCGGTACGACGATGCGTAGTTCGGTGGGGGTGGGATGCTCGCCGCGGCTGAGTAGCAGACGACGATAGGCGGCGGCGATGGCAGCTACCGCGACATCGTTGACAGTGACACCGAAAGCCGTTGCTATCTCCTGCACCTGCGGGAGCATGGTGCGCGCCACCGTGTAACGGCGCTGTCTACCGATGGGCCCGTTGAGCGATGACTCGCTTGCCGGCGCGATCGCCGCGTACAGCACCGGCGCCAATGTGCGCACGGTTCCCACGGCGAAACGCGGGATGGTCACGGGTGCCCGAATCGCTTCTTGCAGCAGTCTCAGCACTCCTCTGCCCGGTCGTCTCTCGGGCGGCGTCCGGTACTCGCCGATATCGACCGTGGAGGGGTCACAGAAACTTTCGAGCAGGGTGAGCTCGGAGATGCCGTCGACCATGGTGTGATGAGCCTTGAGGATGATCCCCCAGCGATCCTCGGTCAGCCGGTCGATCACGACCACCTCCCACAGGGGGTGGTCACGATCCAGTCGCTCGGTGAGCTCGGTCGCGATCAGCTCCTGCAACTCCCGCTCGCCACATGGCTCCGGTAGCGCGGTCCATCGAATATGATGATTCAGATCGAAATTCGGGTCGTCCTCCCACACCGGCGCTTTCACGTCCCATGGCACGCGCCGGACCCGCTGCCGCAGCCGTGCGTGTCGCTCCAGTCCGCGATCCAGCCAACCGCGCAGCTCGATCCTGGACGGCGCCGGCCCCTCGAGGATCGCCACCGTACCGATACCGAGGCTGATTCTGCGGTCGGTGTCTTCCATTTCCATGAAGCCCGTGTCCAGCGGGCCCAATTCGGTCATCACGAACCCGTCCCGGCAGCGGTCGCAGGCTGCTGCCTATCGGCTGGTACTGCCACTGCTAGGGATGAATCTTCCCGTGCGTCGACGTTTCCGAGGGAGATGCCAAGGTCACCGGCCCAGGTGACGTAGGGCATTCTCTCGGAGCGCGACCCCGGGTGCCGTCGTGATGTCGGGACACCGTA
>NZ_JBSGDA010000045.1:0-15486 GCF_053602135.1 Nocardia sp. NPDC004573
CCCCAAAACCCGCAGCGGCAAAATCATGCGCCGCCTCCTCCGCGACATCGCCGAAAAACGCGAACTCGGCGACACCTCCACCCTCCTCGACCCGAGCGTCTTCGAGGCGATCCGGGCGGGCAAAGGCTGACCCTCAACGCCGGACGCGGCCGGCGACGGGCTCCGTCACCGGCCGCGTCCGTTAAAATTGCGTGAGGTGTGCCGGGAAGTCTGGTCGGCGTGCGGTTGTGCACCCGTCGACCAGTCTCCGGTGGGTGTGCCGCCGCGGTGCCCGCCCGCCGCCCGAAAGGTTTCCCGTGATCACGCAAGTGCGCTCGGAACTGTCCCGCTACCTCCGCACGGAAACGGTCGGCGGCGCGTTGCTTCTGATCGCGGCGGCGACCGCGTTGCTCTGGGTGAACTCGCCGTGGGGCGCGAGCTATCTGACGATGACCGAGACGGTCGTCGCGATCCCGCCGCTGCACCTTGAACTGACTCTGGCGGAATGGACCGCGGACGGTCTGCTCGCGGTGTTCTTCTTCGTCGCCGGGCTGGAACTCAAACGCGAGCTGGTGGTCGGCGAACTCGCCGATCGCAGGCGCGCCACGCTGCCGGTCATCGCGGCGATCGGTGGTGTGGTGACCCCCGCGCTGGTCGCGGCGGTCGTCGGCTTCGGCCTGCCCGGTATGGAGCGCGGCTGGGCCATCCCCGTCGCCACCGACATCGCGTTCGCGCTCGCCGTGCTCGCCATGACCGGTTCGCGCATCCCCACGGGCGCACGCGTCTTCCTGCTCAGTCTGGCCGTGGTCGACGACCTCATGGCGATCGTCCTGATCGCGGTGTTGTTCACCGCGGCGGTGTCGCTGCTGTGGTTGCTCGTGGCCGCGGCGTGCTTCGCCGGGTGGGCGCTGGGACAACGGGCGCGCATCGGCACGCCGTTGCTGTACGTCCCGCTGGCGCTGCTGTCCTGGTACGCGCTGCACGAGGCAGGCATCCATCCCACCCTGGCCGGCGTCGCGCTCGGCCTGCTCACCCGGGTGCGTCCGGATCCCGGTGAGCGGGCGGCCCCTGCCACCCGGCTCGAGCACCTCTTCCAGCCGGTCTCCGCCGGCTTGTGCGTTCCGCTGTTCGCCCTGTTCGCCTCCGGAGTTCCGCTGAACACCAGAGTCTTCGGTGAGCTGGCCACCGACCGGCTCGCGCTCGCCGTGATTCTCGGCCTCCTGGTCGGCAAACCTCTCGGCATTTTCGGGATGAGCTGGGTGGCAATCCGGTTGGGCGTGGCGACGCGTCCCGCCGAACTCGGCTGGCGGGACATGTTCGCCCTGTCGGTGCTCGGCGCGATCGGCTTCACGGTTAGCCTTCTCGTGGCGGAACTCGCGCTCGCCGATGTCGCGGACGGGTCGGCCGTCGAGTTGGCGAAGGCCGCCGTGTTGGTCACATCAATGGCGGCGTCGCTCGCCGGTTCGGCGCTACTGTTGCGGCGTGGGCGTGTCCACCAGGCTCGGCGGGACGCCCGTGCGCTAGAACGTGAACAACATGGCGGCGCGAGCGATCCGCCCGGAGGCGGTAGCCTGCGTGACCACGGAGGGCACCGGGAGCGCCGCCGATCGAACGGGAGTTGAAGCAGTGCCGGGACAGGGAGAAGGGTCGACCAAGTGAGTTTCAACCACGGCGGTAACGGGAGCGACGCGGAGCGCGGTCGTACGGTCACCTCCATTCCCCTCACGGACGCCGATCCGCTCGGCTCGGCGAGCTTCGGAACCCTGGTCCGCGATGCCGCCGAGCAGATGTCCACCCTGGTCCGCGCCGAGGTCGAACTGGCCAAGGCCGAGGTCACCGGGGAGATCAAGAAGGGCCTGCAGGGCAGCGTCTACTTCATCCTCGCGCTCACCGTGCTGCTGTTCAGCACCTTCTTCTTTTTCTTCTTCCTCGGCGAACTGCTCGACGTGTGGCTGACCCGCTGGGCCGCCTTCCTGATCGTCTTCCTGCTGATGGTCGTAGCCACCGCGGCGCTGGCGTTCCTCGGCTACCGGCGAGTGAAGAAACTGCGCGCTCCGGAGAAGACGATCGACTCGCTCAAGCAGGCGCGCACGGTGCTGCCGCACGGCTTGGGCCCGGCCGCGCACGAGGACCGTCCCGCGCTGCAGAAGCCGGCTTCCTAGGCGCGCCTGCACGAGCCGGTACGGCGGCTACTAGGCTCGATCGGCGTGTCGGCGAACTTGCTTCCGGATCCGTCCAGCGTCCGTTACGACGGACCGTGGACACATCGGGACGTGCACGCCAACGGCATTCGATTCCACGTCGTGGACGCGGCGCCGGAGCGGTCCGATGCGCCGCTGGTCGTGCTGTTGCACGGCTTCGCGGACTTCTGGTGGTCCTGGCGGCACCAGTTGACCGGTCTGGCCGAACTCGGCTACCGCGCCGTGGCCGTCGACCTGCGCGGCTACGGCGACAGCGACAAGCCGCCGCGCGGTTACGACGGCTGGACGCTCGCCGGTGACGTCGCCGGGCTCATCCGGGCGCTCGGCTACACCGAGGCGACGCTGGCAGGGCACGCCGAAGGTGGACTGGTCTGCTGGACCACCGCGGTGCTGCATCCACGCCTGGTTCGCTCGATCGCCCTGGTCGGCTCGCCGCATCCGTCGGCGCTGAAGAGTTCCGTGCTGCGCAACCGCCGCCAACGCGCGGCCTGGCTGCCGAACTTCCTCCGCTACCAGCCCCCCTGGTACGGCGAGCACTTGCTGACCACCGCCGACGGCTTCGAGGTCGAACGGCTGCTGCGCCGGCGGGTGAGCGCGGGATGGGCAGGAACCGCCGAATTCGTCGACACCGCACAGCGGATGCGTTCGGCGATCCGGATTCCCGGCGCCGCGCATTGTGCGCTGGAGTACCAGCGCTGGGCCTTCCGCAGTCAGTGGCGTCCGGACGGTCGCCGGTTCATGGCGACCATGCGCGAACCCGTCCACATCCCGGTCCTGGCCATGCGCGGCGAACTGGACCCCTATGTGCTGCCGGGGACCTTCCGCCGCGACCCGCATCTGTCGCCGGAACGGCGGCTCGCCGGCATCCCGGCGGCCGGGCACTTCGCACACCAAGAGAACCCGGACGCCGTGACGAAGGAACTGTCCAAGCTGCTCGCCTGAGCGGCCGGGAGTGCCCCGGCCACGCAGTTGCGTGGCCGGGGATCGCGCCGCTCACCACAAGCACGCGCCGGATCAGCTGAGTACGCACGCTCCGGTCGCCACCGGAGCGTCGGAACGCTGCGAAGCGGCGAGTTCGGAACGGACTTCGCTGAGCGTGAGGACATAACCGGTGTCGTTGTCGGTCACCGCCGCACCGAAGACCACTCCGAGGACCTGCCCCTCGGTATCCACCAGCGGCCCACCGGAATTGCCTGCTTGGACGAGCCCACGCACCGTGTACACCTCACGCTTCACCGTGCCGTCACGATAGATGTTCGGGCCGGTCAGATCCAAGGTCTCGCGTATGCGAGCCGCGCTCGCGGTGTACCGGCCGCCTCCCGGGTAGCCGAGCACGATGGCGCTGTCGCCGGTACGGGCAGGCGCGGGCGCCTGGGGAACGACCGGAGCGGTGAGTCCGGGCACCGCGAGCACCGCGACATCCGTGAACGGGTCGAAGAGCACCACCGAGGCAGGCAGCGAACCGCTGGCCGTGTCCACATCGACGCTCGTTGTGCCCGCGACGACGTGGGCGTTGGTCATCACGCGCTCGGGCGCGATCACGAAACCCGAGCCCTCCAGCGCACGCTGGCAACTCGGGGCGACACCGCGGATGCGCAGCACACTCTGTTGCAACGAGGCGGCGACCGGGCTGGCCAGCACGCTCGCATCCGGCGGCTCCACGGCCGCGATCGGCGCCCGGCCGAACGGGCCGATCACGTCCGGCAGGCCGGAGGTGTTGAGCAGCTTGGAGAACTCGTTGGGTAGCTTGCGCAGCCAGTTCGGCGCGACGTCATTGACGTCGGCGAGCACCCGCGAGCCGTTGATCGCGGTCGCGATGGCCGGCTGCGACGAGGTGGCCAGCGGCAGCGCCAGCAGCCACGCGGTGACCAGCACAGCAACCGCCTGCAGCACCGCGCCCACCGCACTGTCCACACTGCGCGTGAACGGATGACGCATGCCGCTGCGCGCGGCGCGCCCCAGCACCATGCCCGCCACTTCGCCGACGATCACCAGCATCACGATGAGTAGCACGCCGGTGAGCACCCGGGTTCGGCCCTCGTCGACGTGCACCAAGATGTGCGGCGCGATCAGGATGCCCGCGACCGCGCCGAGCACGACGCCGAGGAAGGCCAGCGCGGAGGCCACCGCGCCCTGCCGCCACCCGGAGGAGGCGGCCAGCAGCGCCAGCAGCACGACGGCGATGTCGAGCCAGGCCGACGAGCTCATAACGTCATCCCCACGGCGGCGAGTGCGGTCTCCAGGTCACGGACGTCCTCGTGATCCCACTCGTGATCCCAGCCGGAGGCCTTGCTGATCCCGGCGAGGATGCCTGCGGTGAGGCCCCAGACCAGCATCCCGTCCACCTGGAATGCCGGGCTCTGATACCCGAGGTGGCTGCGGACCACGAAGCGGTTGGCCGGATCCAGCAGTTGCGCGAGCGGGACGCGCACGACCCGCTCGGTCTCGCTCTCGTCGACCACCCGCACCGCGCCGGGCGTGCGCCAGTACGCGAGAACCGGCGTCACGTCGAAGCGGGACACCGGCACGAACATTTGTGGCAGCACCGCGAACGGTTCCACGCCGGACCGATCGAGGGCGGTCTCTTCGCACGCCTCCCGCAGCGCGGTATCGATCGGACCGGCGTCGCCCGGATCCATCGCACCGCCGGGGAAAGCCACTTGGCCACGATGCTGGCGCATGGTGGAGGCGCGCTGGGTCAGCAGCACCTCCGCATCGGCAGGCAGTCCGCCGGGCGCAGCCGGATCCGGCTGGGGTGAGCCGCCGAACAGCACGAGCACCGCCGCTTGCCGCGGCGTCGAGGTCACGGTCATGACGCGACGCAGCGCACGCGCTCTGGTCAGGGTGTCGGCGCTGTCGGTGGCCGGTTCGGCCGAGCGAGTCAGCCAACCCGGGATGTCGGGCGGCATCTCGATGGTCATCGCGCACCTCCCCCGCGCATCCGCCCACCGACCCGCGTGCACGCCCGCACCGTCACCTCCACCATCGAATCATCCACCCGCATTGTCACGCGGCTACTCCGAGCTTGCCCGCGACCGTATCCGCGATGTCATCCACCCCGTCGAATGCCCGCACGACGACATCGGCGATCGAACCGTCGGCACGCACCAGCACCGAGATCGGCAGCACCGCCGGGGCCCCGACCGCCGTGCGCACTCGCGCGTCGGCGTCGAGCACGCCGGGCAACCGCACATCCAGTCCACGCAGCCGGGACAGTGCTTTGGCTTCATCAGGGTCGCTGTGCACGGTCAGCACGGTAATCGCGTTGCCCGCGCGTTGGGCGTATTGCTGTAAATACGGCAACTCCTGGGCGCACGGTGCGCACCAGTAGGCCCACAAGTTCACCAGGGCGGGCTTGCCCACCAGCGCGGCGGCCAGATCCAGCGACCGGCCGTTCGCCATGCATTCCACGGTTATCCCGGCCAGCGGGCCGTTCCCGTTCTCGGCGCCGGTCGGGCAATCCGGCAAACGCGCGGCAGCGCGCAAGTCATCGGAAACCCCGGAGGAGACGGGAGAAGAGTGCGGCGGCTGCGGCTCGTCCTCCCCGCGCGGCCACACCGCGACCGCCAGCGCCACCACCACGATCAGACCGGCAAGCGCCCATCGCCACGCATTTCCCGCACTCCTTCGGCCCGAGGGCTCCGAACTCACCGGCCCACCAGCTCGAGCAGGTGCTCCCGCTCCGGCCCCTTCACCAGCTTGGCCGCCGTCTCCGGATCG
Organism: Nocardia sp. NPDC004573; assembly: GCF_053602135.1. NCBI lineage: Bacteria > Bacillati > Actinomycetota > Actinomycetes > Mycobacteriales > Nocardiaceae > Nocardia > Nocardia sp. NPDC004573. The sequence goes on from NZ_JBSGDA010000045.1 coordinate 5,901, forward strand.
GTGGGCCCGATCCCGAACGACGGGCAGTCTTTGGCCAGGATGCACGCGCCGCACGCGGGCTTGCGGGAATGGCAGACGCGCCGTCCGTGGAAGATCACCCGGTGCGAGAGCATCGTCCATTCCTTGCGCTCGACCAGCGCGCCGACGAAGTGCTCGACCTTGACCGGATCTTCCTCGTCGGTCCAGCCCCAGCGACGGACCAGCCGGCCGAAATGAGTGTCGACCGTGATGCCGGGCACGCCGAACGCGTTGCCGAGGATGACGTTGGCGGTCTTGCGCCCGATGCCGGGCAGTTGCACGAGTTCGGTCAGGGTGTGAGGCAACTCACCGTCGTGACGTTCCAGCAACGCTTGGCCGAGCCCGATCAGCGAGGACGCTTTGTTCCGGAAGAAGCCGGTCGGCCGGATGTATTCCTCCAGCTCCGCGCGGTTTGCCTCGGCATAGGCGCGGGCGTCCGGATACCGGGCGAACAGGGCAGGCGTGGTGAGATTCACCCGCTCGTCGGTGCACTGCGCCGAAAGTATTGTGGCCACCGCCAATTCGAGCGGTGTGGTGAAATCCAGCTCACAGTGCGCATCGGGGAAAGCGGTCGCCAGCTCGCGGTTCATCCGGCGCGCACGGCGGACCAGCCCGAGCCGGGTTTCCGCCTGTCGCGCCCTGGTTTTCCGTTGCGGAGCCGCGGCGGCGGCCTGCGGCGTTTCGGAGGGCTCGGAGCCAGGCGGAAGCCCGTTCCCGGAGGCGGTGGAGGGGGAGACGCGCACGCGTCCACCATACGGAACCGGCAGACAACGTTGCCCTTCCAGTTCAGTTGCCGTGTTCCATCTGAGACCTCGACGGTGTTTACTGCTCGTCATGCAAGGACTCGCTGTGGTGCTCTTCCCAGTGGTGCTGATGCTGTTCGCACTGGGTATGGAGCGGGTCGAGAATCGGCTCCGCAAGCTTCTCGAACCCGACGAAGAGGTTCAGCAGTACCTGGACAAGGCAAGTAACGCCGAGGTGAAAGAGCTGACGAAGCTCGGTCTGCCCGCTGCCGTGGCCCGGATGCGCAGGCGCCGCTCGCGCGGCGAGGAGATGGACGTGGCCCGCGCGAGCTGACCCGGCGCGAGCGCCGCGCAATCCACCCGTTACGTGGTGTCCGTCACTACGCTGTAGTGACGCCGCGTAGACTGCGCTGTTGGCCGAGTCGCTTCGGTCCGGTACAGAGCCATTTCCCATAAGGAGCACATTCGTGGACGAGGCCCTCGCCAGAGCAGGCATCTTCCAGGGCGTCGAGCCCACTGCGGTGGCCGCCCTCGCCAAACAACTTCAGCCGGTGGATTTCCCGCGCGGTCACGTCATCTTCAACGAGGGCGAGCCGGGCGACCGGCTGTACATCATCACGTCCGGCAAGGTGAAGATCGGACGCCGCTCGCCCGACGGCCGAGAGAATCTGCTGACCATCATGGGCCCGTCCGACATGTTCGGCGAGCTGTCGATCTTCGACCCGGGCCCGCGCACCTCCACCGCCACCACGGTGACCGAGGTGCGTGCGGTGACGATGGACCGCGACGCCCTCAAGACCTGGATCGACCAGCGGCCCGAGATCGCCGAGCAGTTGCTGCGCGTTCTCGCCCGCCGCCTGCGCCGGACCAACAACAACCTGGCCGACCTGATCTTCACCGACGTCCCCGGCCGGGTCGCCAAAGCGCTGCTGCAGCTCGCTCAGCGCTTCGGCACCCAGGAGGCGGGCGCGCTGCGGGTGACCCACGACCTGACCCAGGAGGAGATCGCCCAGCTGGTCGGTGCCTCCCGCGAGACCGTGAACAAGGCGCTCGCCGACTTCGCGCATCGCGGCTGGCTGCGGCTGGAGGGCAAGAGCGTGCTCATCTCCGACTCCGAGCGTCTGGCCCGCCGCGCCCGATAACGTCTCCGACGGCACAACGCCGGGTTCAGCGCTCCACTGAACCCGGCGTTCCGTCGCTCCGGCTAACCGTGCACGCGCAGATAGTCCAGCTGCGCCTGCACCGAACTGCGCGCCGCGGGCCACAGCCGCTTGTCCACATCGGCATAGACGCGGCGCACGACCGACATCGCGCCCGCGTCCGAACCGAGCGCCCGCAGCGCTTCGCGCACCTGGTCGAGGCGCTCGTGCCGATGCTCGATGTAGTAACGGGCGACCGGCTCCAGATCCGGGTGGTCCGGGCCGTGGGCGGGCAGCAACGCCTTGCCCTTGCCGACCTCGACCAGCCGGTCCAGCGAGGAGAGGTAGTCGGCCAGCGTGCCGTCGCTGGAATCCAGCACGGTGGTGCCCGCGCCGAGGATGGTGTCGCCGGTCAGCACCGCGTCATCGAGGAGGAAACTCAGCGAGTCACCGGTGTGCCCCGGCGTGTGCAGCACGGTGATCCGCAGGCCGGCCGCCTCGATCACCTCGCCGTCGACCAGAGGGGCGTCCGCACCGCGCAGGAAACCGGCCTCTTTGGCGCGCACCGGCGTCCCGGTCTGCTCGACCAGCCGATCGATGCCGCCGGTGTGATCGTGATGCCGGTGGGTGATCAAGGTGAGCGCGATCCGGCCGCCGGTGGCCTCGGCGATCGCGGCCGCATGCGCCTTGTCCTTCGGCCCCGGGTCCACCACCACACAGTCCGCTGCTCCCGGCGCGCGCAGGATCCAAGTGTTGGTTCCTTCCAAGGTCATTTGTCCCGGATTGTCGGCGAGCAGCACCGCCGCCGTCTCGGTGACCTGCCGGAGCTGCCCGTAGGCGGGGTGTGTCAACGTCATCGCAAACCTCGGATAGAAACGGAGCCGACAGTTCCGGTCTAGCGCACCTCGGCGATCAATTCGACTTCGACCGGAGTATTACGGGGAAGTTCGGAAACGCCGACCGCCGAGCGCGCGTGCTTGCCCGCGTCACCGAAGACCCGGCCGAGGAACTCCGACGCACCGTTGATCACCACCGGTTGATCGCCGAATCCCGGTGCCGAGGCGACGAACCCGACCACCTTCACGATCCGCACCACCGCGTCGAGCCCGACCAGATCGTGCACCGCGGCCAGCGCGTTCAGCGCACACAGCCGGGCAGCCTCCTTCGCCTCCTCGATGGAGACCTCCGCGCCGACCTTGCCGACCGCGGACAACCCGCCGTCCACGAACGGCAGCTGACCGGAGGTGTAGACGAGCGACCCGGTGCGGATCGCGGGAACGTAGGCCGCGACCGGGGGCACGACCGGGGGCAGGGTGATTCCGAGCTCGGCGAGGTTCTTCTCCCACTGGGTCACTGCGTTCGCCCCCTTCTACTTGCGCCGCTTGAGGTAGGCGACGTGCTGCTCGCCGGTCGGACCGGGCAGCACGGTGACCAGCTCCCAGCCGTCGGCTCCCCACTGGTCGAGAATCTGCTTCGTCGCATGCGTCAGCAGCGGCACGGTGGCGTACTCCCACACGGTCGTATCACTCATCTCACTCATGTGCGAGAGCGTAGCTCTGTCTGATTGCCGTGACTGCGTCGCGGCGCGTTCGCGGCTGTGTTGGTTTTTCCAGCGCCTGCGGCGCTGAGTGTTCGCGGCCCCTGTGTGGCTCGCGTGTGCGCGACCGCCGCTTGCGACTTCGTCACGGACGCGGCGGCCGCGCACACGCGAGCCGGGCCGCGAACGGAACAGGCTCGGTCTCGCTTCGCTCGAAACCAGGAGCTGGGGTGCGCTGAGCGCGTCAGCCGAGGCACCGCTGTTACAAAGCACGGCGCGCAGAGAACTCGCGACCTCCGAACGGAATCGGCCAACGCGAGCCGGACCGCAAACCGCACGAGGTCGGTCTCGCTTCACTCGCACCCGGGGATCTGGTGCACTGGGCGCGTCGCACCGGTCGATGGCACCAGGCGTTCTGCCGTATGGGGCGGGGCCTCCTGCGGTTGCCATTGCCCACCTTGTGCCGCGTGGCCGAACCGATCGACCGGATAGCCGAGCTGGGTCGGCGTCGAGGCGGCAAGGTCGGGCACGACGGCTGGACTCGGTTTGCGGACCTCCGAACCAGGGGGTCAGGTGCGCTGTACGCATGGGGGCAGCCGCATCGGGCGGGGTGGGCCGAGGTTTCGCGCGATGGGGCGCGCACCCGTCTGGTACGGCCGGTGCCCCGGGTTAGCGGACCAGTTATAGGCTCGCGAGCGTGGGAGTACCAACAGCAGTGCCGCTTTCGGCGGAGCCGGGAGCGGACGCAAGGTGGCCGAAGCGCGCTGAACAGGCCCGCTTGCACTATGTCTCCGGCAAGGGAGGCACGGGCAAGTCGACGGTCGCCGCGGCGCTGGCGCTCGCGCTCGCCGCGGGCGGGCGGCGGGTGCTGCTGGTCGAGGTGGAGAGCAGACAGTCGATCGCGCAGTTGTTCGACCTGCCGCCGCTGCCGCCGACCGAGACACGGATCGCCACGGCCGACGGCGGCGGCGAAGTGGTCGCGCTGGCGCTGGACATCGAGCACGCCTTCCTCGAATACCTCGACATGTTCTACAACCTCGGCTTCGCCGGCCGCGCGATGCGCAGGATGGGCGCTATCGAGTTCGTCACCACGATCGCGCCCGGTCTGCGCGATGTCATCTTGACCGGCAAGATCAAGGAATGCGCGGTTCGCGTGGACAAGTCCGGCAAGCGGGTCTACGACGAGATCGTGGTCGACGCACCGCCCACCGGGCGGATCGCAGGCTTCCTCGACGTCACCAAGGCCATGGCGGAGGTGGCCAAGGGCGGTCCGATCGCCTCGCAGGCCGAGGGCGTCTCCCAGCTGCTGCACTCCGACCAGACCATGATTCATCTGGTCACGCTGCTGGAGGCGCTGCCGGTGCAGGAAACCGCCGACGCCGTCGCCGAGCTCACCGCCGCGGACCTGCGCATCGGCACCGTCATCGTGAACCGGGCGACCGAAGGACAGCTCCCGCCCGAACTGCGCGCCCGAGCCGCCACCGGTGATCTGGACGCCGACGCGATCCGCGCGGGTCTGGACTCCGCCGGGATCGCTCTCGCCGACAGCGACTTCCAGGGCCTGCTCACCGAGGCGGTCGAGCACTCGGCCACGCTGCAAGCACAGGACGACAGCGCCGAGGAATTGGCCAAGGTCGATATCTCCCGGCTCTACCTGCCCGCCCTCCCCGACGGAATGGATCTGGGTGGACTCTACGAGCTAGCCGAACACCTCACCGCCCAGGGAGTCCGATGAGCACGCCGACCCACCCCGCCACGGCTGCCCCGCTGGATATATCGCGGATCATCGCCGACCCGTCCGCCCGCGTGGTGGTCTGCTGCGGCTCCGGTGGCGTCGGCAAGACGACCACCGCCGCCGCCCTCGCGCTGCGCGCCGCCGAGCAGGGCCGCAAGGTCGTGGTGCTGACCATCGACCCCGCGCGCAGGCTGGCTCAGTCACTGGGCGTCGCCGACCTCGGCAACAATCCGCAGCGGGTGGCGCTGGGTCCGGAGGCCAAGGGCGAGCTGTACGCGATGATGCTCAATATGCGTCGCACGTTCGACGACATGGTGCTCGAGCACACCAGCGCGGAGAAAGCGCAGCAGATCTTCGCCAACCCCTTCTATCAGACGGTCGCCTCCTCCTTCGGCGGAACGCAGGAGTACATGGCGATGGAGAAGCTCGGCCAACTGGCCCACCGAGGCGAGTGGGACCTGATCGTGGTCGACACCCCGCCTTCGCGCAACGCGCTGGACTTCCTCGATGCGCCCAAGCGGCTGGGCAACTTCCTCAACGGCCGCATGATCCGGGTGATCATGGCGCCCGGCCGCGGCGTGACCCGGTTGGTGACCGGCGCGATGAGCCTGGCAGTGCGCGGGGTGTCCACGGTCGTCGGGGGGCAGATGCTCAAGGACGCGTCGAATTTCCTGCAATCCTTGGAGTCGCTGTTCGGCGGCTTCCAGGAGCGCGCCGAGCGAACCTTCGCGATGTTGTCCAAGCCGGGCACGCACTTCCTGGTGGTGGCGGCGCCGGAACCGGACGCGCTGCGGGAAGCCTCGTTCTTCGTCGACCGCCTCTCCACCGAGCGCATGCCGCTGGCGGGGCTGGTGCTCAACCGCACCCATCCGGTGCTGAGCTCGCTGTCGGCCGATCACGCGCTCACCGCCGCCGACCAAGTGGCCGACTCCGATCCGCTGACCGCGGCGGTGTTGCGGGTGCACGCCCGCCGAGTCGCCACCGACAAACGGGAACAGCATCTGCTGCATCGGTTCACGGGCGCGCATCCGCGCGTGCCGATCGTCTCGGTCACCGCGCTTCCGTTCGAGGTGTCCGACCTCGACGCGCTGCGTGTCGTCGGCGATCAGCTGGCGGGAACGGCGCGCGCCACCGCCTGATACTTAGGCGTATCCGCTATCGCTCCGAACGGAAATATCGGTCCTGAAACGAAACTGAGCCCGCTTGCGCGGGCTCCGTTTCGATTTCGCGGGACTACATGGCCACTTGATGCTGACGCTGGGCCTGGAAGAAATCGGCCCACGAGGTCACTTCCGGATGCTGCTTCAACAAGGCACGGCGCTGCCGTTCCGTCATACCGCCCCACACACCGAACTCCACCCGGTTGTCCAGCGCGTCGGCACCGCACTGCATGAGCACGGGACAGTGCCTGCAGATCGTCGCCGCTTTGCGCTGGGCCGCGCCGCGCACGAACAACTGATCGGGGTCCACTTCCTTGCATCGGGCCTGGGCTACCCAGGCGATCCTTGCTTCGGCCTGCTCCACGTCCAATCGAGCGATGGGGGTTGTCATGTGCATTTGGTGTGCCCCTTTGCAGTCCGAACACCGGTCAACGGCGCTCCAGAATCGCGTTGTCACCGCGCAGCACCCAAACCCCGCTGCGAAGTGCACCACATTCCACTTTGAGTGTTAGCTCTATCACACTGGGTTCTCAATCTAGGTAAAGGTATGGCGCTTGCGCAAGACCACCTCGAGATTTTTTGGTACGTCCGTCCCTGCAAAGCCGGGCGCGCACTGGACGGGCAGGCAGATTGCGTGCGCGCCCTCCGGCGACACGCCGGTCCTGATCGCGCGACACGCCCATTCCGGTTCGCGAACAACCAGTTCCGGGCTACGGACAAATGCCGCCAAGAAGGCTGGAATGGCAACCCGTAGTCTTGATTCGTGCCGATCACACATACGCTCGCGCGGCTGGCCGGCAGCTGCGTGCTGGCCTCCGTGCTCGTCGCCGGGTTGTTGTTCCCGCTCGCCGGCGGCTTCGGGTTCGTCTCCAACCGCGCCGCCGACGCCGTCGACAACGTCTCCGCGGAGCTGGTCGAGGGAACGGTGCCCGCGGTCTCGACCATGGTCGACGCGGCGGGCAATCCGATCGCCTGGCTCTACGAGCAGCGCCGATTCGAGGTGCCCAGCGACCGGATATCCAACGACATGAAACTGGCGATCGTGTCCATCGAGGACCGTCGCTTCGCCGAACACGAAGGCGTCGACTGGCAGGGCACGCTACGCGCGTTCCTGACCAACAGCGCCAGCGGCGAGGTCCAGCAGGGCGCGTCGACGCTGGATCAGCAATATGTGAAGAACTTTCAACTGCTGGTGGTCGCCAAGACCGACGCCGAGCGCCGAGCCGCCATCGAGACCACTCCCGCCCGCAAGATCCGGGAGATCCGGATGGCGCTGACGCTGGACCGGGAACTCACCAAGGACGAGATCCTCACCCGATACCTCAACCTCGTCCCGTTCGGTAACTCCTCCTACGGCATCCAGGACGCCGCGAAGACCTATTTCGGCGTCGACGCGGCCGAGCTGAACGTCTCGCAGGCCGCGATGCTCGCGGGCATGGTGCAGAGCTCGTCCAAGCTGAACCCCTACACCAACCCGGACGGCGTGCTGGCCAGGCGCAACACGGTGCTGGACACGATGATCCAGAACATCCCCAGCCGCGCCGAGGAGTTCCGCGAGGCGAAGACCAAGCCGCTGGGCGTGCTGCCGGAGCCCAAGGGCCTGCCGCGCGGCTGCATCGCCGCCAACGACCGCGGCTTCTTCTGCGACTACGCGCTGCAGTACCTGGCCAACGCGGGCATCAGCCGCGAACAGATCGAAAAGGGCGGCTACCTGATCCGGACCACCCTCGATCCGGCCGTGCAGGACTCGGTGAAACGCGCGGTGACCGAGGCGGCGAACCCGAACCTGGACAACATCGCGGAGGTCATGTCCGTCGTCGCGCCGGGGCAGGACACGCATCCGGTGCTCGCGATGGCCAGCAGCCGCACCTACGGCCTGAACCGGGACGCGAGCGAGACGGTGCAGCCGCAGCCGTACTCCATGGTCGGCGACGGCGCCGGCTCCATCTTCAAGGTCTTCACCACGGCCGCGGCCATGGAGAAAGGCCTCGGTATCAACGCCCAGCTCGACGTGCCCGGACGCTTCGAGGCCAAGGGCATGGGTAACGGCGGCGCCCGCGGGTGCCCGGCCGCCACCTACTGCGTCGAGAACGCGGGCCGGTACAAATCACCCATGTCGGTGACGGAGGCGCTGGCCACCTCTCCGAACACCGCGTTCGTGAAGCTGATCCAGGCGGTCGGGGTCACCCCGACGGTCGACATGGCGGTGCGGCTCGGCATGCGCTCGTTCACCGAAGCGGGCACCTCGGGCCACGGCAACCAGAGCCTGGCCGACATGATCAAGGGGCAGAACCTCGGCTCGTTCACGCTGGGACCGGTGGCGATCAACCCGTTGGAGCTGTCCAACGTCGCGGCGACGCTGGCTTCGGGCGGCCGGTGGTGCCCGCCGAACCCGATCAAAGAGGTCATCGACCGCCAGGGCAAGCAGGTCCCGCTGACCCAGCAGGCTTGCGAGCAGGTCGTCGAGCCGGGCCTGGCCAACACCTTGGCCAACGCGATGAGCAAGGACGACACGGCGGGCACGGCGGCGGGCGCGGCCCAGTCGGCGGGCTGGAACCTCCCGATGTCGGGCAAGACCGGCACCACCGAGAGTCACCGCTCCTCGGCCTTCCTCGGCTTCACCAATGCGCTGGCCGCCGCGGTCTACGTCTACGGCGACAGCCCGACGCCCGGCGAGATCTGCTCGTTCCCGCTCCGCAACTGCGGCGACGGCAACCTGTTCGGTGGTAACGAGCCCGCGCGGACCTGGTTCAACGCGATCAAACCTGTGGTACCGCTGTTCCCGCCGCCGGGCCTGCCCCCGCTGGACGACAAGTATGTGCGCGGCGCGAACAACGCCCAGGTACCCGACGTGGTCGGCATGCCCCAGGGCGAGGCGACCGCCAAGCTGGTAGCGGCGGGCTTCCAGGTGTCGCCGGTCACGGGCGCGGGCGATCGCCCCAAAGGCACCGTGATGGGCACAGCGCCGAACGGGTCGGCCATCCCCGGCTCAGTGATCACGCTGTACATCAGCGACGGCACCGTCCGGGCTGCGCCGCCGCCCGGCCCGGCCGCGCCACCGCCGGGCATCCCGGGACTGCCGCCACCGCCGCTGCTGCCACCTATCCCTATCCCGATCCCGATCCCGCGCTGACAACGAAAAGGGGCCGCGAACCGTACTGGCGGATTCTCGGGGTCCTCGCAACACCTGATGGCTATGTGGTCGTCAGTAGATCACGCAGACGCTCGGCTGGGGTTGCCCAGCCGAGCGTTTT
>NZ_JBSGDA010000046.1:0-14182 GCF_053602135.1 Nocardia sp. NPDC004573
TCGGGCTCGAGTGAATCACTCTGCGGCGCGCCCTCCGAGCCCGTCCACGAGTCGTTCTCGTCGACGGCACTGGCTTCCACGCCCTCCGCGCTCGGAACCGGCATCGCCTGTTGACATCGAGCCCAATAATGGCAACACTGTTACCATTATGATGGATGCACTTTGCCCCTCGCACTTGTGTCGGATCGGAGGCGGTCATGAATCCTGACGGTCGCTTGCTGCTGCGCGGCGGAATTGTCCTCACGATGGACTAGGCGCTGGGTGATTGCGAACGCGCAGATGTGCTCATCGAGGACGGCAAGATCGCTCAGGTGGGGCCTGATCTGGACGCCGACACAGAGGTGCTCGACTGCGTGGGCAAGGTCGTCCTCCCCGGTTTCATGATCTCGCACCACGACACCAGTAGACCGAAGATATCGGCGGCCAAGTCATGATGCTGTTCCGCCGTCGCCGTGATCGACCCGGGTGCTGTCTGCGAACTGGCGGCATTGCCTCGGCCCGCCGGGGGGGGGCGGTGTCATCCGTAGCCGCCGAATCTGCGACGCAGAGACAAAGGCCAAGGCAATTCAGCTGGTCACCGAGCGCCATGACGAGTATTGGTCGGAGTGCGGCCATGAATATCGGGTCGATCGTGCTCAGGTGCATGCTGGCGGCCGAGTTCCTGTTCTTCGGGGCAGCCAAGATTGTGGCGGTCGCGTCGATACGCACACGCGCCGAACATGCCCGTCCCGCGGACAGAACGGTCCTCATAGCCGCTACGGCTGTGTTCATGTCAGGGAACTTCCCCGTCGCCAGCCGTTCGTGCCAGCTCTCGGAAATCTTTATCCCTTCTAACGATTAGGATTTGAAAGCTCGCCATGCTCGGCCGATCAACCAAGACTCGCGTCTCGGGTGCCCCCGCTGTCACTTTCGACAATCGGAACGCGGTTTACGATTTCTACCGCGAGCATCGTCCAGACCTCCTGCGAGCAAAGCTGTCCTGCGCCGTCATGAGCCATCGCTTCCGGCCCAGGGTGACGTATGCAGACGGCGCCCGCGCCGAGTTGGCGCAGCTGATCCGCGCGGACGCGCGCTTGATCATCTCCATCAATCACCTCACCACCCAGGACCCCTACCTCTTGGCTGGACTCGCCTGGCGCAGTGTGTTCCGCCCGAGGATCGGCCGCATTCGAGTGCTGGCGAAGGACGAGCTGTTCAACGATCCACAGCACCGCACCCGAATCGACGCGATGGGCGGCATCCCCGTCTTCCGCCGCAAGGACCACGGGATACGCGCCGCACACGCCGCCGGAATGCAGATGATAGATACCTGCGTATACCGTCTGGCCAGCGGCGATGACCTGGCGATCTTCCCGGAGGGAACCTGCAATGAAACCGACCCCAGCCGAGTGCAGCCGATAGGCACCGGTATCGGGCACATCCTCGCACGCGCACGAGATGCCGGTATCGCACCGACTTTGGTATGTATCGGCCTGAGCTACGGTCTCGACACCGCCGACGTGAAGTCGGCCAGCTTCTACCTCGACTCTCCGTGCACCAACCTTCCCAACCGTCCAACAGAAATCAGCCGAATGGCCTCCGCGCGCATGCAGCAAGCCCTCGACGGCGCACTACTAAGCTACTGAGGCAATTTCACGTACGCTGTCGGCGTCGAGGCATTACCCCAGTTCGTCGGTAGACGAAGCGCAAACTTCTGCCGATGACCAGCAGATTCTGGCTGCCATCTCAAGCGCCCGCCAACTAGCCGTTGCCGACCCGAGGCGGTTCATCCCTGGCCGCGAGGGCGGTACTCCGGAGCCGGTCCCGGTGGTGTTGAGGCCAACCGGGCCACCCCCAGTACGGCAGGCTCGGGTTCACCGACCCGGCCAGTTCGGGGGTGATCTTCACCAGCGCGATATCGTTGAGGGCGCGCGCGTCGGGTCGGTCTTGCCGCGCTGCTGCATGGTCGGCCAGCTGCTGTAGGCGAGTTGTCCGATGCCGATGGATGCACCCTGCGCGAAGGGTGAGCCATCGCGGCTGAAGGACAATGGTGCCGAGCGGGAGGCTGCCGAAAGTGCAGCCGTCGGTGGCGTTCGACTGGCCGGTGGTCGCGCAGTGTGCGGCCTGCCCCAGGTAGAAGTTGCCGGCGTCGTCGGCAAACACATAGTTGGTCGTGCACTGGCCGGCGCCTTCGGTGTAGACCTTTGTGCCGGGTGCGAGAGTCGCCGATTGCGCCGCGGCCCACTGGCGTCCGGCCTTGTCCGCGGCGACGGTCATCTGGTCTGTGGTTTCTCCATCCATAGTCGTTGCAGGCGCGGAGGCTACATGGCTCTGGGCGCTCGTAGCATCGCTCGAGCTGCCGCAACCGGCGATCAGCGCCGCGCTCGCGGCGAGCGCGGCCACTGTGGCGGGAACCGCGATTTTTCGACAAGTTCCCATACGGGTGCATGGGAACTCCATTCAATGGACTGCTCGGGTGGTTACTGCGGGGAGGTTTGGGTTCGGGGTGCGCGGAACAGGGCGCCGAGGGCGGCAAGCGCGAGGATGACCGCCACCACGATCAGCGAGGCCGATGGGCCGTCGATGAAGGCCGAGCGAACGGCCGTGGCCAATGGTTCACCTTGTGGACGCAGTTGCGCGGCGGCCAAGCCCTGCGGCGGCCGAGGATTCGACCGCGTGCGCGGCTGCGGGCGGCAGTTGATCCAGCGCGGGCAGTGACGATGTGTAGTGGCTCGAGAACACCGAGCCCATGAGGGCGATGCCGATCGCGGCGCCGACCGGGGTCGCCGGACAGGTATCCCGTCCACGCGGCACAAGCGATAGCCGACGTCGCCATGACAGATGTTGCTACAGCTGTCCACTCTGTCCGCCGCAGATAATCGCCGCACCGTTGTGCAGCTCATCACGAAACCATCAGTAAGCCTTGACGCGGCTCCGAAATATCGGGAACGCTGTAACCGATATTGGCCTGGGGCAGTAAAATGGCTTGCCATGCCGGTTGCCGTCTGCTTCAGCACTCAATGCTGTACCGCGCCGGCCCGGTGGGCTGCCGACATCGGACCTCGGGTGTGGATCCGAGCGGCACCGAGCGCCGCCCCTACGTGATCGACAGCTGGCAATGTCCAGGCGTACAACAAGGAGGACGGCACCGACCATGACTGAATCGAAAACCAGCGGCGACACCGCGGACGGCCAGCGGCTACACCCACGGGTGTGGGTCGGCCCAGCGGTGGTGGTCTCATTGCTTATGTCGCTGTTAGCCACGATGTATCTGGCATATGTCGTGGACCCAGCGAAACACATGCACGATTTCCCGGTCGCTGTGGTCAACCAAGACCAAGGCGACATGCTCGGCGGCCACGTCACGAATGTAGGTCAACAGGTCTCCGATGCGCTCGTGGAGCACATACCCGCCGACAAGGTCGACCTGCAGGTTCTTGGCATGGCCGAAACACAGAAGAAGCTCGATGACGGAACCCTCTACGGTGCCATTGTCATCCCGAGCGACTTCACCCATCGACTGGCGATCTTCAGCGCGGCCAGCGTCGCGTACGACGATGTCAGCCGCCCGACGATCACCGTAATCACCAACCCCCCTGTCGGATCGTTCGCAGCCTCAATGGGGCGCACCATCGCGGAGAACGCACTCGGCCAGATCAACCGAACCATCGGCACGCAGCTCACCACGATGATGCAAACCCAAATTCAATCGGGCAGCGGCCAAGCGCCAGCAATGGCCGGTCTCAGTCGGCTGATGCTCGCCGAACCGGTCAAACTCGTAGTCGCCCCAAATCATCCGCTGCCTCCGGGGACAGGAGACGGTTTGGTCGCGTTCCTTTACACCTTGCTAGTGCTGCTAGGCGGATTCACCGGTGCGATGGTGATCAATGGTATGGTGGATTCGTCACTCGGCTTCGCACCGACCGAACTCGGCCCGTTGTATTTTCACGTTCCTCGCGCACGGATCTCGCGGCTGCGCACCTTGATGCTCAAGTGGAGCATCGTCGTCGGCGTCGCTCCGATCGTGGCCAGCATCTACATAGGCGTAGCGCACTGGCTGGGGACACCCATCGACCGTCCTTTGGCGCTTTTCTTATACAGCACGATGGCGATTATCGCCGTTGGGGTCACAGCGCTGTCGATCCTCGCTGTATTCGGAACTATGGGGCTACTTATCAACCTGGTCCTTTTTGTCGTTCTCGGCCTACCTACCTCCGGCGGTACCGTTCCAATCGAAGCGATTCCCGAACGTCTTGTATGGCTGGCACGCTTCGAACCAATGCACCAGGCATACCTCGGTATTCGCGCCATCCTGTATTTCAATGCCGAAGCCGATTCGGGCCTTGGTCGCGCGGTTTGGATGACGCTCATCGGACTGACTATCGGCCTCGTGCTCGGCGCCACCGCCACCCGCTATTACGACCACAAAGGACTGCACCGCAAACCGACAGACGCGACGGTCGCAGAAGACATGGATTCCGTGGCTGCATAAGCGATGTGACGCGAGTCCCCGGCGGTTTAACCCTCACAACCCCGGAGAGGTCGCAACCGGCGCCGCCACTTCGCCACAGTCATCGGCGTGACACCCGCCGCAGCCGCAACATGCGCGTTCGCCGCACCCGGCTCCGCGCACGCCAGCACTATCCGGCACCGCAACGCATACACCTGAGTCGACGTCGCCGCCCGCGCACCCCACACCAACTCCCGCCACTGCGCCTCGGTCACCACCAAATCCGGCCCCGACCTCGGGCGCCCCGTCCTTGCCACCGCCGAATCCTACGAGTAAAGAACGGATTTCAGGGCGCGGAACACTAGTATTCTGAGTCGTTGATCGCCGAAAAACATGCCATATCAGAAGAATTCACAATTACCGTTCAAGTCGACGCTGCGCGACTACCTCTGTATTACCTCAACAATGAGTACGGGCGCGGCAGGCATGCACCGACGATGAGTGCACTCGTCCCAGGCCACTCCTTGAGCTCGCGTACCGTGTTGAGCTGTCGGTCGTCCCGCCTTTCTTGACGCTAGTGAACCATTGTCGCCTTGACGATGTGGCGCAGCCAGATCGCCAGGGGTGACACCGTCTTCGGACCGTACGCCGGCTATGCCGAGGCAGTCATCCACGAACAAGACGTCGCGGATGTCATCGCCCACGCCATGTCCGACGACACCCTGCTCGGCCGCCGCATCCCGATCACTGGGCCCGACGCGATAGCTTTCGAGGGTATGGTCGCTATCATCGGCCAAGTACGCGGGCGAGATCGGCGGTGTCGGGCTCGAGCAGGACGGCTCGCAGGGTCGCGGCCAAGTCGGGATTGGTGATTATCGCGTGGTCGAGCGCGGCGATCAGTGCCGTGTCCTGCTGTGCGCGCGGTACGAACCGGTCGGCCATGGCCCCCAGGTCGCCCCAAAGGCTTCCGGTATCGATATCTTTCGCGTCGGCCGGCCCGGTGGCGCGCAGGGCTGCGGCGATCAGCTGTGGCTTGGTCGGCCGCATTCGATACAGTGTCGCCTTACTGCAATGTGCCCGCGCCGCATGGGTATCCATCGACAGCGCCTTGTATCCGACCTTGCGCAGCAGATCCGGCGCCGCGGTCAGCAGCTCGTGCTCGCGATCAGGCGTCATGCGCGGCCGCCGAATGGGCGCGTTCTCGGTCACGGCGGCTCCTCCCTGGGAAGTACGGTTCAGTACTTACCGTAGCGGCCCGCTGGCTCGGGGGTACCTGCGCCTGGTCCGAGTCGCATTCGGCGAAGCGTCACCGCCGCCGAGGGAGTGGCCTGCACGCCCTCGGCGGGATTACGATTACGACCGTTGGATCGACCTGCTGTCAGATAAGCGGTGTGATGTGCTCGGGGATGCCGAGCAGCGCCTTGCCGTACGTTTCCATCGAGACGTGCGGCAGGGTCACCGCGTGCCGCGCGGCAACGTTGGAATCGCGCCAAATCCGCTGCATGGCATTGACGTCGGCGAACGATGCGGCGCCGTGTGCATCGAGCAGGATGTTCAGCGCCTCGTTGATACTGCGCAAGGTGATCGCGACATCACCGCGAATCCGGGCGCGGGCGATGAGCTCCGGGAACACTCCGGCGTCCGCGTGCGCCTGGACGTCATCGGCAGCACGGTAGGCGTGCAGGTGGGCGGTTTCGATCTTCATCGCGGCCTCGGCGACCAGCATTTGGAAGGCGACGGAGTCGGCTTGCCGGGTTACCGTGGTGTACGCCAGTGCCTTTTCCGCCGCCTTGGTGCGGACCAGATTCAGCGCGGCCCGACCGAGACCCAACTGCGGCCCCGTGACCGCCGTATTCAGAAACGACGTCAAGGCCCCCCGGTAGAGGGGCGCATCGGGATGGGCGGAGATGTGCTCACCAGCCAGGTACGGGCCGAGCGAAGCAACGCGATGTTCGGGGACGAACACGTCCTCGACGACGATGGTGTTGCTGCCGGACGCGCGCATTCCCGCGACGTACCAGGTGTCCTCGACCCGGAAGTCTGCCCGGGGGATCGCCACCGCGACCTGGTCGAGCACCTGATCGTCGTCGTCGACCATTAGTGCCCCGTTGGTAGTCCAATCGGCGTGCAGACTGGCCGAGGCATATGGCCAGCGTCCGTCCACCCGGTAGCCGCCGGGCACCTTGCGGGCTTTGCCCGAGGGTGCCAGCACGCCGGAAACAATCGTGTCGGGACCGTCGGCGAACGCCTCGTCGAGGCCGCGGCCGGGATGGAGGGCAGAGGTCCAGACATTGGTGTTCGACAGCGTGACTACCCATGCCGCGCCGCCGTCGGCCTCGGCGATCGCCGACGACACATCCAGCAGTGAGCGCAAGCTGGCCTCCAGGCCACCGAAACGCCGTGGCGCCACGATGCGGAACGCTCCGGCTTCCTTCAGCGCCGCGATCGTCTCCTCGGATACTCGCCGGTCCGATTCGCCGGCGGCGGCATTCTTCCGGATCAGCGGCGCCAACTCGGCGATGCGCGTGAGCACATCCTCGATGGTCTCGGTCCTGTCATTCTCTACGGTGGTCATGCGTACTCCAAAGGTACTGTGGTGGTCGAAATTCGGTAGGTTCACTACGGGTCGGCGGCAACGATGCGGTTTCGCAGTTCGCCGACACCGTCGATCCGGCTGATCAGGGTCTGGCGGGGCTCCAGGAAGCGCGGCGGATTCATCGCGCTGCCGATGCCCGCGGGCGTGCCGGTGGACAGCGGGTCACCCGGCAGCAGCGGGAGTAAGGCCGACAACTGCGAGATCAATTGCGGCATTGAGAAGATCATGTCATCGGTACTTGTCTTCTGCACTTCCTCTCTGTTGAGCGTGCAAGTCATCTGCAGGTCATCGGGATCGGGCAGCTCGTCGAGGGTGACCAGCCACGGGCCGATCGGGCCGTAGCCGGGAAGAGATCTTCCGAGGCTGAATTGCGGTGCGGGACCTCGCAATTGGATGGCGCGCCCGGAGATGTCTTGGGCCACCGCGACCCCGGCGACATGCTCCCAGGCGCGGTCGGCCGAGACGTTGCGGGCACCGACACCGATCGCGACCGCCAGCTCGATCTCCCAATCGGCGGTTCCGTCGGTCGGTACGGGAATGTTGCTGTAGGCACCGGTCAGGCAGCTCGCGAACTTGGTGAACACGAGCGGGTCGCTCGGCAGGTCGAGACCGGACTCGGCGGCGTGCTGGCGGTAGTTCAGTCCGATGGCGAAGATCTGTGGTGGGCGTGCCACCGGAGGTCGCAGGCGTGCCGGGTCCAAGGGCTCGGCGGCGGCCAGGTCGGCGCCGTGGGCCCACTCCCGGAACGCGGTCCAATGCTCGTAGACCGCCTGGGGATCCGAGGCGAAGCGGTCACCGCTGGCGCGTTCGACGTCGACGGCTCCGGCTGCCATCACGATGACCAGGCGATCACCGAGGTTACCGATCTTCACTGTCGCTCATTGGATGAAAGATGTTGCGATATCCCTGAATTCGATGTCCTTCAGGTGATGAGACGGCGATACCGTGAGCCGTGGAATACGAGGGGGCGTGCGGTGGGATGTGCGTGGAGGCCCCGGATGGCGAGCACGACGATCGTGTGATCGCCTGCGCGGAACTCGTCGTGCAGGGCGCAGTCCAGCCAGGCTGTCGCGCCGGATAGCAACACGGCGCCCTCGGCGGTGCACTCGTATTCCACGTCCGCGAAGCGATCCGGGGAGCGCGACGCCAATTGCCGACACGTCGGCTCCTGTTCGTCACCCAGGATGCTGAGCCCCAGCCTGGGCGCATCCCGCAGCGAAGCCCAGGTCTGGGAGCTGTTCATGATGCAGATCGACACCAGCGCTGGGTCCAGCGACACCGAGGTGAACGAGCTGACCACCATACCTGTGGGTTGTTGGTTGCGCATTGCGCAGACTGCGATGACGCCACTGGGGAAACAGCCGAACGTCAGCCGCAATTGATCCGGACCGCTGGGCGTGGTCAATGGTGAAGGCGTGGCTTCGGTCCCGAAGCTGTTGCTCAGCCAATAACTCCGCGGGAACCCCGGGAGCCGAGTTCCGCCGGACAGCGGTCCCGTGGTACTGGGGAGGCGAGTGGTTTGCCTGCCGATTCGGGCCAGTTTCTTCCCGGCATCCATGGTCGCCTCCTTGTCGCGATCCGCCCTGAACAATGCGCGGCACCGGTGCGATGTACCGGTTCTGCTGCTGCGGCGGATGGGTGAGTCGGGTCACATCAAGTGATCTGGCGGTAGCGTAACCATTTCATGGATTTGATGTCAACGACTTGGAATCAACTTGTTTTTTTCCCAGGTCACCCGGCACTATCGGGCGGAGAGGTGTTCGGTGATGGAGGGCGCAATGACCAGCACGACCGATAAGAGCCGACTGACCTCGCGCGCCGCGCAGGCCGCCGCAACCCGGCAGCGCCTCGTCGATGCCGCGGTCGAACTGTTCGCCGAGCGCAGTTATGACGAGGTGGCCGTGGCCGACATCTGCCGGGCCGCCGATGCCGCCCATGGGCTGGTATTCCACTACTTCGGCACCAAGCGTGGCCTCTATTTGGAGGCGATACGGGACACGTCGAATCGCGTACTGCAGACCCATGTGCTGCGTCCCGAAATATCGCCGGTCGAGCAGATCCGCAGCGCGTTCACCGCGCAGTTCAGGTTTCTGGCCGCTCATCGCGGGCTCGCCCTGCGCTTGGTGCTAGGGGGTCGGGGCGCTGATCCCGAGGCCTGGGAGGTGCTCGAGGCGGGCCGGTGGCAGGCCATCGAGGCTTGGATCTCGCTGCTGGGGCTCGACCCGCAGAATCAGGCCTTACGCTTGATGATCCGGTCGATTGTCGGCGCGATCGACGAGGCTGCCGTCTATTGGCTGCAGAACGATGAGCCGTTCGACGTCGACACGGTGGTCGAATGCCTGATGGAACTGACTGTTGCGGCGCTGCGTTCGGCCGCCGCACTGGACCCCACTCTCGACGTGGACTCTGCGCTTCGGCCGTTGCTCGACGAATTCTATAGATCCTGAGGTCCAGTAAGGATCTTCGCGGATAGCTCGTTGTGGGTGACTCCGGAGTGGCGAGGTGAGCTGCGCGGAGGCGGCCTCGGCGCCTTCCGTGCCGGGTTTGGGCACGGTATCGGTGCCGGGGGACGATCTGGGAAAAGGCGAACACCACGCGGTCGGTCTCGACCCGAACGGCAAGCGCGTGTTCGACAAGGCACTGCCGAACGACGAGTCCCGGCTGAGGGCGGTATTCGACAAGCTCGCCGCCCACGGGCCACTGCTGATCGTGGTCGACCAGCCGAACACGATCGGCGCCTTACCGGTGATCGTGGCCCGCGCCTGCGGACACGACGTGGCCTACGTGCCCGGATTGGCGATGCACCGCATCGCCGATCTCTACCCAGGTCAGGCCAAGACCAATGCCCTACATCATCGCCGACGCGGCCCGCACCATGCCCACACTCTGCGCCGCGTCGACATCGGTGACTACACCCTGACCGAGCTCGGTGTCCTGGCCGGATTCGACGACGACCTCGCCGAAGAAGCGACCCGCACCAGCAATCGCATTCGTGGCCTGCTCACCGGCATCCACCCCGCTCTCGAACGCGTGCTCGGCCCCCGCGCACCCAGCGGTCCTGGAAATCCTCTCGCGCTGCGGCGGTCCCAAGGGGATCCGGGCCTCCGGCCGACGCAAACTGACCGCCATCGCCACCAAACACGCCCCACGCATGGGCGCGCGACTAATAGATGAGATTCTGGCCGCGCTGCCCGCGAAAACCGTCACCGTTCCCGGCAACAAACCAGTCGGATCATCGATACCTTGCGCATGATCGGAGCAGTGCGTCGAAATCACGAATCCCCGGTCCCGCATTGTCATTGAGCAGCATCGCCGCGGTAGTACTGCTCGCTCTCGCCTACCTCACCTTCGACGTAGTCGGCGTCGACTGGTTTACCAGCTACGCCAAACTGACGATGACACTGACCAATTCGGGCAGCCTCGGTCCGCAATCACCGGTATTGCTGTTCGGGGTTCGCGTGGGGAAGGTCGTCTCCGTGCGCAACGGCGACGACGGCGTCCAGGTCAGCATGCGAGTGCGTAACGATTGCCACATCCCGGTGGCAAGCACGGTCAGCATCGAAAACCTCTCCGCGCTCGGCGAACCACAGGTCCAATTCACGCCCGTAAAGGACGCGCCGCCCCGTATCTGCGCGACGGACAACACATCGACACGCGGGCCGTCCGGACGCCGACCTCGATACCTGAGGTGGCCAGGCAGGTGACCTATCTGATGGAACAGCTGAAATGGGCCTATTTCTGGTGCTGGAAGAGGCTGGTGAGATGCTCTTCCAGGGTCGTCATATGGAACGACGGTGCATAGGCTCCGACCGTATTCTCCGATGCGACGGAGCCGTGGCTGTCCCAGTAGCGAACCAGGGGAATGATCGATGAGAGTCGGTCTCCGCGCCAGCGGAAATAAGGAAGAGCAGCCAGGAAAAGGTAGTAGGTGGGGAACCGCGGCGACGCTTTGACGGTGCGGCCCGCCGCTGTCGTCAGCAATTGCTCGACCTCGTGGACGGCGTAACTTCGTGGTGCGACGAAGTCGATATCCCCATTTATCACACGATCCTTGCAGACCAACTCTTGCACGATGAACGGGGCCACGTCTTTTTGGCTCACATAGCTGATGTGGCGCGACTTATCGATTGGCAACAAGAACCTGCCCTTGTTGAGCAGATCCAGCCGCGGGTCGAAAACATCTTCCATATATGATCCGCATCGCAGCACGCTGTAGCCGATGCCACTCGACGCCAACAAACGTTCGACCTCGAATTTGGCGTCGAGAACACCGACGCCGGTGTTCCGGCCAGCTCCCAGCGCAGAGGTGTAGATCAGGTGTCTCAGCTTGGCCACCTTGGCGCCGGCGATCACAGCGTTCGCGGCCTCGAACTCCGTTGAAGGGTCATTCTGCCGCGCAATCGGTGTCAAGAAGAATGCCGCGTCCGCGCCGTCGGCTGCCCGCGCGACATCGTCCGTGTTCATCATGCTGCCGGCGACGATCGTCGCTTCGGGATAGCGACGCGCAAGCGTATCGGCGTCGCGGGCGAGGATACGGACCGAGACTTCTTGCGCCAGCAGGCCGCGTACGAAGACTTCGGCCACTTGGCCCGAACACCCGATCGCGGCGATGGTTTTCCTTGGCTCGTTCAATCGAACCACCTTTCCGGTATGACCGAATCTATCCCGAGCCGCGGGCCATAGACGGCGCGCGGTGCGGCTGACGGATATCAGGCGACGAGCCCCTGAGCCTTTTTCAGCGATTTGTCCAGGGCGCCGACGAGCGAGTTCTTGAAGACCCCGCCCATGGGGCCGTCGATCATCCCGCCGTCGATACTGGCTGTTACCTCGACCGCGGTGGTCTCGGCCTCGCCTCGCAGGCTGATAGCGAGTGCCAGTTTGACGCCTGCCCTTGTGGTTCCGCCCATGGCGAGCGAGCGCGGCGCGTCGACATTCTCGAAAGTCCAGTCGATGGTGACCGGCATGTTCATTACGCTCGCGTTTGCGGTAGCGGCGTCGCCACTGGCGAGCTGGGCTGGGACGGCGCTCTTCCACGACTTGTGAATCACAAGCCAATCGCCCCAGCGCGACGGATTGCCGAGGACCTTCCAAACCTCGTCGGGACTGGCCTTGTAGCTGGCGCTGGTTTGCACGGTACGCATGCGATTCTCCTGTTCGCGGCACACTCGCGATCTCGCGCACGACGGCTGTCGCCGCGCGGAGTCCGAACAACTAATTCGGATACAGTGTATCCGAATTAGAACCGAGCGCCAAGATGGATCGAAGGCAGCGACATCCGGACGAATCAGGTGAGGTCCACCCCGCCGGTCGCCGCGTCGTGCAGCGGCACGAGGCCCGCGACGAGCAGCTGCAGGCCGAAGCGGAATTCGTTTTCCAGGGTTTGCCTGGGCAGGCAATCGGCGACGGCGATCGTGGCGGGGAATCGCGCTGGATCGAGTTGACGGTAGAGCGCGGTGAGTGGGGTGGGGTCGATGTTAGCTTCGGTGTCGTGGCCTTGGAGCTGGGCGGCGAAGCCGACGGCATAGCGGGCAATGGTGGCGTAGACGAGTGCCGCAGACTTCGGGGGGAAGCCGTTGGCGAGCAGTAGGGCCAGGACTCGCTCGCGCAACATGAGCGAATTGGGTCCGATCGGCACCTGCTCGATGAGCAGGGGCGCGATCCCGCGGTGACGGTGCAGAGCCGCGAAGATGGCCTCTGCGGCGGTGATGCATGCGCGCTGCCAGTCGTCATCGGGCGCGTTGTCGTCGATCTCGATCTCGCCGAGGACCGAGTCGACCACGTGGGCGATGAGTTCGGCCCGGTTGGCGACTGCTCGGTAGAGCACGGCGGTGCCTGTTTCGAGGCGTTGGGCGAGTGTGCGCATCGACAGTGCATCGGCGCCTTCCTCGTCGATGATGCGTAGGGCGGTCGTCACGATCCGGTCGAAGGGGACCCGTGGGCGGCCGGGGGAGCGGCGTGCCGGGGTCTCGGCGGCGTCTGAATCGGCGGTGGTCACACTCGCATTGTTGCGCATCGACGGTCTGGACACGTGACCATTATATAATGGTCACATTGTTGCCATTATCACTTGAGCTGCGGTCATGCACGGGCAACACTGTAACCATTATGAGTAGACGAGCAGCCGCCGATGATTACATCGATCCTGATTCGCGCTTCGCGATCATCGAGGGCCGTAACCTGCACTACAAGCGGGCCGGGACGGGGCCTGCGGTGTTGCTTCTGCATGGCAGCGGCTCCTCGCTGCACTGCTTCGACGAGGTGGCCGCAGCGTTGTCGTCGTCGTTCGATGTGATTCGCCCGGATCTGCCCGGCTTCGGGCTCACGGGTCCGCGCGCCGACCGGGACTACCGGATACAGACATACGCGGAGACGGTTGCCGCGTTCTTGGACGCCATCGGGGTCTCCAAGGCGTCGGTGGTCGGCAATTCCCTCGGTGGCAATATCGCCTGGAACTTCGCGCTGGATCATCAGCAGCGGGGGGATCGGCTGGTGTTGATCAATGCCACCGGTTACCCGGGCAAGTCGTTGCCGTTGGCGCTGCGCCTGGCGCGCAACCCGATCGGTCGGGTGTTGATGCGGAATTTGGCGTCTCGCTCGGCCACCGAACGCAATCTGCGCTCGGCGGTCGGGTCGCGCAAGTCGGTGGTGGATGACGCGATGGTCGACCGGGTGCACGCGATGCTGACCCGGCCCGGCAACCAAGAGGCGTTCATCGACTTCGCCAACACCGACCAGATCGACCGCACCACCGAGATCCCCGCCATCGCAGCGCCGACGCTGGTGCTGCGCAGCGCGTCCGTCGACGGACAGTTCTTCACGCGCGATATACCGGGCAGCCTCGAACGGATTCATCCCAGCGGCGGCCACCTGCTCCCCGACGAAGATCCGGAATGGGTGGCCAGCGCGCTACTGAACTTTTTGACAGCCGAGGCGAACTCGCCGAAGAAGGGAAGGTCATGAAGTAATTCGTGGTGCCCGGCGAAACCCGTCACCTGGACCAGGCCACACGTGCCGGACTGCGCGGTGACTTCATCGAATGCGGTGACAGGATCACGCATTACGAGTGCCTCGTCCAAGTAGGTTGCCTCGGTAACCGGGTGTCGGGTTGATCGTGGACCTGTTGCCGGTGATGCTGCCGGTGGAGGTGGTGCTGGTGG
>NZ_JBSGDA010000047.1:0-10314 GCF_053602135.1 Nocardia sp. NPDC004573
TACCAGGATCAGTTGTCCGGCACGATGACCGGTCTGACCAACGTGACCCAGCAGTTGCGCGACAACGCCTACGGCCTCACCGAGGTCGCCGACCTCACACCGATGGTGTTTCAGAACATCAGCAATATCATCGACCGCGACAAGGGATATGTCCGTGTTCATTTCATGATCCCCACGGCCCTCAACGGTGAGATCGTCAGCCTCTTCTGTGAGCGCATCCAGATGAAGGCCGACGGCTGCCGCACCGGAAACATGCAGGACTTCGGACCCGACTACGGCCTCACCGCCGCACTACTCGGACTGACAAAATAGCCCGCTGACCCACTGGAGCAGCGTCTGGGGTTTTGGGGTTGTCGGAACAACGGCTCTGGCTCACTTCCGGTGGCACGGGGTGACCGCATGGGGGCGCGCTGCCCTGGAGTGTGAGGCGAATATCGCTGTGAGCTGGTGTTCTCGGGTTCGACAGTGATGGTTGTCGATGAGGGCTTGCGGGTCGTGGTGCAGGCCAGGACAGCGCCCGGCCCGGCGGTGCGCTGGCCGCGGCGCGGTGTCGGAGAAAGCCCACAGCAACTATCACAGGACCGTCCGATCTGCCCGTCGACGGCCGCCTGGTCATCGTGCGGGTGCGGGTCCGACGGTTGGCCTGTCCAACCCGCAGTGCTACACGACGTTTCGTGAATGGAACAGCGGTCATCGACGCCGTCACTCACGAACGGATCGACGTCTTGGCCCACCGTAAGTCCGAAACCCTCGAAACATGTCTGCGGAACAATCCAGACGTCGAGGTCGTCGTCCGCGACGGATCGGCCACCTATGCCGAAGCGACCCGCCGCGCACGGCCGCTGCTGGGCCGCGGGCCGACAATGTATTCGCAGCTCAGCAGCCCAAGAAACCAGATACCTCCAACGCGGTTCACTCGTGACGGCGATGCCAATCGCAAACTAGTCGATGCGAATACATGGAGCTTCCGCGAAACAACCTTGACACCATTCTCGAAGAAATCGACGGGCCGCCACGTGTGGTGGGATCGGACCACGCGCAACTAGGCAGTCGAAACCATGACGCTGCTCGAGCCGCATCAGCGCACGCGCGGAAGGCGCCGCGCCCACTATTCGACGGCAGGCTCCAGCGCCACAGTGCCTGCTTCACACCGGCAGTCACGGTCGTGCGCTGATACAACACCCGACGCCGCGCCCACCATGCCAATTCGGTCTGGCGCGACCCGATCGCCGGCTTCGCTCTCGGCGCCCCCCCGGCCCAGCATTTGGGATCGGTCCGCGCATTGACTCGAAGTGGTAGATGAGGTCCGGTACGGCAACACGCGACGCCGTGAGAACACGGTATCGCTGCTCGATGACACGGAACCGGTGATCGGATGGGCCGTGCCTCTCACAACATCTTCTTCTCCGGATCAACCCGGCCCGGCACTGGTGATGCGGCCAGGAAGGTCGCCGATATCGGTGCCGGCACCGGGCATGCGGCTTGGCTACAACAGTCGACCAGACAGGTTTAGCTGCACCTCCGGGCGGACCATCCCGAGGCGGGGCCGGATGCCGTACGTGGAAAGACTTATCGACGCGGTCGCACAGCCGGTGAGGGTTTCTCCTTCCGCAGCGGTGTTTACATCGATCACCTCGTCACACGTGTTGCCCACAATCGTGAGCGCGCCAGTGATACGCATCCCTGTCCCGGTGCGGGCGGCCTCGCCGGTGAACGTAATCAACGGGTACCGCGCTGTGTCGAGGAAGTCGGGCCCACGCAAGTGGCGATCACGGAACGCGTTGCCGGAGTTGATGCTTGCGCTGGCTATTTCCAATCGGACACGAGCCGTGTCGTCCGGTCGCCAGGTAAGCGAACCGGTTGCCTGCTCGAACCGGCCCGACACCGGCGCCAAGCCCCACCTACCCCGAGCGGTGAATCCGAGGTGTAGATCGGAGGGAGCCAGGGTCCGTGTGTCGGTGTCATCGGCCGGCTCACGGTCTTGTCGGCTTCGGTGCGACATGCGGCGGGCGAGGGTCTGGACGGTAGCGTCGAGCGCTGCGGCAGAGGGGTTAGCGTAGACGTAGTGATCCGGCCGCACGATGGCGAAGGGGTGGGGCTGGAGAAGCGGCCGGGTGAGGTTGTTGATGTCCTCGAAAACATCCGTACGGGCGCCTGGTTCGTGCGGCCGCTCACCAGGAGAGCACAAGGTGAGAAAGGTCGCGCGGAGTACGTCTTCGGCCAGCGTTCGGCCTTCGCATGTCAACGCGACGCGAGGGTCCTGGCCCCAGCCGACGATGCGCCACCCCGATCCGGTGATGTCCTCGAGAAGACATTGTGAGCCATCGAATGTGCGCACCTGTGGCTGGGGGAAGAGCCGACCCACTGGTGACTGCCGCGTAGGTGTTTCGCCAAGGAAGCCTCGTGTATAGGTGGCGGGTTTCCGGCCGGTGCCCTCCGTGACTATGCGACGTATTCGTGGAACAGCCAGCAGAGCCCGGAATGCAGCGTCACGCGCGGCGGCTCCGGCGGGTGACCGCATCATCACGAATCGGCCGATGCGCACCGACAGCTTGGTCATCTCTTCGACGTGCGGGCGCCGTTCAGGTTCGTAGGACTCCAAGATGGAATCCGGTGCGCCGGCAAGCACACTGGCGATCTTCCATGTCAGGTTGACGACGTCACGGATACCGGAGTTCAGGCCCTGCCCGGCAAGCGGCGGCATGAGATGGGCGGCGTCTCCGCACAGGAATACTCGGCCCACGCGCCATCGGTCGGCGCATTTTGCTGAGAAGGTGTAGATCACATGGCGCAGGATCTCAGCGGAGTCCGGATCTGCGTGCTGCGCGACGACAGCCCGGGCTGCCGCGGGTTCGAGCAGTTCCGCGCGATCTTCGTCTGGCATCACCATGCGCTCCCACCGATGGTTGCCGGCCGCCAACCGGGTCGTCATCCGCGGCCCGCCCGGGTCCATCCTGAACTGCACGTACGGCAAGTGCGCGACAGGCTCCGGCAGCTGCGCGTCGACGATGAGCCAGGGCTCCTGGTACGTCGAACCGACAAGTTCGACTCCGATCGCGGCGCGCGTCGCGCTGTTTGCGCCATCGCATCCGAGTGCATACCGGACTCGGGCCCGTGCCGGATTGCCCTCTGCGTCAACGAATGTCAGTTCGACTGCCTCGTAGTCCTGATCCACGGACGTCAACGTGTTGCCCAGCCGGACGTCGACGCCGGTCAGCTCGTCGAGCGCATTCCGCAACGTGCCGTCCAGGAGCGGCTGATAAATAGCGTTCAGCCAAGGATGGCCCTGCGGGCGCTCGATCGGCAGGGCGGTAGCCAGCACCTCGCCGCGGCGCGAGAGCCATTGCACGCCCATATTGAGCAGCATGGTCTGCGCGGCCCGCTCGTACAAACCCGCCTTCTGCAATGCACGGAGGGCCTCACCGTCTAGAACCCCGACTCGTGGATGCGCATACGCCGCGGGCTGCCGCTCGATGGCCAACACTGTCAATCCTGAGCGCGCGAGCAGAATCGCGGCCATCTCGCCGACCGGGCCCAGCCCGATGACCGCCACTTCATGGGTCAGGTCGGATACATGGTCGACGCGCGGCACCGCATCTCCTCCTTGTAGGTATGTAGGTGTGTGCTGGATATGATCGGCAGGAGAATTCACTCATCTCTCCGGCCGACGAGGCGAAGCGGAAGCGTTTCGAAGCGGTGGATCACGTTGTTGACCGCCACCTCTGGTGTGCCGGTCAACTCGATTCGATCGACGTAGCACAGCAGTGCGCCCAAGATGGCTTCGGTTTCCATGCGTGACAGGCCCTGCCCTGCACAACCGTGGGTGCCATAGCCGAATCCGATTTGCGCGGAGGCATCACGGGTGATGTCGAACCGATCGGGGTCAGTCCACGCCCTCTCATCCCGGTTTGCCGATGCATACATGACCAGGAGCTGCGAGCCCGCTGGTATCCGAACACCGGCGACGACCGAGTCGACCTCGGAGCGGCGGGCGAACACACGCAGAGGTGACTCGATCCGAACCACCTCGTTCACGGCGTTCGACCAGGAGCGAGTCCGGTTGTCCCGCGACAATGTCCACTGATCTGGGTAAGTGGCGAAAAGCCATAGGGCCGCAGCTATTGCGCTGGCTGTGGTATCGATGGAGGCCCCCAGGCAATCCATCAAGAATGTGGGTAACTGCGACGCGTCCACCCGGCCCTGCTCGATACCCTCGATCAGTTCATGGGCCATGCTGCCGGGCAATACGTCTCGCTTGCGGGCGAGGTCATGAACGAAATACAGCATCTGGCGACTGGCCGGCACGGATCGGACCGACACAGAGTTGAGCGGCCCCATCCTGTCGAAAATGGCTCCCGCCCAATTCACGAGCTGGTCGCGGCTGCGATGAGGCCAACCAATCAGATCCGGAACAACACTGAGCGGCGAGCGGAGAGCGATGTCTTCGACTCCGTCGATCCCGTCTCGGTCGACCACCGCCTTCACAACCTGATCGGCTAGACCATCGACCTCTGCTCGCATGGAATGCAATGCTCGCGGCGTCAGCCGATGGGCCAAAAGCTTTCTCTGAGCTGCATGCACATCGCCGTCGTTCAGCAAGGTGCTCTTCTTGCCCACCTTCCGCGGTATAGGTTGCAACGAGACGCTGTTGGACGACCGGTACGTGGCATCATCAGCCAGAACTTGTCTGACCTCGGCATACTGGGTGATCGAGTACACGCCTTGCTTCTGTGACCACACCACGGGACCAAGTGCGCGCATGGCGCGGTAATGCGGGTAGGGATCACGGATCGCCGCGACCGAGTAGATGTCTTCGTCGTAGACCGGCACGCCCGGCGGACGTCGACGCTGCCCCATCCCCAACCGCGCCGCGTAGCGGGTCGACCAAGACGCAGGTTGCTGCCCGTGTGCAACGGGGCACCGGCCCAGTTCTTCGTGCGGCGAATTCACTGTCATGGCGGCTTCCTTCACTCGCGCAGTGGCGCAACCACGATGCAGCGGGGCGTGGGTTGGTGGACATCTGGCGTCATCAGTGTCGACCGCGCTCACGCCGACAACAAGGTGCGAAATGCACCTTTTTTTCCATAGAACGGTGTGATTCGCACCATCATGTGCATACACTCAGGGGGTGTCCTGGGACCGGCCGCCCGAGCGGATTCGCGAGTTGCTACGTATCGGCGCTGAACTCCTCGTTCAGCACAAGTCCGGGTGGCTCGATGAATTCACCCGGACCTTCCTGAGTTCACCTGGCATGGAAGTCAGCGTCAGCGAGCCGGTGCTGGCGGCCGAATCCGAGCGTGCGGCGCGAGCGACCATTCTGAGATGGGCAGTGTCCAATATCAGCGACCCTGGCGCGCCCGTGGCTCCTGTGCTGGACGCCGACATCGTCGATATCACACGCGATCTGGTGCGGCGAGGTCTCGATGAATTGACAGTGACCAGTTATCGCATCGGCCAAAACGCGGCCTGGAAACTGTGGGTGCGCCTCGCGTTCTCGCTGACCTCCGAGGTCGATGAATTGGAGGCACTTCTCATCGTCTCGGCACAATCGATCGGCGAGTTCGTCGAAGCGACCCTGGCAATGATCACTGAACTGATTCATGCTGAACGTGAGGAGCTACTCAGGGGATCAGCCCCCGAACGGCGTGAAGTCGTAGCGCTATTGCTCGAGGGCGCACCGATCACACGCGAGCGCGCCGAAATGCGACTCGGATACGGCCTAGCCCAAATCCACACCGCCGCCATTGTATGGAACACCCAGCCTGATTCCGAACTGAGACGGCTGGAGCAAGCGGTTGGGGTATTGGTGAAATGCGCGCAGAGCCCTAACCCGCTCACGATCATTCCCGGCGCCGCCACCATTTGGGTATGGCTGCCGGGCGAGGTGACCGTAGACGCCCAGACACTCGCTGAACGAGTTCGCGACATCCCCGATGTCTGTATCGCGGTTGGTTCCACGGCGCGCGGAATCGAAGGCTTCCGCCGCACCCACCTTGATGCCTTGTCTACACAACAGATGCTCACACGCCTGCGATCCAGCCGACGCGTCGCCACCTACGACGAGGTGCGGCTCGTATCGCTCCTCGCCGCCGACCACGAGCGTACTGATCACTTCATCCATCACACCCTGGGTGATCTCGCGAACGAGAGCGATCACGTGCGAGAGACGGTGTTGACGTACGTGCGAGAACAATGCAGCGTGGCACGCACCGCAGCCCGGCTGCACGTCCACCGCAACACGGTCATCAGACGCTTGGCGCGAGCAGACGAACTTCTCCCTCGCCCCTTGGACACCAATACGCTGCACATCGCCGCCGCCCTAGAGGTGTTGCAGTGGCGGGGCGCCACCTGATACTACCGCGGCATGGTCGCGCGCGGCGCGTCCGGTTCCCTAAAACGGAAGCGGCCCGACGACTTCGATCGGCACACCGAGAATCTCGGTCCAGAAGTAGTCATCGATCGGCGTCGTCGAGCACTTCGCCGACGGTGACCTGTTCGACGCGACTGTCGAGCCCGGCTGGACGCCGATGGCCGCCTCGGGTTTGGCCTAGCCGAGGCCGCCCCGACCAGAGACTTACTCGGCATCAGTCCCGGTCGGGAATCTATGCGGAAAGCACGCGCGGTTTTCGAGGCCTTGCGCGATGACAACGAATTCGACCTCCGCCGCCTGCGCGGCCTGCTGAAAGTGGCCTCCTCATGAGTATTTCCGTTCACGCACCGCCGAGGGCTGGTGGGTGTTCACACCATCAGCGCTTCGCGTGTGGACACATCGGCCACGACAACCACAGGACTGCCGACCGAGCCGGACGCGATCGCCGCAGCGTCGGCGAGTGCACCTCACTGGTGCAACTTCACCGCCTGCGACTATCCAGCAATGTTTGCGTGGCGGTGTCCACATCGAGGGCGGGGTCGAGTTGAGCGGCAGCACGCAGCCCGGCGACCACCATCGGGATCAGGGCATCGATCATGGATTCGATGTCGAAGGGTTCTCCGTTCTGTAACCAGTAGAGGGTCGCCTCATCGATCGCACCGGTGGCAGACCGCATCATCATGCGCAAGGCGGGAGTCCGAGGGCCGAGTCCCAACAGGGTGGTCCACCCCTCGATCGTCCGCCATCGACCCGCTTCGAAAGCCTCGAACGCCTCGGGGTCAGCGCTTCGTCCGCCTAGAACCAACCGCAGCGCGAGCCCGCGGTGTGCGGCGAGATAACTGAGGTGAGCGCGAAATCCCGCGCGGATCTGCTCGACGACAGGAAGCTCTTGATCGAGCCCCTGAGCTCGCACGATCCGGTCGGAGGCATCCCGTAAGGCCGCCAGATAGATGCCGCGCTTGTTGCCGAAGTAGTGGAACAGCAGCCCGTGGGCCACCCCGGCGGCTTTTGCGATGTCGGCTACGGCCACCTCGTCGTAGCTGTGTTCGGAGAACACGTCGACTGCCGCGTCGATTAGGCGCTGGCGGGTCTCGGCGGCCTGCGCGGCACGCATGGTCGTGCGCCCCTTCCCGGTTGTCGCGGTCATCGGTGTCCCTCCTGTTGCCTGCCGATCGCCTCCTCCGATACTGGGCCGCCACCGCGGGAAACACAAGTTGATTTCATGTCATTGACATACAGTCAATCAAATGGCTACCCTGAGACGCAGGCCACAGATAGGCCCGGCGATCCAGTCGCCTGAATCCAGTTCGAGGCGGGATTCGGCCGGGACGATCCGGTGAAGAGCCAACGACGGACGATCGTCGGTGTTGAGGAGTTTCGATGCGTAAGACTGCTGGTGTCCCCGTTTACCAGCCGGACCTGTACTCGCGGCAGGCGATCATGGACCCGTATCCGCACTACGCCCGGATGCGCGAGTTGGGTCCGGTCGTGTGGTTGACAAGGCAGCGGGCATACGCGTTACCGCGCTATGCCGAGTGCAAGGCTGCGCTACTCGCTGACGACACTTTCATCTCCGGCGAGGGCGTCGGACTGAATCCTGTCGCCAACCGGCTTTCGCGTGGCACCACCCTCAACAGTGACGGCGAAGACCACAGCCGGCGGCGTGCGCTACTGGGCCGACGATTGACCCCCAAGGCGCTGCGCACGATGCGTGAGACGGTCGAGCGGCAAGCAGTCGCGGCCGTCGAAGCGGCTATAGCACGGGGCCGGATCGACGGCGTCGAATTGGCTACCACACTGCCGATGTCGGTCGTACCCGATTTGATCGGATGGCCACAGCACGGCCGCGAGCACTTATTGCGTTGGGCTGGAGCTACTTTCGACTCGCTCGGGCCGATCAACAAGCAATCGATCCGAACCGCTCCGGCCGGCATCGAGATGGTGCGGTTTACCCGCCGCCTCGCGCGCGACCGGCAGCTACTGCCCGGCAGCGCGGGCGCGGAGATCCTCCAAGCCGCCGATGAAGGCAAGATCGCGCACAGCGAGTGCCCGGCCATGATGATCGACTTTCTCGCACCCTCATTGGACACCACGATCAGCGCGATCTCCAGCGCCCTGTACCTGTTCGCCGCCCATCCGCACCAGTGGCAGCTACTGCGGTCCGACCCCACGATGATCGCCAATGCGGTGAACGAGGTGGTGCGTTACGAGTCACCGCTGCGGGCGTTTTCTCGCAAGACAATTCGTGACGTCGCCCTGGCGGGGGTCACCATTCCGGAGGGTGCACGGGTGGTGGTGATGTATTCCTCGGCGAACCGGGATCCACTCGAGTGGGATTCTCCCGACACTTTCGACATCCGCCGCGACGCATCCCGCCAACTGGGCTTCGGCCACGGCACCCACGGCTGCGCCGGCCAGGGCCTGGCCCGGCTGGAAACCCAGGCCATTCTTGCCGCACTGCTCCAGC
The DNA here is from genome assembly GCF_053602135.1 of Nocardia sp. NPDC004573. NCBI lineage: Bacteria > Bacillati > Actinomycetota > Actinomycetes > Mycobacteriales > Nocardiaceae > Nocardia > Nocardia sp. NPDC004573. The sequence continues at coordinate 8,838 of NZ_JBSGDA010000047.1, forward strand.
GCGTGGAACGCATCGAGATCGCCGGACGACCGCAATGGGCGATGAACAACATCATCCACCGCTTCGAAACCCTTCCCCTGCAACTGTTTCCCGCCTGAAGGACGAATCGCAATGAAGATCTCCGTCGACTACCTTCGCTGCGAAGGCCATGGCATGTGCGCCGAGCAGGCCCCCGCAGTGTTCGAACTCGATGACGCAGGCGAATTGACTTACCGATTCGAGGGCGGTGACGTCCCCGACGAGCATGTCACCGCCGCGCGTGCGGCCATCAGTTCCTGCCCGGTAGCGATCCTGCGAGAGCAGTCATGACCTCCCCCGCTCGATCGTCGTCGTCGGCGAGTCCATCGCCGGGATCACCGCGGCGCGTGAATTGCGCACCCTAGGACACACCGGTCGACTGACCATCATCGGCGCCGACGAACTCGGCGGCTACTCGCGACCGCCATTGTCCAAGGCGGTCCTGCACGACCCGGCCGCCGAGGGCTCTCTGCCGTATCGGCTCGACGACCTAGCGATAGATCTCCTCCGCGAAGCCGCCGTCAGCACCGATTTCGACGCCCGCACCGTCGTCACCACCGCAACCGGTCGCACCCTCGCATATGACGGGCTCATCGCCGCAACCGGCACCGACGCACGTCGGCTGGCCGCCTGTGGACAGGCCGGGGAACTGGTCCTTTGGACACTCGAGGACGCGCGGACATTGCGAGCGAGGCTCTCGACCGCCACCTCGGCGATCGTGGTCGGCGCCGGGTTCCTGGGGATGGAGCTCGCCAGCGCGTGCGTCGCTCGCGGCGTCGCGGTCACCGTGATCGACGTCGACCCTCCGTTGCGGCGCATCCTCGGGCCTTTTCTCTCCGACGCCATACGCGCACGGGCCGAAGAACACGGCGTCCGGATACTGCCTCACTGGATCGAGCGGGGGTTCTGAGCTGCGCCGCGACCGGCGCGTCTACCGGGGATGCGAGCATCGCCAGCCAATTCGCAAATTTCGGACACGTCGTTGCCGAAACCATGTAAAGTGGCACCGACGACGCCGAGAAAGGCCGGCGTCTTCGCCATATGCCGCGCCGACCGACGGTTTGTAGGCGCAGCCGGGCTTCCGGTTGCCTACTGGTGGCGACAATGCAAGGAAGGTCTTCGATGGAAATCGCTGTCTTACGCGCGTCGTTTGCGCGGCGATTGCGGCGCGACTGATTGACGCGCCGTCCGGGCGTCGTGCAGCCCGCTGAGACGCGATGAATTGCCGTGGGTGGCCGGTATGGCGATAGGTATCGACGAACAGTTTCCGGGAGTCGCAACCAAGCCCCGCCCGGCCCGCGATCGTAAATCACGTTATTCGTCTGACAGAGAGGTCGCGCATCAACCCTCCCGCGTTCGGACAGCTGTCAACGGAACGCCAATCCGGACCATCTGACGGCAGTTCAATCTGGACCACCTGGCCGGTTGGATTGGTGGTTTCAGTCTTCAGTTGTGCCGG
>NZ_JBSGDA010000048.1:0-9232 GCF_053602135.1 Nocardia sp. NPDC004573
GCAGGCGGCCGTCGCGAGCTGGTGGCGGGGCCGCGTCCGGAGCACATTCCGTTGTCGCTGGCGCAGCAGCGCATGTGGTTCCTCAACCAGTTCGATCCGGCGTCGTCGGTCTACAACATCCCGGCCGCGATCCGCTTGTCCGGTGAGTTGGACGTGACCGCGTTGCGGCAGGCCGTCGCGGATCTGGTCGCGCGGCACGAGATCCTGCGCACGATCTACCCGCAGACCTCCGACGGCCCGGTACAGCAGATACTTCCGGCGGCCGAGGTGCCGATCAGCCTCGTACCCATCCGGGTCGACGCGGACGAGCTGATCGCGGCGGTGACCGCGGTCGTCACCGCCGGCTTCGAGGTGACCACCGAAGTCCCGTTCCGGGTGCAACTATTCGAGGTCGCGCAGGCGGACGAAGTCACCGAGCACGTGCTCGCTTTCGTCGCCCACCACATCAGTTCCGACGGCTGGTCGCTGGGACCGCTCACCCGGGATCTGATGCTGGCCTACGAGGCGCGCAGCAGGGGCGAGGCCCCGGCCATGGCCCCGCTGCCGGTCCAGTACGCCGACTACAGCCTGTGGCAGCGGGAGGTGCTCGGTTCCGAGACCGACCCGGACAGCCTCATCTCCCAGCAGGCCGAGTACTGGCGCGGCGCGCTCGCCGCCCTGCCGGACGAATTGCCGCTCCCGGCCGACCGGCCGCGGCCCGCCCAGGCGTCCTATCGCGGAGCCACCGTCGCCTTCGACATCGACGCCGAGTTGCACACCGCGCTGGAACGGCTGGCCCAGCAGCACCATTCGACGCTGTTCATGGTGGTGCACGCCGCACTCGCGGTGTTGCTGGCCCGGCTGTCGGGCACCTCGGACATCGCCATCGGCACCCCGGTGGCCGGTCGCGGCGAGGCCGAGCTCGACGACCTGATCGGCATGTTCGTCAACACCCTGGTGTTGCGCGCCGAAGTGAATCCCGGTGACTCCTTCGACGCGCTGCTCGCCGAGGTCCGCCGGACCGACGTCGCGGCGTTCGGTCACGCCGACCTGCCCTTCGAGCGCCTGGTCGAATTGCTCGATCCGGTCCGCTCGGCCGCACGGCACCCGTTGTTCCAGGTGATGCTGGTGCTGCAGAACTTGACGCAGGCGACGCTCGAGCTGCCCGGACTCACGGTGTCCGGCATCGATCCACAGGTCTCGGCCGCCAAGTTCGACCTGCAGATCACCTTGGCCGAACAGCCAGGCGCAGCGGGCCTTTCGGTGGTGATCGGCTATGCGACCGACCTGTTCGACGAATCGACCGTGCGGAGTTTCGCGGATCGGTTCCGCCGGGTCCTGGCGACGGTCGCGGCCGATGCCACCGCCGTGGTCGGCGACATCGATGTGCTCGCGAGCGGCGAGCGGGATCAGGTCCTGAGCGCGTGGAACGCGCCGGGCGCCTGGGTGCCCGGCGCGACCCTGCCGGATGTGATCGCCGAGCAGGCGTGGTCGCGTCCGGACGCGGTCGCGATTCGTTTCGGCGACACCAGCTTGACCTTCGGTGAGCTGCAACGCCGCGCGAATCGGGTGGCGCGGGCGTTGATCGCCCAGGGTGCGGGCCCGGAATCGGTGGTCGCGGTCGCGATGCCACGCACCGAAGAACTGCCGGTCGCGCTGTTGGGTGTATTGATCGCGGGCGCGGCGTATCTGCCGATCGACACCACCTATCCGGCGCAGCGGCTGGAATTCATGCTCGAGGACGCCGCTCCGGTGTGTGTGCTGACCACGGCGCAGGAGCGCCACGCGGTGCCTGCCGGTGACTTGCCGGTGGTGCTGTTGACCGAGGCCGAATCGTATTCGGACGCACCGGTCGGGGACGCGCAGCGGCTGGGACGGTTGCGCCCGGACAACCTCGCGTATGTCATCTACACCTCCGGCTCCACCGGTGTGCCCAAGGGCGTCGGGGTCGCGCATCGCAATGTGGTCGAGTTGTTCGCCAACACCCAGCCTTGGTTCGGGTTCGGCGAGACCGATGTGTGGACGTTGTTCCACTCCTACGCGTTCGACTTCTCGGTGTGGGAGCTGTGGTGCGCGCTGGCGCACGGCGGCAGCGTGGTCGTTGTCGACTATGTGACCTCGCGGTCGCCGGAGCAGTTCCGCGAACTGTTGATCCGGGAGCGGGTGACGGTGCTCAACCAGACTCCGTCGGCGTTCTATCAACTGGTGGAAGCGGATCGAGCGGCCGGCGCGGATGAGCTCGCGCTGCGATATGTGGTGTTCGGCGGTGAGGCGCTGGATCTGCGCAAGCTGGGCCGCTGGTACGACCGCCACGGTGACCGGACGCGGTTGGTGAACATGTACGGCATCACCGAGACCACGGTGCATGTGTCGTTCCTGCCGTTGGCTGAGCACAGCGCCGACGATCCGGCCAGTGTGATCGGCCGGGCGATCCCCGGTCTGGACGCGTACGTGCTGGATCGGCGTCTGCATCCGGCTCCGGTGGGGGTGCCCGGTGAGATCCACGTCGTCGGGGCGCAACTCTCGCGCGGTTATCTGGGCAGGCCCGGATTGACCGCGGCGCGGTTCGTCGCGAATCCGTTCGGCGCACCGGGATCGCGGATGTACCGCAGTGGCGATATCGGCCGGTGGCGTGCCGGTGCCGACGACGCCGCGCTCGAGTACGCCGGGCGCGGTGACCAGCAGGTGCAATTGCGCGGGTTCCGCATCGAACTCGGCGAGATCGAAGCCGCGCTGCTGCGCTGCGACGGTGTCGGACAGGCGGTCGCGCTGGTGCGCGCCGACGAACAGCCGGGTGAGCGCCTGATCGGCTACGTCGTGCCCGACACGGGGGTGGGCGTCGATCCGGCGGCGGTCCGGGCCGCGGTCGCCGAGTTCCTGACCGGGTACATGGTGCCCGACGCCGTGGTGGTCCTCGACGCGTTGCCGCTGACCCCGAACGGAAAACTCGACCGCCGCGCGCTACCCGCGCCGGAGGTCACCAGCACGGTCGCCTACCGCGCGCCGCAGACGGTCACCGAGCAGGCGGTGGCCGACGTATTCGCCGAACTGCTCGGCGCCGAACGCGTCGGGCTGGACGACGACTTCTTCGCCCTCGGCGGTAACTCGCTGCTCGCGGCCCAGGTGGCCGGGCGGCTGCGGGACGCGACCGGAGCGACGGTGCGGGTGCAGTGGTTCTTCACCGACGCCACGGTTGCCGGGTTGGCCGCCCGCATCGACGCGGGCGACGCCGACGCCACCGCGGCGCTGGACGTGCTGCTCCCGATCCGGGCGAGCGGATCGGCGGCCCCGCTGTTCTGCCTGCATCCGATGTACGGCCTGGCCTGGTCGTATGCGGGACTGGCCCAGTTCATGCCCGCCGACCAGCCGATCTTCGGTCTGCAATCGCCCGCGCTGTCGGAGGACGGTGAGCTGCCCGATTCGCTGGCGGAGCTGGCCGCGCGCTACCTGTCGGAGATCAGGGCGGTGCAACCGCAGGGTCCCTACCGGTTGCTCGGCTGGTCGCTGGGCGGTGTCCTCGCCCATACCATCGCCACCGAACTGCAGGATGCGGGCGAGCAGGTGGAATTGCTGGCCATGATGGACAGCCATCCGAATCCGGATGTCGTCGGCTTCCGCGCCGCTGTGCGCGGCGCCTTGGCCGAACTCGGTCTCGGTACGACGGCCGCCGCGGACGACGATGTCTACGACCTCGACGACGAGTCGTTGGCGGCGCTGCACGCCATGATCCCGCCGGATCTGGTCGCGGTGACGCCGGAGCGGCTGCGCCGGATCTATCGCAGCGCGGTCCGCTCGGCGGAGCTGATCGCCGAGCACCGGCCCGGCGTCTTCCACGGCACCGTGCAGTACTTCAGCGCGGCCGTCGCCGACCCAGCCGACGAATTGCGCGCGGCCGCGGCGGACTGGTGGCCGTACGTCCAGGGCATGGTCGTCGACCGGCCGGTCGAGGTCACGCACGCGCGGATGGCCACGCCGGAGGCGCTGGCTGTGATCGGCCCGCAGCTGGCCACGCTGCTCGACGCCCGCCGGTGAGCCTCCCTGCCGACGTCGCGACCCGGATCGGGCGTCGGCAGGGAATAATCGTCCGCGGCACTCGTCATACGCGTCCGCTCGTGCCCCGGAAACTCACGGGTCGTGGCAGGTCGCGCTCGGCGTGCGCCGGCGGTTAGGTAACGATCGGCATGCGCGCGTTCGATGATCACAGCGCGGGCAGCATGGTGACGTGCGTGTGGCGACGATAGACAGGGTGAGGCAGCACGATGGTTCGGGCGGTCGGGCAGCGGTGTGACGAGACTGCGGAAGCGGTGCGCCGATGACCCGCCCGGCCCGGGTGCGGCCGACCCGGACCCGCCGCCCCCGCGTCACCACCCTGCCGCAGCTGATGGCCACCGCTGTGGAGGCCAACCCCAGCGGTGCGGCCGTGATCTTCGCCGACGCGACCAGCACGCGGGTCACACTGAGCTACGCCGAGCTGGACGAACGGTCCACGCGGTTGGCGCGGCTGCTCATCGATCGGGGGGTCGGTCCGGAGGATCTGGTCGCGGTGGGTATTCCGCGGTCGGTGGAGTCCGTGGTTGCGGTGTGGGCGGTGGCGAAGACCGGTGCGGGGTTCGTGCCGGTGGATCCGAATTATCCGGCCGACCGCGTCGAGCACATGGTCGTCGACTCCGGCGCGGTCTTCGGGCTCACCGTCGAGGAGATCCGCGCCGATTTGTCGCCCCGGGTCGAGTGGCTGTCCATCGACACCGCCGACTGCGCGCGGCGGCTGGAGGAGTTCGCCGCCGACCCCGTGACCTACACCGACCGCGTGCGCCCGCTGCGCGCGGAGCATCCCGCGTATGTCATCTACACCTCCGGCTCCACGGGCAAGCCGAAGGGCGTGGTCGTCACCCAAGCGGGGCTGGCGAGTTTCTGTGCCGAGCAGCGGGACCGGTATCGGGTGACGAGTGCGTCGCGGACGCTGCATTTCGCGTCGCCGTCGTTCGACGCCTCGGTGCTGGAGTTGCTGCTCGCGCTCGGCGGCGCGGCCACCATGGTCGTCGCGTCCCCCACGGTGTTCGGCGGTGAGGATTTCGCGTCCCTGCTGCGCCGGGAGGCCGTCACCCACGCGTTCGGGACGCCCGCCGCGCTCGCGTCGGTGGATCCGGCGGGGCTGGACGAGCTGCGCGTGGTGGTGGCCGGCGGCGAGGCATGCCCACCGGAGCTGGTGCGGCGCTGGGTGCTTCCGGTGTCGGGTGGGCGGACCCGCGAGTTCTTCAACGGGTACGGCCCGACCGAGACCACGATCATGACGAACATCAGCGCGCCGCTGGTGCCCGGCGAACCGGTGACGATCGGGGCGCCCATCCGGGCCGTCACCGAGTACGTGCTGGACGAACGATTGGTCCCGGTCCCGAGCGGGGTGGCCGGTGAGCTGTACATCACCGGTGCCCAACTGGCCCGCGGCTACCACGAACGGCGTGGGCTGACCGCGTCCCGCTTCGTGGCGAACCCGTTCGACACCCACGGTTCCCGGCTGTATCGCACGGGTGACCTGGTGCGTTGGACGCCCAACGGTGAGTTGGAGTATCTGGGTCGCAACGATTTCCAGGTGAAGATCCGGGGCTTCCGGATCGAGCTGGGTGAGATCGACGCGGTGCTGGCCGCGCACGAGAGCGTGGACTTCGCGGTCACCGTCGGGCACGACCTGGACAGCGGCGTCACCATCCTCGTCTCCTATGTGCACGCCGCGCCCGGGATGATCGCCGACGCGGCCGAACTCGCCGCTTTCGCCGAGCGCATTCTGCCCGCGCACATGGTACCGACCGTCGTCATGGTGCTGGAGGAGATCCCGCTGTCCCCGGTGGGCAAACTGGATCGCGCGGCGCTGCCCACGCCGCGACTACAGACCAAGGTGTTCCGTGCGCCGGTCGGTCCGCTGGAAGAGCTGGTCAGCGAGGTGTTCGCCGAGCTGCTCGGCCCCGGTGCGCCGGTCGGAGCGGACGACGATTTCTTCGAGCTGGGCGGCAATTCGCTGATCGCGACGCAGGTCGCGGCCCGGCTGGGCGCGGCCATCGCGGCGCGGGTGCCCGCGCGGCTGATCTTCGAGAGCCCCACCGTCGCAGCGCTGGCCGCGCGGCTGGAGCCGCTGAAGGGCGCCGGCGACCGGCACGCACTGGTGGCCGTGGAGCGTCCGGAGCGGGTGCCGTTGTCGTTGGCGCAGCGGCGGATGTGGTTTTTGAATCAGTTCGATACCGGTTCGGCGGGGAACAATATTCCGTTCGCGGTGCGGTTGTCGGGTGTGTTGGATGTGGCGGCGTTGCGGGCGGCGGTCGCGGATGTGGTCGGGCGTCATGAGACGTTGCGGACGGTGTATCCGGCGGTGGATGGTACGGGGTATCAGGTGGTGTTGCCTGCCGCGCAGGCCGTCCCCGACCTGACGCCGCAACCAGTCGCCGAACACGAGCTGCCCGCGTGGCTGCGCGGCCTCGCGCTGACCGGTTTCGATGTCGCGGCGGAAGTGCCGCTGCGGATGGCGCTGGCCGAGATCGGCCCGGCCGACCACGTGGTGGCGGTGGTGGTGCATCACATCGCGGCCGACGGCGCCTCGGTCGCGCCGTTCCTGCGGGATCTGCTCAGCGCGTTCCTGTCCCGGCGCAACGGGGCGCGCCCCTCCTGGGAACCGCTGCCGGTGCAGTACGCGGACTACACGCTGTGGCAGCGCGCGATGCTCGGCGACGAGAACGACCCGGAGTCGGTGGCCGCGGCCCAGATCGCCTACTGGCGGCGCGCCTTGGCAGGCATTCCCGACCGGATCGACCTACCCTCGGACCGCCCGCGCCCGCCCGTCGCCTCCGGCCGGGGCGCGGAGTACACGTTCGCGGTGGACGCCTCGGTGCATCGAGGTCTCGCCGAGCTGGCGCACAGCGCGGGCGCCTCGGAGTTCATGGTGGTGCACAGCGCGCTGGCGGTGCTGCTCGCCCGGCTCACCGGCACCGACGACATCACCATCGGCACGCCGGTGGCGGGCCGGGGCGAGCGCGAACTCGACGCGCTGATCGGCATGTTCGTCAACACGCTGGTGCTACGCACCCGGATCGACCTCGGCGCGTCGTTCCGTACGCTGCTGGCTCAGACCAGGGAAACCGATCTGGGCGCGTTCTCGCATGCCGAGTTCCCCTTCGAGCGGTTGGTCGAGGTGCTCGACCCGGTGCGGTCGCAGGCACATCACCCGCTGTTCCAGGTGGCGTTGTTCTACCAGAACCTGAACAGGCCGGAGATCGACCTGCCCGGACTGTCCGCCCGCGTGCTGGACTTCGACGGCGCGGTGGCGAAATTCGATCTGCAATTGACCGTGGTGCCCGAGGCCGGGGGCGAGGCCTCGGGCTTCACGGCGATGTTCACCTACGCCACCGACCTGTACGACGAACGGACGATCGCCGAGTTCGCCTGGCGGCTGGATCGCCTGCTCGCCGTCGCCGCCGCCGAGCCGGATCGGCCGATCGGCGCGATGGATCTGCTCGCTCCCGCCGAGCGCGAACGCATCCTGCTCGAGTGGAACGCCACCCGGTATCCGGTGCCCGCCGAGTTGCTGCTGGACGGGTATCGCCGTGCCGCGGAGGCGTACGCCGACGAGGTCGCCGTGGTGTACGAGGGTGCGGAGTTGACGTTCCGTGCGTTCGATGCGCGGGTGAATCGTTTGGCGCGGTTGTTGATTTCGCAGGGTGTGGGTGCGGAGTCGTTGGTGGGGTTGGCGGTTCGTCGGTCGTTGGATCTCGTGGTGGGGATGTATGCGATCGTGGCGGCGGGTGGGGCGTATGTGCCGTTGGATCCGGATCATCCGGCCGACCGCATCGCGCACATCCTCGAGACGGCGCGTCCGGTCTGCGTGCTGACGACCTCCGCCGACGCGGTCGACGTGCCGGAAGACACCGCGGTGCTGCTGCTGGACGCGCTGGATCCGAACCGGTTCGATGATTCGCCGGTGCGCGCGGAGGAACTGCTGCGTCCGGTGCTGCCACACCATCCCGCGTACGTGATCTTCACCTCCGGGTCCACCGGACGCCCCAAGGGCGTGGCGATCTCGCACTTCGCGATTCAGAATCAGATCAGCTGGATGCTCGCGGCGTATCCGCTCGACGCCGACGACGTGTACTTGCAGAAGACGGCGACGACGTTCGACGTCTCGCTGTGGGGCTACTTCCTGCCGCTGCGCGTGGGCGCGAAGCTGGTGATCGCCCACCAAGACGGACACCGTGACCCGGTGTACGTGGCGGAGACCATTGCCGCGCAGGGCGTGACGGTGACGGACTTCGTGCCGTCCATGTTGACGGTCTTCGCCGCGCACACCACGCCCCGCTCGTGCCCGACCTTGCGCGACATTTTCGTGATCGGCGAGGCGCTGCCGCCGGAGACCGTCGCCGCGGTGCGCGCGGTGACCGACGCCGCCGTGCACAACCTGTACGGCCCCACCGAGGCGGCCGTCTCGGTGACCTACTGGCCCGCGACCGCGGTGGACGAGCGCACCGTGCCGATCGGCGTACCGCAGTGGAACACACAGGTCTACGTGCTGGACGCGCGTCTGCAACCGGTGCCGACCGGTGTTCCGGGCGAACTGTATCTCGCGGGTGATCAGCTGGCCCGCGGCTATATGCGGCGTCCCGACCTGACCGCCGACCGGTTCGTCGCCAATCCGTTCGGCGACGGCGAGCGGATGTATCGCACCGGTGATCTGGTGGTCTGGCGCGCCCCCACCGACGAACTACCGCACCGGCTCGACTATCTGGGCCGGACCGATTTCCAGGTGAAGTTCCGCGGTCAGCGGATCGAGCTGGGGGAGATCGAGACGGCGCTGCTGGCGCAGCCTTCGGTGAGCCAGGCCGTGGCGGTGGTCACGCCGTCGTCGCTGGGCGACCAATTGGTCGCCTACGCGGTTCCCGCGCCCGGGTACTCCATCGAGCAGGGCGACTTGCTGGCGGCGATCGCGGAAACGTTGCCCACCTACATGGTTCCGGCTGCCATCATGGCGCTGGACGCGTTCCCGTTGAATCCCAGCGGCAAGCTCGATCGCAAGGCACTGCCCGAGCCGACCTTCTCGGCGCGGCGATTCCGTGCGCCCGCGACGGCGGTCGAGGAGATCGTCGCCGAGGTGTTCGGTGCGGTGCTCGGCGTCGGCAGGATCGGCGCGGATGACGATTTCTTCGCGCTCGGCGGTAACTCGTTGGTCGCCACACAGGTCGTGGCACGTCTCGGCGCGGCGGTCGGTGCGCGGGTG
>NZ_JBSGDA010000049.1:0-9216 GCF_053602135.1 Nocardia sp. NPDC004573
GAACTGGGCCAGGGCCACTGCGCGCGAGTGACCGATCAGCTGCTGAGCATGGGCGCGGCACCGTCGCTGGGTACCGACACCGAAATCGTCGCGCCGGGGGAAATGTTGGTCGCCGCGCGGCTGGTGTTGGCACGCCAGCGCGGCCTCGCGCATGAGCAGGCGCACGCAAAAACCGGCCTGGGTGCGCCGGTGGTCTCACTCGGTGTGAAGCAGGCGCTGGCGTGGGCGACCGTGGAGGGTGCGCGCGCGCTGGGCATGGCCGACCGGATCGGTCGCATCGAGGTGGGCATGCAAGCCGATCTCGTTGTGATCGACACGCGTGCGCTCAACCTGTGGCCGCTCCACGATCCGATTGCCGCGGCACTGCATGCCAACGCCGGCAACATCGAAGCGGTCATGATCGCAGGACACTGGCGCAAACGCCACCACCAGCTCGTGGACTGTCCTGTGGACGAAATCATGGAGGCATTGCAGCGGTCGGGTGAACGTTTCGTCGACCAGATCAACGCGACTGGCCGTGTCGCGCGCATTCGACGGCGCGTGGTGGGGCACGTGGTGCGTCGGCAGTTACGGCAGCAAGCGCGTGAATGGGCGCACGATGCGCTGACATCGCATGAAACTCCGTCACCGGACCGTTGAGGGTGCCTCTCGACTTGGGCGTCGAATCCGGCCGGTGTGCAAATCCACTTACTGGAGCTCGATGCCGGAATTGAGACAACGATGAACGACGCCCTGCGCAGACAGGTCCTGCCGTGACCACACCCGGTTCCTCGCACCGGGAGGGGTTCAGCCTCTCCATGCCCGAACGCATCGGCTACGGCAGCGGATCCCTGGCCACCGCCACCTACGCGGTCGTTCCCGGGCTCGTCCTCTTGTACTACCTCACCACCATCCTTGGTGTTACCGCGGCAGTGGCGGGAATCGTCGTCTTCCTCCCGAAACTGCTGGACCTCGTCTGCCATCCGATCGTCGGCCGGTTGTCCGACTCGACAGTGTCGCGATTGGGGTCCCGCCGACCGTGGATGATCGCCGGAACCATCATGCTCCCAGTGGGATTCGTGTCGATCTTCTGCTCACCGTTCAGCGGGAATGCCGCCGCCTGGTGGGTTGCAGTTGCGCTCACCTTGACCGGCCTCGGAGCCTCCATGTTCACCATCCCATACAGCGTTCTACCGGCAGAACTCGGTGCCAACGCCGCCGAACGGACATCCTTGACCGCATGGCGCATGGGGTTCTTGGGTCTGGCCATCTTGGCAGCGGGGGCCGTGGCTCCCTTGCTGGCGGCCGGCGAAGGCGGCGGCACAGAGGGATACCGGGTAATGGCAGTGGCCATGGGATGCGTGATCCTCCTTGGCACATGCGGGGCGCTCTACAGTGCACGCCAGTCGACCCACATACCGACCGAGTCGCCGAAACAGGCGGCCGGATCGCTGCGTGAAGTATTGATCGGCGCCCGCCACAACCATCCGTTTCGCATCTTGCTCTTTGTATTCATGCTGATCGAGGTGGTCATCTCCGTCACGTTGGCCGGCCTGCCGTACATAGCGGACCAGATTCTCGGTACAGAGAGCGCAGTCACGCCACTTTTCGTCTGTGTAGTCGGCCCACTGATGCTGGCGATGCCGGCGTGGCGCCATGCAGCACGGAGAATAGGCAAGAAGTACTGCCTGATGGCAGCTCTGACACTCTTCACGACAGGTGCACTCGGAGTCGTCGTGCTGCCCGCAGTAACCGAGGCCATCCGGTTGGAGATATGTTGCGCCCTATTCCTCGTTGCCGGTACAGGCTTCGCCGGCGCGCAACTCATGCCGCAAGCAATGTTCGCCGACATTCTTGCGAACGACGCGGCCGAGTCAGGTCAACAGCGTGCGGGAGCGCTCGCGGGTCTATGGTCGGCTGGTGAGACAATCGCTGCGGCGGCCGGTGCGGGTGTCTACGCTTTTGTGCTCGCAGCCAGCGGTTTCGTATCATCGAGAGCCGGGGAATCGGTAGTCCAACCGGAAAGCGCCCAGTGGGGCATCGTGTTCGGATTCTCCGGCATTTCAGGCATCAGCATCATCGCCGCGCTGATACTCACCACGCGCTACGCACCCACCGAAGGCCGCGTCCATCAATTGAAGATCGCGCTTCGAACATAAGGTCATCTGTGTCCGCGATACTTCACCGGACTGCATCGGTGCCCGCGAAGGCGCGCGAATTTGGCTTTCGTCGAATACTCGTTGCGTCGCAACCGCCGGAACAAATGCTCGATGCTAGAAGCACTTCTCCGCTTGCGTATATCCGGTAGGCTGATCGCTGTGCATATCGTACGATTCATCACTGGTGAAACAATCCGCTACGGACGGAGAATCGACGACGCTACAGCGGAGTTGATCGAGGGGGATCTGTTCAACACTTTGGAGCTGTCCGGGCAGGTGGCCGAGATCGAGAAACTGCTTGCCCCCGTCGTGCCGACAGATATCCTCTGCATCGGCTTGAACTACCGCAAGCACGCTGAAGAAGGCGGCTCTACCATCCCTGAACTGCCGGTGCTGTTCATCAAGTCGAGCAACGCGCTGAACAATCCGGGCGATCCGATCACGATCCCTCGGCTGAGCAGTCAGATCGATTTCGAGGGCGAACTGGCAGTGGTCATCGGCAAGACGTGCAAGGACGTCAGCAAGGCTCAAGCGCTGCAGTACGTTCTGGGCTACACCATCGCCAATGACGTCTCCGCGCGGGACTGGCAGCGCGAGAAGAGACTGGGCGGCGGACAGTTCGCCCGCGGCAAGAGCTTCGATGGTTTCTGCCCGCTGGGTCCTGCCATCGTAACCAGCGACGAGATCGCGAATCCGAATGCACTAAAGCTCAAGACGACGATCAACAGCCACGTCATGCAGGACTGGACGACTGCCGACATGATCTTCGATGTGCCCACGCTGATCGAGAACCTCAGCAGCACGATGACGCTGCGCCCCGGAACGGTTCTGTTGACCGGCACCCCGCACGGCGTCGGCTTCGCACGCACGCCTCCTGCGTGGTTGAAAAATGGGGATACAGTGGACATCGAAATCGAAGGTCTGGGCACATTGAGCAACCCGGTGGTTTAACGCGCTCTGCCAGCGAGACGGTACGGCTGCACACAGCTGTCACACGCAGGCACCAGCCCGCAGGACAAGCCCGGCTTCAGTCAGCATCGGCCCCTCGATACCAATATCTCATAGTAACCAAGACATTTCGGCGCGAACCCAGCTCGATCGGATGGCCACTGTCTGCTATCGCGCTTCGGGCAGGGGCGCGCCTTCACCTTCGGGTGGCGCGAAGAACCAACGGTGTGCACACCTGCCCGCCACCCCTCACAGCAGCCGCTGAGGGTTTGTCTATAAGCCCGAGCCCGCCGGCGCGGGCCTACTGCCAACGCCGTCGCGGACTGCACCCACCATCACCTCTGCTGAGGGTTCGCTGTGCGCCAGCTTCGATGTCGGCAACCCGAACTCGCAGTCGCGCAGCAAAATCGGTCGGCGCGCGCAGTGGACTATCGAGCTCTCTTTCGATCGATGTCCGAACGCGGAAGTGCTGACGTCGAGACGCGTTTATTTCGTCAGTCCGAGCAGTGCGGCGGTGAGTCCGTTCAGTGCACTGCGCAACCTCGAAGCCGACGGTGCAATGCCCCGGATCTCTATCCTGTGCGGTAACGGGGGTCTCTTCCTCGATTTCGAGGTCGAGCGTACGGCTGACGGTAACTTCATCTGACGCGACTGCGTCAGCTCGAGTATTTTCTCGCCGTCTGGGAGAGCGGGGCGTTCAGCGCCGCCGCGGCGCGGCTGTATGTCTCGCAGCCGTCGCTGTCCCAACAGATACCCTCGCTTGAGAAAGAACTCGGCGCGGTATTGCTCGAACGCGGACCACATGGTCTTGCCCTCACACCGGCCGGACGCGCGTTCCTGCCCCAGGCCCCGCGTGTATTGCGCCGCTGAGGAACCAGCGGACGCGGTACATCAGGTTGTCGAGGGGCGAAGCGGCGACGTGCATGTGGTCACCGTGCGGTCGGTCACCTCCGGGATACTGCCGCCCGACACCGCGGAAATCTTGCGCGTGGTGTAAGGATCTCGTCGCGGTCCTCCCAGGGCATTACCTTGCGTTCCCAGCGGTGCCTACCAGCGGCGAGTCGGCCGGTCAGACTGGCGCCGCTGGGTCCAGCGGCATCTAAAATACGGAATGTGTGCGACCGGCTCCGGCAGCTTCGCGTCGAGGATGAGCCAGGTGTCGGTGTATGCGGATCCGACGAGTTGGACGCCGATCGCGCCCCGGGGCGCGCTGTTGGAGCCATCGCAGCCGAGAACGAAGCGTGCGCGCGTTGCCGGTCCGGCCATTGGTACCACGAAACGTAAATCGCCGATATCCACGGATGGCCCGCCCTGGTGTTTCTCCGTCGGCAGCGTCGTCGAGACAACTTTGCCGCGAGCCGACACCCACTGGGCGCCGGCCCCGAGGAGCATGTCGGAAACCGCGCGCTCGTACACTCCCGCTTTCTGAAGCGTGCGCAGCGCTTCTCCGTCGAGAACACCGACGCGCGGATGGGGGTACACATCGGCCTCGTGCTCGAGTACCAATACCGTCAGCCCCGCACGCGCCAGCAGAAGCGCCGCCAGCTCACCAAACGGACCCAGTCCGATCACGGCAACGTCGAATGTTTATGACAGCCCCCGGCAACCCGTGAAAAGGATATCGGTAGCTCGCGAACGACTCACGAGCCCGGCCGCCGAACGTTCGAGTTGCTGCAATACCTCTTCGACGTCCACGCCGGCCAGTCGGCCATCGCGCTTGACGACGCGCCCGTCCACGATCACGGTGTCGACGTTGCTCGTGTCCATATGCTGGACGACGGCGCCGGCCGCGTGATTCACCGGTGCGGCGTTGAGCGTGCGTGCGTTCAGTGCGATGACATCCGCCCGCTTGCCCGGCGTCAGGGACCCGACGAGATGGTCGAGATGCGCCCCCTGCGCTCCGCCGAGTGTTGCCATTCGGAGTATGTCTCGCACCGTGATCGGCTGAATCTCCGGCGAGTTGCTCTGTATCGCAGCTTGGATGCGGCTGCGCTGCCAGTGGAAGGCCGCGCGCATTTGGGAGAAGAAGTCGACCGGCGCGATGCCCACCGTGTCCGTGCCGAAACTCGTTGAAATGCCGTGCTCCAGGGCAGTTTGAAAGGCCGGCTGACCCATGGCGAGCGATTGCTCAGCGCTCGCGGAGACCGACACCTTGCCGCCGGTCCGTTCGATGGTTCGCCACGCGGCGTCCTCGAGACCCAGGCAGTGGATGTAGGTTATCCAGGGGCCGAGCAGTTCCTCCTTCTCGAACTGCTCCAGCACATGACCCCAGCTGGTGTCGTTGACATGCGCGAACATGGGCAGACCGAGGTCGCGGGCAAGCTCGAACAAGTCCTCATCGACGTGATAGCCCAATGCCAGGCGGACGAGCGATCCATCCTCGGCCGCGCCTGTGGACTCGATGAGGCGATGGATGTCTTCGGGGTGGGCGTACGACGGATCCGGCTCGTGATCGCCGAACGAAGGCGAGAAGCTGAAAACACACCGGATGCCGGATCGGCGGATTCCTTCGAGCGCCGCGTCGGTGTGTTCGGGAGTATATGAGCATTGCGACGTGTCGACGACTGTCGTGGTTCCCGCGGCCAGGTTCTCCAGTGCCCCACCGAGTTGTCCCCAGTAGACGTCCTCGGTCGTGTACTGATGGAACAGCGCATCGGCTCCGGCACGGGATTGCATGAAATAGTCCAGGTCGAGAGCGTCGGACCAGTAGGAGCGCAGGGCGGTCTGGAACATGTGGTGGTGCGAGTTCACGAAGCCGGGGAGGACGATCTTGCCCACGCAGTCGAGCACCTCTGTGTCGGCGTCCAGATCAGGCCCGACCTGAGCGATCTTGCCGTCCTCGATGAGCACATCTGCGCGTTCGTAGTCACCCAGTGCCTCGTCCATCGTGAGGACGATGCCGCCGCGCAGCAGCAAGCGACCTTCCGAATTCATGACCGCCTCGAATTGGACACATAAGGTGAGGTGCAGACCACATCTATCATAATGGTCACAGTGTTGCCGATATTGTGGCCGGTGTCAACATGGGAACATCGGCCGCCGATCACGGTGGCGCTCGGCCTTGCGCGTGCGACGTGTGGGTGGTTGACTGTCGAAGACTGTGGTCGTAGTTGCAGCCGGTGGCGCTAGGCGACACGGCGCTGGGTCGACGTCTATGCGACCAACCTCGAATAAAAATCTGAGTGTGATCGAAGTAGCCCCCGCTGCGGCTGTCGGCCAAACAGGTTTCGATGCTGACCAAGCGTGCCGCTGGTGTGGACCAGGAAAGCGTTGAGCCGGTCCAGAGTGGCCTGCAAGTCGGGCGCGGACGCGCGGTCTGTGCACCAATGTTCGGCGATACGCTGGCATTGTCGAAAGGTAAGCGCATGGCGCCTGACGTTCGTGCACCTGCAGGGTGGATCGCACACCGCTGATGGTCGACGATGATCCGCTGCGGACCCGCCGTGATGTGACTCTGCCTGTCACGGTCGAGTTGAGCGCGTCCGGGTTCGAGGACGCCGAAGAAATCGGACGTGGTGGTTTCGGTGTGGTGTATCGCTGCACCCAGGCGGCGCTGGACCGCACAGTAGCGGTGAAGGTGCTGACCGCGGAATTGGACGAGAACAACAAAACGCGGTTCTTCCGCGAGCAGCGGGCGATGGGCCGACTGACCGGGCATCCGAACATCGTCACCGTGCTGCAGGTCGGTGTCACCGCGAGCGGGCGGCCCTATCTGGTGATGCCGTATCACCCGTTGGATTCGCTGGATGCGTGGATCCATCGACAGGGTCCGATGTCGGTGCAGACCGTCCTGTGGATCGGAGTGAAAATCGCTGGTGCGCTCGAGAGCGCGCATCGGCTCGGGATCGTGCATCGTGACGTGAAGCCGGGAAACATTCTGCTGACCGACTATGGCGAACCGGCGTTGACGGATTTCGGTATCGCGCGCATTGCGGGCGGGTTCGAGACGGCGACGGGCATTGTGACCGCGTCCCCGGCGTTCACCGCTCCCGAGGTGCTCGGTGGCGAGACGGCGACCCGCGCGGCGGACGTCTACGGTCTCGGTGCGACCTTGTTCTGTGCGCTGACCGGGCATGCCGCGTTCGAGCGTCGCAGCGGTGAGCAGGTGGTGGCGCAGTTCTTGCGGATCACCAGCCAGCCGGTGCCGGATCTGCGCGACAGCGGTATCCCCGACGATTTGTCGGCGGTGGTGGAATCGGCGATGGACCGCGATCCGCAGGCGCGGCCGACGGCCGAGGCATTCGGCGAGGTCATCCGACAGGTGCAGGGCGACCACGGCTACCAGGTGGGCAATATGGCCCTCTATGGCACACACGCTGCGGCCCCCGGGCCAAAGGCGCACACGCCATCGCCGGGGGGAGCAGCGATACCGCAATCTGCGGATATTCGCGGTAGCACTCGCGAGTTGCCACTCGAGCTGACGAGTTTTGTGGACCGCCGTACCGAGACTGCGGAGATCAAGAACCTGCTGTCGGTGTCCCGGGTGGTGACACTGGCGGGAATTGGGGGTGTCGGCAAGACCCGGCTGGCGTTGCGGGTGGCGTCGAATGCTCGACGCGTTGTTACCGATGGGGTGTGGATGATCGAACTGGCCGACGTGCGGGACCCGGAGTTGCTGAGCAACGTTGTGGCGGCTGCTATGGGCCTGCGGGACGACTCGGATCGGTCGATGCGGCAAGTGCTGGTGGATTTCCTGCGTCCGCGGGAGACGCTGCTTGTTCTGGACAATGGCGAGCAGGTTGTGCAGGCGTTGGCGGGGCTTGTCGGGGAGTTGTTGGTGAGGTGTCCGCGTGTGCGGATTCTTGTCACCAGCCGTGAACCGTTGGACGTGGCGGGGGAAGCGGTGTTGCGGGTGCAGCCGTTGGCGGTTCCGTCCCCCGCTGAGCGGCCGGTGCTGCGGGGCCTGCCGAAATACGATGCGGTGAGTCTGTTCGTCGATCGCGCCGCGGCGGTCGTGCGGGGGTTCGAGGTCACCGAGAAGAACAAGGCCGCGGTGGTCGGGATCTGTTCACGGCTGGACGGGTTGCCGTTGGCGATCGAGTTGGCGGCGGCGCGGATACGCGCGATGTCGCCCGAGCAGATCCTGGAGCGGCTGAGCGACCGGTACGCGCTGCTCACTCGTGGCAGTCGCACGGCGCCGAGGCGGCAGCAGACCCTATGGTGGTGCATCGATTGGAGCTACCAGCTGTGCACGCCGGTCGAGCAGAGGCTGTGGGCTCGATTGTGGGTGTTCGCCGGCGGTTTCGAACTCGATGCGGCCGAACAGGTATGTACCCCTGACATTGCGCACGAGAATCTGCTGGACGCCTTGTCCGGTCTGGTCGACAAATCGATTGTGAACCGCGGCGAAGTGGATGGCGTCGTGCGCTTCCGGATGTTGGAGACCGTGCGTGACTACGGTCGCGAGCAGTTGCGTGACTCCGGCGAAGACCGGGATTTGCGTCGACGACACCGTGACTGGTGCCAGGAATTGGTGCTGAATTCGGTGGCGGACTGGATCAGTGACCGTCAGCCCGACTGGCTGGTCCGCCTCGAACACGAACAACCGAATCTGCGTGGCGCACTCGAGTTCTCCTTATCCGAGGACAGTGCAGGATCGGCCGATACCGGGCTGCGCATCGCCAACGCGTTGTTCGGGTTCTGGAGCTTTCGGGGTCTGTACGGTGAAGGTCGACGGTGGCTCGACCGCGCCCTGGCACACCCGGACGCGGGCTCGATATCTGACCGTGTCAAGGCGCTCGAGGCCAGCATTTTCATGGCCACCGCACAGCGGGACCTTCGATCGGCGGCGTCATTGCTGGAGCAGGCGCACGCACTCGCCGAACAGGATCCCACTCCCATGAACCAGGCGCTGATCGCTTACGCCGACGGCACGATGGCACTTTATCGAGATGAACCCGCTCGCGCGGTCTCCTGCTTCGAGCAGGCCATTGTGGCGTTCAGCTCGGATAGGCGAGGATACTTATACATTTCCGCGTTGATGCTGCTCGGTTGGGCCTACGCAGCGCAGGGCGATATACCGCGGGCAATCCGGGCCCCTGGCGGCGAATGAGGCCCAGCGTACCGCAACCGTGCGGGTGGGCGATCGCGCGCCGGATGCGAAACTGCTGAGCGCGACGGGGGGATCGCA
>NZ_JBSGDA010000050.1:0-8252 GCF_053602135.1 Nocardia sp. NPDC004573
GGCACCTTCACCATCACCGCCGCTACCGGGCCGGACGGCAGCCCCGCCGGCACCCGGCTGCACTGGCAAGTACCGCTGCGCTGACCTCGAAGGCGAACTGGACCCGAGCCTGCACCGCCGCCGACCCACAGCCTGATCGACCGTCGGACGCACCTGGCGGGAGGGTGCCGCATGGCTGCGAGATAGTCCGCGCCGAGCACGGCGCGTTCGACCTCGGACAGGCAGCGATGCTGTTCCGGATCGGTCAGCTGAGGACCCGGAAAGACGAACCGACAATCCGGCCCCATCGAAGCCTCCTCGATGCCGCCCCTGACAACTACCGGCGCGGATGCCTGTTCAGCGGAAGAACTTGTCTCGGCCCGGTACCGAATCCTCTGCTCATTCTCGGAGGACCGCAGCGGAGTCGGCCGCCCCTCGGGCGCTGGGACCTGGGTCCGTCAGACAGAACTGGGTAAGGAGTTTCGACCGACGGCGCCAAGGTGAACAATGCTTCGTCTTCCTGCGCGAAATGCAGGGTGAGTACGGCGTCCAGTCCGTAGAGGGTGGCACGCAGATCATCGATCTGGTCCGCGCGGATTCCTTGTGGCGCGTCGTCGAGGTGACGGCCGACGCGTCGGATGAGGCGTTCGATTTCGGTGTGCTCTCTGCTCATGGTCACCATCGCCTCCGGATCGCGCAGATAACCGGTCAACGCTGGATACAGTTCCGATTCCTCGGCGTGCTCATGCGGCAGTATGTCGTCGACCAGGAGTTCGAACGCGCCGCGGACCGCGGCGTCGGCACCCGGCCCCGGACCGCTCGACAGAGCGTCGGCGGCCTGCCGCACGGACGCGCGTGCGGCCCGCAGTCTGCCGTGCTCACGCGTGAAACGGGCTACCAGCGGCTCGATCGCCGCGGTCGACCGGCCGCGATGTACGTCGTTGCTCCGGCAGGAGCGATGTGAACTCCATCCTGCTGCTTTGTAGCGAAGCACGGCAGGTCCACGGGTCTGCGATCGGATGGAAATGGTCCCGAGCAGACTGGACCAACGGCCCTCGCGCCCTCGGTGCTGCCTACGAAGGACGTCGCACGCCACGATATGCCCAGAGCGGAGCGGGGAATGCCTCGCCGAAGGCTTCGCGGCCGTGCTGCGACTCGGCAGCGAGCATGCGGCGGGATCCGAGGCCGCAACTCCGGCACAAGCCGCCGGGTCGTCGCAGACCCCGGCCGCGCGGTGTCTCGTTGGATCATTCGCAGAATCCCGGCCGCCCTCGGACCGGATATCGGCCCGGCGGAGACTGAGGACATTGGTCCCAGGCCGGCAGGGCAGATGCCTCTCCTGGCAAGCGAGGGATTCGGGCCATGCTGAACGTACGGGCCGGTGCCGAGACCGACCACAGCACGGTCGAAACACCGGGAGCTGAAACGCCGCTGTGTCCCAGCCGTCGGGCGTTCATGCGCCTGCCGCAGGCACGGCTCCGGACACCGCAGATACGAGGTGATACCGATGCGTGCACGTGACATCTTGAGCAGGCCCGTCGTGACAGCGCGGCCAGGAACACCGTTATCGGAGGCTACCGCGCTGCTGACCGCGCATGGCTTCGCCGCGCTTCCCGTAATCGACGAGCAGGGCCACGTGGTCGGAATGCTGTCCGAATCGGACGCCCTCGCAGTAGGTCCCGGCATACCGGACAAGACGGTGGAAGCGGCGATGTCGACTCCGGTGGAGGTGGTCACGCCCACCACCGACACTGCCACGATCGCCTCGCGCATGCTGACCGGCCGGCTTCGCTCCATGCCGGTCGTGGAGGCCGGACTGCTGGTCGGGATCGTGGCCCGGCGCGACCTGCTGCGAATTCTGCTCAGCGACGACGCGACCATCGACGCGAAGATCCGCGCACTGCTCGACGACTACGCCGGCAGCCGCAGGCAGTGGACGATAGATGTCGTCGACGGGGCGGTCACCGTTCGCGGCATCTTCGCCGATACCGGTGAGCAACAGGTGGTCGCCGCTCTCGCCCGCACCGTCGACGGCGTGGAGCACGTCGATGTGATCGATGACGCCCGGATCCTGCCCGACCGTTGAACGAATGTCTCGTCGTCCGCGTGACGGCAGGGACGGGTGTCTAGCGAATGTCGGTGAGGAAGTCGACGCAGGAACGGATCGTCGACAGACGTGGGTAGTCGCTCTCCTCGATCCGGCCGCTGGTAGCGGAGAGCCGTTCGACGAAGGTGAGGAAGTCGATCGAGTCGAGTTCCAGGGTGCTGCGCAGGGGGTCGTCCTGGCCGAGGACCGAGATGTCGGCTTCGGTGGCGAATCCGCGCAGCGCTGCACGCACGGAATCTTCTGCCTGCGCACGGGACATGGTTGGCGGCATCATGTTTCACATCTCCTCTGGCTGCTGAAGAAGCTCGGCGACGGTGTTGAGAAAGCGAGCCCCGATGGCGCCGTCGCTGGCGCGGTGATCCGCCGAGAGCGTGGCGGTCAGCTGGGGGCGGACACCCAGCAGCCCGTGTACCGCGCAGGGACGTGCAGTGACGGCGCCGAAACCGACTATCGCGACCTGTGGCGCGGCGATCACGCCGAAGACCGAGTCCACACCCAGCTCACCCAGATTCGTCACCGTGATGGTCGCGGGAACGGCATCCGCGGATCGCAGCCGAGCGGAGCGAGCTCGGCCGACAACGCCGCGCAGGGCATCCATCATCGCCGGCGGAGCGAGCGTGTGGGCATCCGGGATGGTGGGCACCATGATCCCGCCGCCACGCAGCGACACCACCACACCGAGATGCACAGCCGACGCTGGACGGAACTCGTCGTCCAGCCAGTGCCCGTTCAGGTCGGGTACAGCGCGCGCCGCCCGCGCCGAAGCACACAGCACCAGAGCAGACGAGAGGATGCGCGCGCTGACCGCCACGCGGCGGTTCGTCTCTTCCAGCCAGCGCAGCGCGGCGTCCATGTCGATGGTGCTGGACAAGTAGTAGTGCGGCACAGTCCGCTTCGACCGCGTCATGGCCGCCGCGATGACCTTGCGCACTGCGACGGCGTCATGCGGTAGCGTTTCGGCGCCGATCGCATCTGTCACGCCGACGGGCTGCGCAGGTCGGGACTCCGCCGCCGTGGGGACGGCCTCGGGGCGCGCCCCTGCTGGCCGCACATCACGCGCGCGCACCGCGCGGTTCGGGCCGGTCCCCGGGATGTTCGCCAAATCGACTCCCGATTCGCGCGCCAGCCGCCGCGCGTAGCCGGAAGCGCGTGCCACAGCGGTTGGCGGTGAAGGCCGGACCCTCGTGGGAGTGCCCGACTCTCCGCGAACCTGCCTTCGCTCATCGCTCCCTACACGCTCCTGCGGGCCGGAGGTGCCGGGTTCGGATCGCGGCGCAGTGGACGAACCGGCGGAGATTGCTTTCTCGACGTCCGAGCGCACAATTCGCCCGCCCGGGCCCGACCCATGGAGAGTCGCCAGGTCGATACCCGCCTCCTGTGCCAGTCGGCGGATCAGCGGCGTGGCACGAGAACCGTTCTGCCTCGCACCGCCCGGGCCGGTGATTGTCTCGTCACCAGGGGGTGCTACCGGTCGGGGCAGTGCGTGACCATCCGGTGTCGCGACGGGGGTGCCTTCGACATCGCCCGGACGGAGCGGCGCGGATTCGATCGTCGCCAGCGGAGTGCCCACCGGTACCGTCCTTCCCTCTGGTATCAGGATCGATCCCACGACGCCGTCGTCGAAACATTCGACC
Source organism: Nocardia sp. NPDC004573 (assembly GCF_053602135.1). Taxonomy (NCBI): domain Bacteria; kingdom Bacillati; phylum Actinomycetota; class Actinomycetes; order Mycobacteriales; family Nocardiaceae; genus Nocardia; species Nocardia sp. NPDC004573. The sequence continues at coordinate 3,721 of NZ_JBSGDA010000050.1, forward strand.
TCGATCGCCGCCTTGGTGGTGTCGACCTCGGCGACCACGTCTCCCTTGTGCACGACGTCACCGGGATGCACGAGCCAGTGCAGCAACGTGCCTTCCATCATGTCGGCTCCGAGCGAGGGCATCCGGAACTCGACCACCTCAGCTCACCGCCTCACGCACGGCGGCGACGACCGTCTCCACCCTCGGCAGCGCCGCTTCCTCCAGTTGCCGCGCATAAGGAATCGGGACTTCGGCAGTGCACACCCGCCCGATCGGTGCGTCGAGGTCGTAGTAGGCGTGTTCCGCCGCGCGCGCGGCGATCTCCGCCGCTATGCCGACGCTGCGCCAGCACTCGTCCACGATCACGAGTCGGTGGGTACGTGCCACCGACTCCAGCAGCGTCGCCTCGTCCAGCGGCCGCAGACTGCGGACATCGATCACTTCCGCGGCGATTCCTTCGGCGGCGAGCGACTCGGCGGCCGATTCGGCGATCGCCAGGGTCGCGCCGAAGGCGACAACGGTGGCATCGGCGCCCGCCCGCCGGACCACCGCGTGGTCGATGTCCACCGGCTCGGCGTCGGCGGCCAGTTCCCCTTCGCTGTTGTACAGCGTGATCGGTTCGAAGATCACGACCGGATCGGGGTCCTGCAACGCGGTCCACAGCATTCCGCGGGCATCCGCCACGGTGGCAGGCGACACCACACGTAGTCCGGGAATATGCGCATAGAACGCTTCCAGGCTGTGCGAATGCTGGGCAGCCAGTTGGCGACCCGCGCCCGTCGCCATCCGGATCACCAGAGGCACGCCGAGCTGGCCACCCGACATGTGCCGCAACGTCGCGGCGTTGTTGAGGATCTGATCCAACGCGAGAAGGCTGAAATTGCCGGTCATGATCTCGACGATCGGCCGCATACCGCCCAGCGCCGCACCGATGCCCGCACCGACGAACGCGGACTCACTCAACGGCGTGTCCCGGATCCGGCGCGGCCCGTATTCCTCCAGCAGGCCGCGGCTGACCCCGAAGCAGCCTCCGTAGGCGCCGACGTCCTCGCCCATCAGGAAGACGCGATCGTCGCGATCCAGCGCTTCCCGCAGCGCTTCCCGCATCGCCTCGCGGTAGGTGATCATGGGCGCTCCGCGTAGACGTGACGGCTCAGATCGGCGACGTCCTCGAGCGGTCCCGCCTCGGCCCGGGCGATCGCGTCGTCGAGCTCGGCGTCGACCGCGGCCTGAAGGGCGGACAGGGCCTGCTCATCGAAGGCGTCCGTCGCCCGCAACTCGGCGAACAGGCGGGGTATCGGATCACGCTTCTTCCAGTGCTCGATCTCGGCTTTGTCCCGGTAGCGGTCGGCGTCGTAGAGCGAGTGCGCGCGGAACCGATAGGTCCGCAGCTCCAGGAAGCAGGGTCCGCTCCCGCCGCGGATCGATTCCACCGCCCGCTGAGTGGCCGCCGCGACCGCCTCGGGGTCCATGCCGTCGACGGGCCAGGCCGCCAAGCCGTAGCTGGAGGCGCGCAGCGCAAGATCGGTGACCGCATGTTCACGGTGCAACGCAGTGCCCATCGCGTAACGGTTGTTCTCGCAGGCGAACAGGATCGGAAGCCGCCACAGGGCGGCCAGGTTCAAGGATTCGTGGAACTCACCCTCGGCCGCGGCGCCGTCACCGAACAAGCACACCGTCACCGCGGGCCGATCCCGCATGGCATCGGCCAGGGCCAGGCCGACCGCCAGCGGCAAGCCTCCTCCGACGATCGCATTTCCGCCGAAGAAGCGTCGTTCGGCATCGAACAGATGCATGGATCCGCCGCGACCGCCGCTGCACCCGGACGCGCGGCCGAACATCTCCGACATCAACGAGGCCATGGGGATACCGCGAGCGAGTGCGTGCCCGTGTTCGCGATAGGTGGACACCACCGCGTCCTCGGGGCCGATCTGCCGCAGCAGCCCCGCCGCGACGGCTTCCTCCCCGACGTACAGGTGGAGGAATCCTCGGATCTTCTCGGCGCTGTAGAGCTGCACGCAGCGCTCCTCGAATCGCCGGATGCGGATCATCTGCCGCAGTAATTCGATGCGTTCTGTATCGGCGAGCGGCAGCCGGTCACCCACTCGATCCGGCAGTTCGGTGGCGGTCATTGCCCGGCCTCCAGGGTCGACACATCGCCCTCGGGCAGCCCTTGTTCGCGCGCTTTGAGCAGTCGTCGCATCACTTTTCCGCTGCGGGTGTGTGGCAGGCTCTCGGCGAAAGCGATCTCCTTGGGTGCCACCGCGCCGAGCGCCCGGCGGCCGAACGCGAGCAACTCCGCCCGCAGTTCTTCCGAAGCGAGGTATTGCGGGCGCAGCAGGACAAAAGCCTTCACCAGCTCGCCCGCGACCGGATCCGGCTTGCCTATCACTCCCGCCTCCGCCACCGCCGGGTGGGCCATCAGCGCGCTTTCCACCTCGAATGGTCCGACCAGGTGCCCCGCAGACTTGATCACGTCATCGGCGCGTCCGACGAACCAGTAATATCCGTCGGCGTCACGCCGGGCCAAGTCACCGGACAGATACCAGCCCGCGGCGAATGCCCGCGTGTACCTTTCGGGTTGTCCCCAGTAGCTGCGGAACATCGACGGCCAGCCAACGCGCAACGCGAGTTCACCGATCTCGCCGGTTCGAGCATGCCGGACGCCGCCGTCGATCATTTCCGCCCGGCCGTCCGGCCCGCGGCTCAGGATCGTGGCTTCGACGCCGGGCAGCGGCCGTCCCATCGAACCGGGCCGTACTTGCTCTGCGGCGAGGTTGGCGATCATGATCGCGCCGGTCTCGGTCTGCCACCAGTTGTCGTGAATCGGTCTGCCCAGAACCCGCTGACCCCAGACGACCACTTCGGGATTGAGCGGTTCTCCGACGCTGGCGACGAATCGCAGGTGCGACAGATCGGTGCCGGGCGGCAGCTCGTCGCCTCGGCGCATCAGCATGCGCAGCGCGGTCGGCGCGGTGTACCACACGGAGACTTTCTGCGCGGTGAGCACTTCGTACCAACGCAGGGCGTCGAAATCGGCCTCGTCGGTGATCACGGTGGCGCCCAGGGTCAGCGGCGCGATCACCCCGTAGGACATGCCGGTCACCCATCCCGGGTCCGCTGTACACCAGAACACGTCGCCCTGTCGCAGATCCAGTGCGTAGCGGGCGGTGATCCGGTGGGCCAGCACCGCTGCGTGCACATGAACCGCGCCTTTCGGTTTCCCCGTGGTCCCACTGGTGAAATGCAGCAATGCCGGATCTTCCGGCTGGGTCCGCACAATCGGGAATTCGGCGGCGGCGGCCACCATCGCCAGCGGCAAGTCGATGGCGCCATCTTGCAGCTCGCCCTCGGGATCGGCGTCGGTCACGAGGACATGCCGCAGGTCCGGCACCTCGGCGCGGATCGGCGCGACTCTTCGCCGGTAGAGTTCTGTCGTCGTGACCAGCGTCGTCGCCTCGGAGATCGCCAAACGCTGGCGCACCGGTTCGGGTCCGAACGCGGAGAACAGCGGCGAAACGACACATCCGGCTTTCCATGCGCCCAGCGCCGCGACATACAGTTCCGGAGTGCGGCCCAGCAGGATGCATACCCGCTCGCCGGGGCGCACACCCAGCTCGTGCAGCACGTCTGCGAATCGGTTGCTCAGGGCGGCGAGCTCGGCGTAGGTCAAGGTGGAGCACTCGCCGGTCGAGCGCAGCGCGCGCAGTGCGGTGACATCGGCCGAAGGGGTGCCCAGGTGGCGGTCGACGGCTTCGTAGGCGATGTTGACGCCCCCATCCGGCAACCCGGCCAGCGAGGAGCGTGCCGCCGCCCAGTCGAATACCTGGCAGGACATCCGGTAGTCGGTTAGGTTCGCACCGACGCGTTCCGCCGTAGACTTCTCGATCGGTTCCCATCGCGTCCGCGCGTAGTTCGATGCCTCATGGCTCAAGGTCTTCATGTCGGCCTCCCGCGATCAAGTCAACGACCCGCGACAGCCGCTTCGGCAGGGCGTAAAGACCTCGCCTGCTGATGACCTCCGTCGTTTCCGGTCGGGCGACCGCAAGGTACCTCTCGGTGCGGGACCTTCGCCCCTGTCCGGAAACCCACGACAAAACGCACGCTCGAGCCAGAGGAACCGAGAAGGCTTCCTGGGATACCAGGTGACCTTCGTCGAATCGGCACCGGAAACGGTGGTGCGGGTGCGGGCAGCGATTCGTCCGAACCCAAGTCTGCGCGGTGCCGAGGTGGCCGTGGCAGCGCGCGAAGACCCCCGGACCGTGCGGCACGCGAGATCGCCCGCGGTCGCCGATGATGTCCGGCGGCGGCTCAGCAGCGCTGCGGTGGGCACCCGTGGTGCCGTGGCGTCGCTGTGACCGGCCTGGTCGAAGCGGAGACCGGTCTGCGGATAGACCCGACCGAGCGGATCGATCTGCTGCTGCGCGATCTGCGCGGCAGCCGCAGCGGGCTCACCACGATCGCCTTCGATGAAGCCGCTTTCCGCGGCGTCGAACTCGTCGCGGTGCACACCTGGTCGGGTTTCCTGCGCTTCGAATCATCCGACCAAATGC
>NZ_JBSGDA010000051.1:0-6797 GCF_053602135.1 Nocardia sp. NPDC004573
GTTTGCGCGGCCGCCGCGTACGCGACGAAGGAGCAAGCGGCGGTCGCGCAAACGCGAGCCATAGAGGGGCCGCGAACACGCCGCGACGAAGTCGCGGCAAAATAGCCCAGTGACCGAATCGCAGAATGTAATCGCCACCGCCGACCTGGCCGACGAGATCGGCCCGGAGATCCGCAGCTGCGATACGCAGTTCATCCAGTTCGGCGGGCGGGCTGCGTTCTCCGGACGCATCACCACCATCCGCTGCTTTCAGGACAATCTTCTGGTGAAGCAGACGCTCGGTGAGCCGGGCGAGGGCAAGGTGCTGGTGGTCGACGGCGGCGCGAGCGTACACACGGCACTGGTCGGCGACATCATCGCCGGGCGCGGCGTCGAGAACGGCTGGGCGGGCGTCGTCGTCAACGGCGCGGTTCGCGACTCGGCCATCCTGCGGACCCTGGACATCGGTATCAAGGCGTTGGGCACCAATCCGCGCAAGAGCACGCAGACCGGGAGTGGGGACCGGGATGTGCCGGTGGAGTTCGGCGGAGTGACGTTCGTGCCCGGCGACATGCTCTACAGCGACCACGACGGCGTCGTGGTGCGCGCCGAGGACTGAGCCGGCGTGGCGGCGCGGCCGGACCGCTCCGGCCGCCGCAGGCCGTCAGGCGGACACGATCGCCTTGTGACCGGCGAGAGCCACCACGTCGCCGATGTGCAGTTGCCTCCCGCGCCGCAGTTCGACCTCGTCGTTCACCCGCACCAATCCGGCGGCGATCACCGTCTTCGCCTCCGAACCCGAGTCGATCAGGTTGGCCAGCTTCAGAAACTGGCCGAGCCGAATAACGTCGTCATCGATCGGTACTTCGACTGGTTCCGACATGGGGTAAATACTTACTCCCTCACCCCAACTCGCCGAACACCGCCCCACACGCCCAGCGATCTCGGGGCAACTCGAGCCCGCACCGGCATCGCACCGAAATCCGGCCGTTCCTTCCGCAGGTATCGAAATTCACTCCGATTCGCTCGGTTCTGTCGCGCGGTCGGCGCGGAATCACGAAAGTTCGTGTTCGGCTCCGACCTGCGGCATACTCGTCGCGACGAAGTACCGCCCGCACAAACACCGCACAAACACGCGCTCCACAGGCTTGGCAAATCCGACACACTCACGTACACACTGGTTCCGTGACCTCCACGCAAGCCCAGCAACACCTCGATACCGCACCACGCGCGGATAAACCGACTCCGCCGGTTCCCCACCGGGGTCACGGACGACTTTCGGAAGTGCCGCATATCGCGGGATTGACGCTCGGTGTATTCGCGGTGCTGTGCTTCCTCTGGAGCCTCTCGCCCGGCCTGCGTTTCCTGACCCAGGTGCCGCGCCGCTATATCGACACGTATTACTTCGACGCGCCGGACACGAACCTGATGTGGGCGTTGGTCGTCGGGCTGACGGCAGGCGCGATCGCCAGCCGCAAACGGATCGCCTGGTGGTTGCTGGTCGGCTATCTCGCGATCTACGCCGTGGTCAACGCCGTCACCTTCGCCGATCGGGGCAGTATTCACGCGCTGGTGGCGATGGTGCTGCACCTGGGCACGATCGGCGTGCTCGTCGCGGCCTGGCCGGAGTTCTACACCAAGGTGCGCCGTGGCGCCGGATGGAAGGCGCTCGGCGTGCTGGCCGGCGGTTTGGCCATCGGTGCGCTGCTCGGGTGGGGCTTGGTGGAACTGTTCCCCGGCAGCCTCCCGCAGGGCGTGCAGCGACCGGGCTGGGCGGTCTATCGCGTGACCGCTGCCGTGCTGGCGGACAACGAGCACTTCGACGGGCATCCGCCGCCGTTCGTCAACTTCCTGCTCGGCCTGTTCGGCGCGGTCGCGCTGCTGGCCGCGGTGGTCATCCTGCTGCGCTCGCAGCGGGCGGCGAACGCCATGACCGGCACCGACGAGTCGGCCCTCCGCGGATTGCTGGAGCGCTCGGACGTGGAGGATTCCCTCGGCTATTTCGCCACCCGCCGGGACAAGGCGGTGGTGTTCGCACCCAGCGGCAAAGCGGCGGTGACCTATCGGGTAGAGCTGGGCGTGTGCCTGGCCAGTGGCGATCCGGTCGGCATCCGCGAGGCATGGCCGCAGGCGATCGATGCCTGGCTGCGCCTGGCCGATCGTTTCGGGTGGGCTCCCGCGGTGATGGGCGCGAGCGAACTCGGTGCGACGGCCTACCGCCGCGCGGGCCTGTCCGCGCTGCGCCTCGGCGACGAGGCCATTCTGGACACCAGGAACTTCTCGCTGGCGGGGCCGGAGATGAAGCCGGTGCGCCAGGCCGCGAACCGGCTGCGCAAACACGGCGTCTTCGTCCGTATCCGCAGGCACCGCGACATCCCCGCGGAAGAGTTCGCCCGGGTCATCGCCCGCGCCGACGCCTGGCGCGACACCGAGACCGAGCGCGGGTTCTCCATGGCGCTCGGCCGCTTGGGCGATGCGCTGGACGGCGACTGCTTGCTGGTCGAGGCCGTCAACCCGCAGGACCGGGTGCTCGGCATGTTGTCGTTGGTGCCGTGGGGTCGCACGGGTGCCTCGCTGGAGTTGATGCGCCGCGACCCCGGCGGGCCCAACGGCGTGATGGAGCTGATGATCTCGCAGCTCGCGCTGAACTCCGAGCAGTACGGCATCACCAAGGTGTCGCTCAATTTCGCGGTGTTCCGCTCGGTGTTCGAGGAAGGCGGGCGGATCGGGGCCGGTCCCGTGCTGCGCTTGTGGCGCGGCGTCCTGCTGTTCTTCTCCCGCTGGTGGCAGCTGGAGGCGCTGTATCGGTCGAACGTGAAATACCAGCCGTACTGGGCGCCGCGCTTCTTCCTGTTCGAAGAGCGCAGGCAGCTGCCGCGCGTCGCGGTGGCCAGCGCGCTGGCCGAGGGATTCCTGCCCCGGCTCGGCAAGGAACCCGACGCCGCCGCCCACACCGGTGAGCATGTCGCGGTCCCCGCCACCGTTACCGGGCTGCACGCCGACGGCAGTCCGCCGGATATCACCGAGGCGGAGGCCGAGGAGCAGCTGCCGCGCAGGCCCGAACAGGTACGCGTGCGCATGGACAAACTGGCCCGCCTGGCGGATGCCGGTATCGATCCCTATCCGGTCGCCTATCCCCCGACGCACACCGTCGCCGACGCGCGGCGCTCGCCCCGGGGCACCACGGTGCGGGTCTGCGGCAGGCTGCTGCGCATCCGCGACTACGGCGGTGTGATCTTCGCCGTGGTCCGCGACTGGACCGACGACATCCAGCTGGTCATCGACCGCGACCGGGTGGGCGTCGCGCGCAGCGCCGAGTTCGGCGAGTTCTTCGATCTCGGTGATCTGATCGAGGTGAGCGGGCAGATCGGGGCGAGCAGGCGCGGTGAGCTCTCGCTGCTGGCGGCGGACTGGCGGATGTTGGGCAAGTGCCTGCACCCGTTGCCGGACAAGTGGAAAGGGCTGGCCGATCCCGAGGCCAGGGTGCGGCAGCGCTATGTCGACATGGCGATCAGCACCGAGGCCCGCGAGGTGCTGGCCAAGCGGAGCGCGGTGGTGCGTTCGCTGCGGGACTCACTGAACTCGCTGGGGTTCCTGGAAGTGGAGACGCCGATCCTGCAGCAAGTGCACGGCGGCGCGAACGCCACGCCGTTCCTCACCCACATCAACGCCTACGATCTCGACCTGTACCTGCGCATCGCGCCCGAGCTGTATCTGAAGCGGCTGTGCGTCGGCGGCATGGAGAAGGTGTTCGAGATCGGCCGCACCTTCCGCAACGAGGGCGTCGATTTCAGCCACAACCCCGAATTCACCATCCTGGAGGCCTACGAGGCGCACAGCGACTACGAGCGCATGATGCACACCTGCCGGAGGCTGATCCAGAATGCCGCGATCGCGGCCAACGGTGCCATGGTGGCCCTGCGGCCCAACGCCGACGGCACTTTCGAGGAGGTGGACATCTCCGGCGACTGGCGGGTGCGGACGGTGCACGGCGCGGTGTCGGAGGCGATCGGCGCCGAGGTCACTCCCGAGACCGGTGTCGAGGAGCTGCGCGAACTGTGCGAAAAGGCCGACGTGCCGTATCAGCACGGGTGGGACGCCGGTCAGGTGGTGCTGGAGATGTACGAGCACCTGGTCGAATCCCGCACCGAGGAGCCGACGTTCTACATCGACTTCCCGACGTCGGTGTCCCCGCTGACCAGGCAGCACCGCAGCATCCCCGGTGTCGCCGAGCGGTGGGACCTGGTGGCTTGGGGCGTCGAACTCGGCACCGCCTACAGCGAACTCACCGATCCGGTAGAGCAGCGCCGCAGGCTCACCGAACAGTCACTGCTCGCGGCCAACGGTGACCCGGAAGCGATGGAACTGGACGAGGATTTCCTGCAGGCGCTCGAGCACGCGATGCCGCCCACCTGCGGGCTGGGCATGGGCGTGGACCGGATCGTCATGCTGATCACCGGCCGCAGCATTCGCGAGACCTTGCCTTTCCCCTTGGTGAAGCCCCGCTGACCGTGCCTTCGCGTCGGAAGGGTTCTCATCGAGCGAATCGGACCGCTACCCTTGGAGATTCGGCTCCGGGAGGAAGCCGCTACGCCGAAGGGGTTCGAAATGTACCTTGACCTGCTGACGAACGCGAGTCTGCTGGACCACACCGTATGGGCCAGCCCCGACACGTGGAACTCCGCGCTCGAGTTGGCCGCCAAAAAGAAGAAGGGCAGAGGTGGGGGCGGCCTCATCATCGGCGCGATCTGCTGCCTGCTGGTGGTCGCGCTGATCATCGGCGGCATCTACCTGCTGACCAAGCGCAAGAAGAACTCCTAGCGGCAGACATCGACGGCCCGGCGGACGCGACGCGACCCGGGCCGTACCGTTGTCCACGGCGTGGTGTTTCCGATGTCGACCCGACAAGCAGATCGGCGCGGTGGGGGCTCGGCGCGACCCACCTCACCATCCACACCGGAGCGACCCGGTTCAGATCCGGTCGATCTCGGTGAGGTCGACGTCGATATCGAACGGCACGGTCAGCTTCAGCCGATCGTGATGAATACCGGTGAGCGCGTATGCTTTCGTCGCCGGGTCCAGTTCGTAGACATACGCCACCGGTCGGCCGTCGACGTTCTCGACCCGCCAGAAATGCGCAATGCCCGCCCGGGCGTACAGCTGTGGTTTGCGCTCTCGATCACGTGTGCGCGATTCGGCGGACACGACCTCCACTGCCAGGACGACATCGTCGGCCTGATACGAGGTCAACTCGGGACCACCGTCGCGATCGGCGTGAATCACGATCAGGTCCGGCTCCGGGCGCTGGTCCCGTCCCAGTGTCACGGTCATCTCCCGGCGCACCCGCAGGTGTTCCGGCGCGAGCAGGCGAAGCACGGAATCGAGCAACGTGATCGCCAGCATGCGGAACTTCGCCTGCGGACTCACGAAGACGAGACTCCCGTCGATCAACTCGGTGTGTGGGGGAAGGTCTGGCAGGCGATCGAGATCCTCGGCTACGAACCCGCCGGGCGGCGGACGCAGCCACCGCGGAAACGGCTCGACGGTCATGGCATCGAGTATCTCACCGCAGGTGGCCATACACAGCGATCGCACCGGGGCGAGAGGAGACCGGCCGGGCGGATGCGGCAGAGTGGGGTGGGTGCAGTTGATTCTCGTTCGCCATGCCCAGCCGGTCCGGATGCTGAGTTCGGGTGGGCCCGCCGACCCGGAGTTGGCCCCGGTAGGCGTGGAGCAGGCCGAGCGGGTGCCTGCGGCGCTCGGCCATCATCGGGTGTCCCGTGTGGTGAGCAGCCCGCAGCGCCGGGCGAGGGAAACGGCGGCGCCGACCGCCGCGAAACTGGGTCTCGGCGTCGATCTCATTGACGACCTCGCCGAATACGATCGCGATCTGCCTGCCTACATCCCCATCGAGGATGCCAAGGTCGAATTCCGCGACGCCTACGACCGGATCAAGGCCGGTCACCTGCCGGTGCAGGTGGACGGTGCCGCGTTCAAGGCCAGGGTCCACGCTGCCGTCTCCGATATCGTCGCGGCCGCCGACCCGGCGGACACTGTGGTCGCGTTCGCGCACGGTGGGGTGGTCAACGTGCTGCTGCAACACGTCCTCGGGCTGGAGAGACCGCTGACCTTCCCCATCGACTACTGCTCGATCACCAGGATCCTGTTCTCCCGCACCGGGCGGCGCACGGCCGCCACCGTGAACGAGAACGGCCACGTGTGGGATCTTCTGCCCCGCAATATCGGCCCGCGCTGAGCATTCCCAGCCGATTGCCAGGTCTGTCGCACCGGTGTCCCAGTGACGGAATCTTCGATAGGACCGGTGAGCCGCTTCCGACAGTGGTTCACGGTTCGAGAGAAAGGAATTCCGTGTCGCTCACCAAAACCGCTACGCCGCTGCGGCGTCTGGCCCGGGTCGCCGTGGCCGGGTCGTTGATCGCCGTCCCGCTCGCCGCCCTCGCTGCGAACGCTTCCGCCGAAACCCCGTCCGGCCAGGTCCAGCTGGTGGACGCGCCCCAACAGGGCGCCGACATCGATGGCGGGCCTCGCCATTTCGAACACCATGAACGGCACGACGGCCCGCGCCGTGGACCGGACGACCGGCCGGGTGACGGCCCGTGGCGTGGCGGCCCGCCGCACCAGTTCCACCAATTCCAGCAGTTCCTGCCGCCGACCGGTTCGAGCTAGCCGGCCGACCACAGCGAAAAGGGCCCACCTCCGAGTGGCGGGTTCTAGCGATCCCCGCAACACCCTGGATTTCAGGGAGTTGTGGGGATCGTGGTTTCTGAGGAGTTGAGGGCGAGGTTCTTCGAGGCTCT
>NZ_JBSGDA010000052.1:0-6557 GCF_053602135.1 Nocardia sp. NPDC004573
CAGCCGTCAGCCGAGACAAGACCGTCCTCATTGACAGCCTCGACGAGTAGTCCGGCAACCAGGTCTCTCGCTGCAACTCAGTGGAACAGCTCTTCGGGCACTTAAGGCGCGACCTCAGCTCGATTGGGCAAGCATTTGCGATGCAATCGCATTCTCCTTTGCTGCCATCACACTCGATTGCAATCAACTCGAGTCGGCCTCCATCGCTCAGGCTGCGGAGGCCCGCAACCCGGTCCGGATTCGGTTTGGTGTCCACGTCGTTGTGGATCGTCACCGACGTCCTTGGCGGTGGGTGGGAGCGGTAGGTCTCTCACCTGGAACCGAATCCGTCCGGGATGACGGGGGTGGTGGGTCTGTCATCTTGGCAACCGACATCGGCATTCATGTGGGGTGCAGCCAGCCCTCGGGGTACCGGCGCAGGTCGTGGTGCAGTTACGCACGCGGCCCGGGATCACTGTTATCGGCGCCACCGGGACCGATGATGCCGCTTCGGCGATTGCGATGAGCCCGGCCAGCTCCATACTGGTTTCGGCATCCAGTGGCAACTGCGGCAGACGTGGATCACCGGCATCGAATCCCAGGGTGCGTAGACCCGATTTGACCGCCACCGGCGCTCCGTACTCGGCGATCGCGGCGAACAACGGCGCGAGCCGATCGAATAGATCCGCGGCAGCGAGAACCTGCTCAGCCTCCAGCAACCGCCACAACCGCACGATCTGCTCGGGCACCAAGCCCACCGCGGCAGTGGACCATCCTGCAGCCCCTGCAGCAGCGGCGTGCAGTGCGTGCAAGTCGCTGCCGTTCAGCACGGCAACACTGCCACCGGTGAGTTCACCGATGCGCCTGATCCGCGCGATGAGACCGCTGGACTCTTCGACTGTCCGCACCGTGCCGACTTCCGCGGCGACCTCGGCAAGAAACTCTGGTGGCAGATCGATACCTGTGGCGGCGGGATCATTACCGATTACCATGGGCAAGCCCACGAACTCCGCGATGGTCTCGAAGTGCAACGTCAACTCGTTCGAGTTCAAACGCCAACCCGCGACCGGCTTCACCATGATCGCCGTGGCGCCGAGCCGCTCAGCGAAACGAGCCCGCTCGACCGCACGAGCAGTGGTCACATCGGACACATCGACAACAGAAGCCACACGACCGTCGATCTGCTCCAGACAGACCGCGATTGTCTGCCTCCACTCGCTATGTCCGAGATGAGCACCCTCACCACTACCCCCCAACGGCACAACGGCATCCACACCCGCACAGATCATCCGATCGACGAGCCGGCGCAACATACCGACATCAACACCGGACTCAACAGCAAAGGGCGTCACCAACTGCGCCACTACCCCCGACAACACATTCCACGCCATTGTGTCAGCCATCGATATCACGCCCATTCGAACACGTCGGATGATGAAAGCTACGGTGCTCGCACCGGCAACTCGAGCGCGCATCGCATTGGCAACAACCACACTCCCATCACCACCGCAAACCCAACATGGGGGAAACACCTACGATACGCACCACCCGTAGCGCACCCACCCCGACCAATAGTCGCTGCGACACCGCCTGTTCCAAACCGGACCTGCTCGGCGGAGGTCACACGGCATCGTGCCGAGAGTGCCACTTACCAGCGCCTCGCTTCGTCCGGCCGTGCGCACACATAGCATCGGTGAAAACTCATGGGGCTTGCGGCTTCGTCCGTCAAATAGCCCGATGCCCGCCCCCACCGGGGATATGGCCAACGTAGGTGTTTCCCCCATGGCGACCGCAGGGGCGGCCTACGAGGATCGAATCGAAGCCAACAGTGTTCTTCCTGAGACGAGACATTCTATGTATCACGGCAGGCTTGTTGCTTACGCTTCCAATGCTGGACCACAAGCGAAGTCGCAACAGCAGCAGCATATTCCTCCAGCGCGCTCGGCCGACGGTCGCCACGGGCCTTCATCCGCATTGGTCAAAACATCGGCGCGCCAATGTCATTGCCTTTCTGGTCATTCCCCGGATCGGGGCATCGTCGTAAGATGTCACGGCTACGCGCGAAGGCGTTGTCGTGCCACCCGACAGCCGAAATGCTCCTGTGAGGAAGCCTCAGGCGGACACGAAAGATAGCCGCCTTCAGCGGCGACACATCCGCTCGCGCCGACGCCGTCCATTCTTCGCCGCAGCATGCCAACGGTGTTCCGCGGTGGCTGGTAATCGACATGTGCTGCACAGCATCGTATTCGTTGTGATAACTGAAGATTCGAACCATTGATACTAAGGAATAATCATGGATGTTCTGCGAATCGAGATCGACAAAGCCGGGTTCTACGCGGCCATGGAAGCGCTGATGATGGACGACCCGCACCCAGGAGATGACTACCAGGACTCTCCTTCGCACTGGCTGCGACGCGCGCTGTACGCGTATGAGTGGGCCAAGCAGACCTATCTTGCGCAGAATCGTGGCTATCAGCGCTGCCAAGAAGTTCCGTTGCCCGGCAAGGCTCGTGAGGCTGTGCTGCTTCACGAGAGCCTCGAGTACAGGCAGTGGGATGCCTGATGAGTACGTGGGATTGCACGGTATGCGGCACTCGCTTGCACACGACGTGCGACTACCGGGAGGGCCGCCATACCGCGTGCAAGAATTGTAGAAGCGGTCTGACAGCAGCGGACCTCGAAGCTCTGAGTCGATGGCTCAACCCATCAGCCTGGTCGCAGGTACGTCCAGAGCCGGAAATTGCAGGCGCTTGAGGAGATAGACCCTTCGGCAGCATTCTTTCGGGGCAGTGCTGCGAGCCGAGGACGGTCCACGGGCGGCGGCAATTATCAGAGCCCTTTCATGATTCGGACGGAACTACCTTGCGGACCATCACGATCGTCGGTGCCGGGCAAGCAGGGCTGCAGTTGGCCATCGGCTTGCTGGATGCCGGTTACGAGGTCCGGGTCATCTCCAACCGCACGCCAGAGGAGATCTGCCGCGGCCGCGTCACCTCCAGCCAATGCATGTTCGGCGGGGCAGTGGCCCGTGAACATGCACTAGGGCTCGACTTCTGGGGCGGGCAGTGCCCGGAGATCGAGGGCATCGTGTTCACGATGTTCGACGGCAACAGGAGCAAGGCTATCTCCTGGACCTCACGTCTCGATCTTGCCGCACAGTCGGTCGACGAACGGGTGAAGATGCCGCGGTGGATAACCGAATTCGTTCATCGTGGCGGCGAACTGATCGTTCACGACGTGACGATCCATGATCTCGAAAAATACCATCGCACGTCCGACCTGGTGATCGTTGCGACAGTCGCAGGTAATATCGCGGACCTCTTCGAACGCGACGTCACGCGGTGGACGTTCGTCGCTCCGCAGCGCGCCATCGCACTCGCCTACGTGAACGGCATGACGCCGCAGGCGACTCGGCCCGCTGTCTCGTTCAATTCGATACCGAAAGTGGGGGAGTACATCGTTTTCCCGGCGCTCACCACCTCGGGGCCTTGCGAGATCATGTTGATGGAGGGTGTTCCTGGTGGGCCGATGGATTGCTTCCGCGGCATCACCGACCCCCAGCAGCATCTGGAGATCGCCAAGCGGGTTGTAGCTGAGCATGTCCCCTGGGAAGCCGAGCGTTGTCACAATATCGAACTCACCGACGATCTTGCTGTGCTGACCGACCGCATCTCCCCGACTGTACGCCGTCCTATCGGGCTGCTCCCCTCAGGTGCGGCCGTACTGGGTATGGCTGATGTCGTCGTCCTCAACGACCCGATCACCTGTCAGGGATCGAACAGCGCGTCCAGGTGCGCGGCGTCATATCTGTCCAGCATCGTCGATCACGCGGATGGACTGTTCGACCTCCACTTCATGTTCGAAACCTTCTGGCGTTATTGGGATTATGTACGTTACGTCGTCGGTTGGACGAACGCGCTGCTGGGTTCGCCGCAGCCGCACATCATGGAGCTCGTAGCGGCTGCAGCGTCGAATCCGCGCGTTGCGCGACGTTTCACCAATGGATTCGACGATCCGCGGGACTTCTTTCATTGGTTCATGGATCCTCGCAGGGCGCGGATCTACCTGGAAGAGATCGGACGGGCCTGATGAGCGCTTTCCATCCATGCGGCATCGCAGAACTCCGCTTGCCGACGAGGAGCTGAAATGACCGACGCTCGGGCAAGCGTATCGACCCAGTGGCGGGGAGACTGCAGCGTTGTGTGCGGTCCCGGCAGTCCAGCCCCGGAAGGAGAAGAACCGACAGCGACGTCCGCAGGGCAGGTCGAAAGGAGCAGAAGACCTCGCGAGCGAACCTCTCCGCATGGCTTACGCAGATCCGCGGAACACCGCTCCGGACTACCGCTACGCACTCCCGGTCGACCCGTCCACCGACACAGAACAGTACGGAGGAAGGAGCTTTTCGAGCCGGTTACGCAGCTGGGAAGTCGACGCGGGCTATCGATTCGCGCTCTCGCACCGTCCATCTTCGACCTGCTCGACACAGCCAGCTGGGCCGTCTGTGGTCACGTCGTCAGGTGGGGTGTGCGACGATGGCGACCATTGGCTGCCTTGCCTCGGCGAACGGCTCCTGAACCCGGTCGAATCGGATACGGAAGCAAACAATCTCTGCGGCGGTGGCTACTCTTTCTACTGTGTTGGATTGCATCCGGGAACTGGCGGGCGAATTCAACGCGGATCCACCAGGGGGCGACTCGGTCACTTCGTAAGCGGTCTTACATCCGGGCTTGAGGCAGTTGGCATCCCTGGTCCGTATACCGAACCCAAGCCGCGCGGGAGGCCACAGTCAGAACGGGTCTGTCTCGGCAAACCGCTTGGTCGACGGCAGTCGTCGCAATCCAGCTGACAACCCGCAGACAAGCCTCTCGTACGCCGCCCCGAGAGTGTCGAGCTCGGCATGAACAGTGAGGGCCGCCGGTACGGGCTGGTTTGTCAGCTCGACATACGTTTGAACTGTCAATAGTGCCAACCTGTCGATGACATCGCCGACCGTTTCCGCTTGCAGCGGTGCTCGCGGCCGCGCGGGTGGCACCGCGAACTCGACCCATTCATCTATCGAAACCACCAACGTGCGACGACGCTCGTCAATGACGGAGTGGACGAGTTCGGCCCAGTCCATGATCCGGCCGAGTTCCCGGTACCGGCCATATTCCACGATATCGTCGATGCTGAGGAGTAGATTCCATCGGAGTTCATGAACTGTGGCGAGTTCGCGGGCAGATTCGAGAACTGGGTTGTCCGTACAGAGCAGTCCGCGGCACGCGGCCAGCACGGCGTCCTTGCCCGGCAGGCACTTGCCTCGATCTCCGGAGTCCGTCACAGCCGGTGCTCCACGATGAGCTGGATCTTCGGTCTCATCGACGGCCAGCAATTGAACGGATCCCGTCCCCGAGCGGTCGCAGTGCAGAATGCCGCGTCGACAGCAGGAGTACTCAACACTGTCCGACCATCTCACTCTCGCCATTTGCGGAAAATGGGGGAAACTCCTACGACCGCCGGCCCAGCGTCGGAACAATCGATTCCGGCCTGAGCGCGACGGGCCGCTGTGATGAGGATCCGTGCGTCGAACGTGCTCGTTGACGCAGTTGAAGATCGGGAGGTGTCGGCGCGGCCAGCCGGACAAGCGGGCAGGTCAGCTGATGACCCGCTCATAGTCCGACCAGCTTGTTGCCGTTACACTTTTCGTGTGCTGCCCGATGCGTCAACAGGAGGAAGGGCTGGTCAGGCCGAACTCACACCAGTTCGCCGGCGAGGCCTGGTCGATGAGGTAGTCCAGAAGCTCGACGAGGGGATCCGCGAGGGAGTTTTCCCGCCGGGTGCCAAACTTCCGCCCGAACATCAGCTGCAAGCTCAGCTCGGAGTCGGGCGGACTACGGTGCGCGAGGCAGTCAAGGTTCTCGTTCACGTCGGCATGCTGGAGGTCAGGCAGGGCGACGGCACCTATGTCCGGGCGACCACATCCGGTTCTCGCGAGCTGGTCGAGCGGTTACGACGGGCGCATAGCAAGGACGTGCTCGCGGTGCGGCGGGGGCTGGATCTGGAAATGGTGCGAATGGCCGCGCTTGCCCGAACCGACGACGACTTGACCAAGATTGGTGCGGTCATCGAGCGAATGCGCCGGATACTCTCCTCGCCCGGGCTCGGATCGAACGAGTTCGCCGAGGCGGATACTGAGCTGCGGATCGCCATGGCGGCGAGTACGCACAACCCTGTCCTGGTCGACCTGACCTCGTCGTTCGCAATCGCGTTGACGCGTGTCAGCGGACAGTTGGCCGCTCTGCCTGGAGCGATGGATGCGTGCGTGACACGTTATGAACGTGTATTCGATGCGGTGAGAGATCGCGACATACGACAGGCACAGGAAGCGACGACGGAGTACCTGGACTGGGTCACCTCGAAGCTCTCCGAGGTCGAGGGAGGGAGCGAGGCCGACTGAACACGAAACCTCTCGTGCCGGTTACCTCGCCGCCGCGATCGCTTGCTCGCCGCGCCGACATGTTTCACCGCCCGATCCGACTTCGCTCCCGTTTCTCGTACGGCACTGCTGGGGCTACTCCCTGCCCGAATCGTTGCGGAGT
>NZ_JBSGDA010000053.1:0-6120 GCF_053602135.1 Nocardia sp. NPDC004573
CGCCATGCCCGGCCCCAGCGCGGCCGCGCCGGCGACCACAAGGGCCAGCACGGCGCGACGCAAGTGTGAACTACCCCAAGCTCCCGCTCGACTCGTTCGAAATGCGCGCGATATAGCGGTCTTTCGCCTCAGAACAGCAAACGGCGTCACCAACCGAGCCACGACCGCCGACAGCACATTCGACGCCATTCCGTCAGCCATGAATACCGTGTCCATTCGGACACGTCGGACACGTTCTGCCGAAGTTCACCTTAAAAAACCGATTTTCGTGTAATCCAACGACGCGAGACCGGCCGCGCCGTAGTTCGCCAGATCGGAGCGCACGGCGACGTTGCCCGCCGATTGCATCAGCGGCAGCGAATGCCCCTCCTCGAACATCTTGCGATCGACGCGATTGGCGAGTTCGATCGCCTTCCGCGGATCGAGTTCGGACACCGTCTGCTCGATCAAGGCGTTCAGTTCGGGTGACCCGATGCGACCGTAGTTGCCCTGCAAGTCGCTCGGGTTGTAACCGTAGATCTGGTTGAGGCTGGTAAGCGGGAACGGGTCACCGACCCAAGTGAACTGGGCGACGTCGAAGTCTCCCGGCTGGATCACCTCTGTGAAGAAACCCTTGCCCGGCTTCGTTTCGATGTTCAACTTGACGCCGACCGCGGCGAGGTTCTGCTGGATGATCTGCGCGATCTGCACCCAGGTGTGCTCCTGGTACATGACGTCGCGGATCTCGAGTCTGCGCCCGTGCTTCTCCCGGACATCACCGTCGAGTTTCCACCCGAGGTCGTCGAGTTCCTTGGCCGCTGTGGCCGGATCGAAGCCGAAACTGTTGTCCTGGTAGCCTTTCTGCCCTTGGAGGTACACGTGGTTGTTCAGCGGCTTCGGGCTCTCCACCAGACCGCTCTGGATGGCGGTGACGACGCCCTGCCGGTCAATCGCCTTCGAGATGGCCACACGCAGTTTCGGGTCGGCAAGGAGGGAACCGGGTGCGCCGTTGAACGTCAGATGGTTCCAGCTGTTGCCCGGCGCCCGCCGGATCGTTATCCCCGAGGTGTTCCGCGCCGTGCGCAGTTCGTCACGTGTGCCGAGGGCCACCGCGTCGATCTCGTTGTTCTGCAACGCGGGTAGCTGAGCGGAAGCGTCGAGCACGCTGAAGGTGATCGTGTCCAATTTGGGAGCGTCGCCCCACCACTTGGGATTGCGGCCCAGAACGATTCGCTCCTGCGCCCGGTCGATGGAACGCACGAGAAACGGTCCCGCGGTCAGCGCGATGCCGTGGACCAGGCTGTTGTTGAACGCCTCGGGAGTGGCCGTGACAGACTGGGGGAACAGGAACGTGTTGCCCGCGAACTGCCCGCGCCACTCGGCGTAGTGCTGCTTGAATGTGATGATCGCCTGCCGGTCATCGGCCCCAGGTTCGACCTTCTCGACCCGGTCGAACCCGCTGGTACCGGCGATCAGAAACGACTTGTCGACACCGCTCAGCGCGTTCGCCTGAGACTGGATGTCCTTCCATGTGATCGGAGTGCCATCGGACCAAATCGCCTGGGGGTTGAGCGTGTAGGTCACCTGTTGGGGACTCGTGTTCGTCAGCTGCACGTCGGTGAAGTAGTCAGTGTTGATCGACAGCTCGCCTGCCGCGTCGGTGCGGAATGCGCGCGGCATCATCGGCCGCTCGACGGCGCTGGTCTCGGCGTCGTTGCCGTCATTGGACAAGGCGTTCCAATTCGCCGGCAACGCCGAGATGGCCAGCCGCAGGTTGCCGCCTTCGCGCAGCTCGCTGACATCGTGCGGGTTGATGTCGTTGGTGGTGCCGAGCGCGGCCGACGAGCCCGCGGGGGCGTCCTCGTCGGCGGCACCACACCCCGCGGCCACCACCGCGACCGCGACGGTGGCCACCACCAAGCGTGTTGCCAGCGGACGAATCCGCATGGATGGCTCCTTTCCGCAGCACTGCTGCGGGTCAGAGGGATTGATTTCGGTCTGAGCACGCCCAGTGACGCGGCAGCCTGTGAGAGGCTGTCGTCCACGCACCGTGGTGGCAAGGGACGACAGCTCCGGGTCATTAGGATTCGAAGAACGTGGCGGCGAGCACCGTGGACGACTCGAATGTCTTGGACGGCTGCAAGCCGCCGACCGTAAGCAATCCTCCGATCAGGAGGACTGCCAATGCGGCTCCCGACCACCGCAAGGGATGTCGAGCCACTTCGCGCAAGAGACGTGATCTCCGGATCCGCTCGCGCGGTGCTGTCCGTTCAGGCTCTTCAACCAGAGTCAGGTGTTGGGATCTCATTTTGGTTCTCCTCACTGTCTGTAACCGAAGGTCCGGCCAGACCTCGATCCCTGCGTGGCGGTCGACTCGAGCAGTGCCCGCGCACCGGCGGTCTCCTCCGCCCGACCCGCCGTGACGGCGTGCCGGTTCGCGACATGCCTGTACGCTGCCCATCTCGGCAGACCTCATCGAGGCAGGCGCCGCGGACTCGCGCCCGTCAACAGGGCCGCCGCAACGATGGCCCAGCGTGGTCAAGCCGAACACTGCCGCGACTTCTGCTGCCGGAAGAAGGGGAAGACCGGCAACTCGAGTCGACCGCCACTGCCGCCACGCGGCGTGATGGCGACGATGTGATCGTCGCTGGGCCGAGTGATATGTGGGTATGGGGGAAATGCCTACGATGCCCCTCGACTGCGACCGGTTAGCCGAATTCGCTGCGCGCACGTGCCAGCTAGGTCGCCGAGCCTATTCCGAAGCCCGTCACGAGCACCGTCTAACCTCCTCAGTGCCCACAATGACGGGCCGAGGTGTTCCGGAGGCACGGCCGAGCAAGACTTGGACGCGCCGGGGCAGCGCCACCTTCGGAGGCAGGTGGCAAATACAGACCCCGTTAACAAAATTCTGTGGCGCCCGCGGCGCTAACGGGGCAGAGGCCGTGACGCGTGCCGGAGTCGGAGTTGGCAGCCGATCACCGAGGTGCGGGGCACGGCACGTATGTCGTGTCGTACCGATTCGAGGGCATCCACTGCGGTGGTGTAGATTCTCGACGCGCGAGCCATTTCTCTTCGTTCCCGATGGGCCCTGACCATCGCGACGACACTGGTGATCAGTTCGCCGACCAACTCGAACTCGGTATGTGGGTCGTGCACCTCTCTGCATAGCTGGGTCAAGATGAAACATGCTTGGTTCAAATCAGGCGCGGGCGGGCGAAACATCGATGGGCACACGCGGCTTCCCGCTACGAGAGCCGACATACCGACTTCGTGTGCGGCGACCGCGAACGGCCCTCCACCAGCATCCGGTTCGATCCGCGATGACCAGATCGCCAGCAGTCCCCCCACCCGGCTTGCCGCCCATCCCCACGCCCAGCGCTCGTTGCTCGGAATACGTGTCAGCGTCTCGTTGAAGCGACGAGCGTCGGCGAGTGCATGTGCCCACAACGCTGCGTCGGCCGACAGCACCGTTTCTCTTACCGATGGCGCGATTGAGCGTGGAAGTTTCCACTCGGTCTGTACGTCGGGCGTCACTTCCACTTCGGGCTGCCATCCTTCCCGTAGGTCGAACAGACTCAAACCAGCGCCGACCTCGAGATCGGTGATAGCAGGGCCGAGACGTGCGCTGCGGGCGTCACGCCACTGGGCGATGTAGCCCACGACATACCCATCGACGACACTGACTCGCGGCTGCAGGACGGTACCGGTCGCCCGCATTCGGCGTATCCATTCGACCTCTGAGAGGCTGACCGCGGCCGTGGCACGGATTGTCCGGCGCAGAATCCGATAGTCGGCGCCGTCACCGCCTTCCAGCCGCTCGAAGCCCGCCACCATTGGTTGCTCGAAATCCCCGCCTGGTCCGACCATGCCAGCCGTCACTGACCGATAAAAGCACACGTCGCAACCGGTCAACGCGCCGCGATCCGATCGATCGACGGGAGGATCACCGTTGGCCGGCGCAAGTGCATCACTGTCGAATCGAGCATCGACTCAGCATGCCCAGGCACCACTGTGCCCGGTATGGGGGAAGTCCCTACGACCACACTGCGCCAGCAACGCCGAATGGCACGAAAGCGACTGAACCGCAAGGGATCTCCTCGACGGTTTCAGCACCACTCGACACCTGCCGACCTCGCTTTTGGGCAGCTGACGCTACGGCTGGCACCACGACCTCGCAGACCACGGACGGGCCCGCATCCATCCGGCGAGATCCTCTACCCGTCAGCCGCGGCTCGGATAACCACTCCTCGTGCGTAACGATTCGCGGGAGCGCGCGACAACTGACGACCAGACGGGCCACTTACCCGCCCTGGCGCTCAGATCTGGCCAATTCCCGCGCGAACTCTAGCTGGGTTTTCATGATGTGCTCTTCACTGACTACCGGGTATGCCGAGGCTATCGTGATCAGCGCACCTTCTACATGAGGCCCTAGACCTGTGTGAGATCCCGGAGCCAGCCCTTCCAACGCGCGGGCCAGGCTCGCATCGAAGTTGCGTCGAACCTGATCGACAGAAAACCGCCTCTCAAATCAACCCTTTTTCCGCCGCTCCACTATGCCGTATCCACCAGCATCCTATGCAGCACTTGTGCGGGTTCGCTAGCGCGGCCGCCATTCAGCTCGACGTCAGTGAGCGCCTCTGCCAGGACCTCGGTGGGGTGGAAACCCCTTTTCAGAAACTATATCGACTCAGTTGGTCTCGCCAAGTTCTGTAAAACTCGGCCAGGTCGACTCCAGGGTGCTCGTGGCCATATGTCCGAAGATAATGGTCAAACAAGTGTGCCTGCTCGGCCCACGGAATCGGACCAACCCGCATAAGTTAGCGCATGACCGAATTCGTGAACTATTGCGCTGTACGCCGGACCTTCTACCCTCGGGAAGAAATGCCCGCTCCGCACCGCCTCCGATACATCCTGTGACCGTAGCGCCCGGCCTGTGGATATATCTTCGAGAAGGTTATTCTGGTCGCCCGGAGATCGGCGTGTGGCAATTTTTCTTCGTACGCCCGAGCAATGACTCCGTCGACGTCACCGATCTCTACCGACAAAATTCTGGTATGCGGATACCGGGCAAGCATGTCGTCCAAGGCTGTAACGATTACCCGCACCGTGTCGGTATCGACGCCCGGCATACCGAAGCCATACAGGTCGCCATGTTGGTGCGGATCTGTGGGGCATCAGAGGGTGAGCCCTGGGGTTTTCCCGAGCGAGGCCCAACTGATGGCGAACGACGTCACCGAAAGCCGCGGTAGCACTGAGCATGCGATTCATCGGCGAAGACGTTCGCAGCCCGGCCGGTACGCCGTCGCCCTGCTCAGCTTGGGATCCACCTACGCACCCTTTGCCACATCGACGTCGCGCAGCAGCCCTTCCCGGGCGCGCCATTTGACTTCGCGATGAGCTGAAATTGGGCATTGAAGTGCACCCGCAACACTCTTGCGCAGACAGTGGACCGAGTCGGATGGCCCCGAGATCGGGTCCGGTGTGGTTCGCACCGAACCACCTTTGGAGACCGTAGATCATGTCGGAATCGGCATCAGTCCGATCGAGGGTCGAGGCCAACAGAGCGAATACCGCGCTATGGATGCCCACGGGCGCGAACCACCATGTCGCTGATTGCAGGTTCGGCCTGGGTCGACTGCCCGTGAGTGGTTCCATGTCGGGCTGTACGCGGCGAGGGCGGTCGGCGGCCAGTCCCAGGTTATCCCGGGTTGAGCTGCGGTGGTTTTTACCACCGCGTTACGACGAGCGGCAGCTGAGTTCGGCGCGGCGGCATGATTGCCGCCGACTCGGTTTCGCAACCCCATCGGTAACGATCGGCGCGACCAGCGTTGCGAACATCATCCCCGGATCGAACCGAGCTATCGGACCGCGACCACAGAAACTAACCTGAAAGGACATGAACGAGTATTTGCTTTGTCGGGACGCTGATACGACCACAGCTGTTCCAGTACGGAGGTCATGATGGCGACGATCGGCGCCGATGGCTCCTCCAGACGCCGGAAACTCGTGGGAAGGGCGCCTGAGGTACGCCACCTCGAGCAGGTTTTGGCTGATGCTCGGTCTGGTTTGGCTGCTGGTGTGGTGGTGGTGGGTGAGCCGGGGATCGGTAAGACGCGTTTGCTGGGTGAGTTGTGTGAGCGG
>NZ_JBSGDA010000054.1:0-5985 GCF_053602135.1 Nocardia sp. NPDC004573
CCCTCATGGCTCGCGTCCGAGCGACCGCCGCTGGCGACTGCGTCGCGGACGCGGCGGCCGCTCGAACGCGAGCCGGGCCGCGAACGGCGCATGCTCGGTCTCGCTCCGCTCGAAACCGGGAGTTCAGGTGGGTGGTTGCGTCAGGTGGTCATCGTGCATCCAGCGCAGGGCAGGAGGGGACGTGAGATATCTGGCCGGATCGCTCGGGACAGAAGTTCGGTCGACCGGCGGTGATGCCACTTCGGCAGGTGCGGAGGGCGGGGGCCGCACTACCCTCGCAGCTGACACCGGGGACCCGATAGGGTAGCGACAAAGCGTGTGACATGGGCGGACGGGCTTCCCCGGCGTCGTACTGCCATGGCGACCAGCATGACGGAGGGCCTTCGATGGGGTTGTTCACGAAGCGCAAGCGGCGGCCGAGCCGCAGGGCCGAGGCGAAAGCACTCAAACACAAGGCCGCGATCGAGGCCAGGCTCGCCGCGAAGAACGACCGCAAGGCACGCCGCGCCGAGGCGCGTACCCAGCGCAAGGTGGCCAAGGCGCAGATCGCGGCCTTCCAGGCGGAGGAGAAAGCCGCGCTGAAGGTGGCCGCCAAGGCCGAACGTGATCCGTTCAGCGCCGGTCAGGTGAAGAAGTATCTCGGCGTGGCGCGGGTGCTCATCCCGGTGCTCGCCCCCCTCGCCTACCGCGGCGCCACCTTCCTGCGCGGGCAGTTGGACACCCGCCGCGCCCAGCAACTCGGCGTGGGCATCGACCAGCTCGGCGACTTCAGCGGACACGGAGCCAAGCTGCAGGCACGCATCACGAATGCCGAGGCGGCGCTGGCGAAGATCGGTGCGCAGGACGGCAAGGACAAGGGCGAGACGCAGAAGTTCGTCACCGCCACCAAGGACCGTCTCGGCAGTCTGACGGCGGCGGTGCACACCTCCGACCAGATGCCGGCCAACCGCCGCCGGTCGGTGCACGCGTCCATCTCCCACGAACTGTCCGGGATCGAGTCCGACATCCTGGCGCGGCTCGGCGTGCGCTGAGCGTTCCCGTCCCGATGTCCCCGCACCCGAGCGCCGGCCACCTGCGTGGTGGCCTGGTCGGCGTGCTGGTGGGCGTCCTGGCCGTGGCGGCGCACGGGGCGGCGGGCGGAGGCGCGCCCGGCACCACCGAACTGACGTTGCTGTTGCTGATCGCCGCCGGATTCGGTTCGGTCGCGGGAACCGTGCGGGCGCACCCGTCCGTCGTGGCCGGGTTACTCGGCGCCGGTCAGCTGCTGAGCCATGTCGCCCTGTCGGTCCTGCTCGGCCACGACCACGCCGGAACGGGCTCCGGCGCAACATCATCCCCAGTGCCTACGGGAGGGATGCTGTTCGCGCACATCGTCGCGACGATCGGCTGCGCGACACTGATCGTGCTGACCGAGCGGCTCTACGCCGCCGCCTCCGGCGCACTCCGCGCGATACTCGCGCCGCCGCGGCGGGTGCGGATCGTCGGCGCGCCGCTCTGGCCGTATTCCGGCCTTCCGCCCTATCGCTGTGCTCCACTCGGTGCGCTCGGCCCGCGCGCGCCGCCGGTGCCGGCCTGACCGCCCGACACCCCTTTCCCTTCGCACAGGAAGCTTCAGCATGCACAGCTCTCTTTCGCGCGCCGTCGGAACGACCTGCACCACAACGGCACTCGTCCTGCTCGCGGCCGGCACCGCCGCGGCCCACGTCACAGTGGACGCTCCCGGCGCGACCCAAGGCGGATACGCCGTCGCCACCTTCCGGGTGCCCACCGAATCGGACACCGCGGGCACCACAGCGCTCACCGTCACCCTGCCCAACCTGAAATCGGCGCGGACCGAGCCGATTCCCGGATGGTCGGCCAAGGTCGAACGCAACGACAAGAAGGAGATCACCGCGATCACCTGGACCGCCGATCCCGGCGCGCCGGGTATCCCGCCCGGCCAGTTCCAGCGCTTCGCGGTGTCCGTCGGCCCTCTGCCCGCGCAGGATTCGGTGAGCTTCCCCGCCAAACAGACCTATTCCGACGGCAAGGTGGTCAGCTGGGACCAACCGGTCGAGAAGGACGGCGACGAACCCGAGCATCCGGCCCCGTCCATCACCCTGGCCGCCGGAAAAGAGGATTCGGACGGGCACAAAGTGAGCAGCGAAGCCGCGGACGAGGACTCCGAGCACGAGGACGAGACTGCCCGCTGGCTCGGCGGGATCGGTCTCGCGCTCGGCCTGCTCGGTGTCGCGCTGGGCGTCGGCACTGTCATTCGCGGACGTCGCGCATGAACCGCCGACTCCTCGCCGCCCTCGTCGCCGGCCTGTTCCTGCTCGGATTCGGTATCGCCGCAACCGGCGTCGCCGCCGCGCACTCCGCGGCCACCGGAAGCGTCCCGGACGACAATGCGACCGTGGACGCCGGGCCCGAGCGCGCCAGCGTGACGTTCAACGAGGCACTGCAGCCGAGTTTTCCGTCGCTCACCGTCGTCGGACCGGACGGCAACCTCTGGTCCAAGGGTGATCCCGTGGTCGAAGGCAATACGGTGAGCGTCGTCTTGGGCGAGTTGGGGCCGACCGGCGAATACACCATCGCCTACCGGGTGACCTCGGCCGACGGACACCCCGTCAGCGGCAAGCGGCACTTCACGCTCAGCAAGCCGGGCAACGGCACGCCGGGACCGAGACCGAATGCGAAGGCTCACGACAGCTCCGACGGCTCGGACGGCATTCCGCTGTGGGTGTTCGTCGCCGGGGCGGTGGTGCTGTTCGGCGGCGGACTCGCGTTCGCGTTGTTCGGCGGCAGGAGCCGCGACCAGAAGCGGTGAGCGACGTGAAGACCGGCGGCCGAGGCGGCGCGCGACGCGCCCCCGGCCGGATGCCATGGCCCGCTCTGCTCCCGGCCTTCCCGGCCGGGTTGCTCGGGGTAGCGCTCGCCTGGGTGCTGATCCTGCCTGGCGCGCTGCCCGGCGAGGCCGTGGTGCGGGTGGTGGCCGACGGCGTCGGGGCGACCGCACTCGGATTGGCGGCGCTGCCCAAGGTGACGCCGCGGTTGACGACACCGTGGCGGCTGCTCGCGGTGCTCGCCGGAATCTGGGCGGTGGCGGAATTCGCCGTGCTGATCTTCGAGGCAGCCGAGGTGGTCGGCGTTCCGGTGCGCGAACTCGGCGCCGAAGAGTTCGGCACCTATCTGGTCGACGTCAGCGGCGGGCAGATCGGGATCGCGATCCTGGTCGGCGTCGCGACGGTGGCCTGCGGGGCGGCACTGGCCTTCCGGCGGCCCGGGTCCGCCTCCGCGGATCTGGTGCTGGTATTCGCCGCGGTCGCACTGGCGTTGCGGCCGATCACCGGACACATGTCGCAGCAGGCGTTCGGGTCGGTGCTCGCCGCGGTGCACGCGCTGGCGGCGAGCGCCTGGTTGGGGTTGCTGATCGCACTGGCACTGGTCGTGCGGACCCGCGGCGAGTGGGCGGTGGCGCTGCCGAGATATTCGGCGGTGGCGCTGCCCTTGGTGGCGATCGTGGCGGTGACCGGCCTGCTCAACGGGCTGATCCGGGTGGGAGGGATAGCTCCGTTCGTCAGCACCGGCTACGGCCGGATCCTGCTCGCGAAGACCGTGGTGCTGCTCGGCTTGCTCGCTCTCGGCTGGTGGTGGCGGCGCAGCTGGGTGCCGAAAGCGGCCGACCACCGGATGGACGCCGACGAGTCGTTACGCCGCGCGGTAGCCGAGGTACTCGTGATGGCACTCGCCTTCGGCCTGGCCGCCACCCTGGCGGTGACAGCCTGAGCCGGATCGTCACGCCCCGGTTAGGGTCTGCGCATGACCGAAGTGAAGATCGTCGAGGATTGCAAGGCCTCGGCCGAGTCAGCGTTCGCCTACGTGAACGATTACCGGAACCTGTCGCGATTCCTGCACGGCATCCAGTCCTTCACTCCGGTCGGCGAGCAGACCGAAGGGGTCGGCGCCACGTTCGACGGGCACATGAAGCTGGGTCCAGCCTCGCTGAAATCGCGGATCCGGGTGATCCGGTGGGAGGAGAACTTCGCGATCGGCGTCGAGTCGATCAAGGGTTTCGACGTCGAATCCACGTTCCTGTTCCACGCCAAGGGCGACGATTTGTGCACCGTCGACGCGATCGTGGACTTCCGAGTGCCCGGCGGCCTGGCGGGGCGAGCCCTCGGTAAGACCATCGAACCGTTCGTGAAGATCGCCGTGCAGCACACGACGCACAACCTGGTGACGCAGATCGCCGCGTTCCACGCGGGCTTTGTCAACTAGCCGCGACTTCGTCACCCCGCAGCCCCTTTCATGGCTTGAAACCGGGAGTTGGGTGCGCTTGGCGCGTCAGGGTTCGAACATCGGCCCTCCGCACGCGGTTCAGTATTGCCGACAGGGCGAGCAGTTGCGCCAGGAGGCGTCGCGTGCCAGGCCGCGGTCTCGAGCCGGCGTCCGTCGGCCGCCATGAGGCGAGATTGTGGCCGCAATTTGTGCGGCTGCTCGAAGCGGATGGGCGTAGTTGCGCCGGTGGCGGCGGGGTCGGGATGCTGGAGGCGTGAGCGCTACCCCCTCGTTCGGACAAAAGGTCGGCTATATCTTCGGCCGCACCCTGCCGGAGTCGATGTCCGACTGGGTGCGCGAGGACCTGGTCGGGCCCGGGGCCACGCGGCGCTATCTGCTGCGATTCCTGGTGCCCGTGCTTCCGGTGCTCATGCTCTTCCTGCTGCTGCCCGGCCCGTTGTGGATGGGTCTGGCGATGATGGCGCTGCTGTACATTCCGCTGATCTACTTCACGGTGGCGCTGCTGTACGTCTACCGGCGCCATCGGCTGATCAAGCACGGTCTCGACCCCGCGCTCGCGGACGCCGACGCCCGCCGCCGGGACGAGCGCGAACGGCTCGACTACGAGCGCAGGCACGGACGCGGGTGAGTGGCGCGGGAAACTAGCGGTGACTTATACCACAGGCATAGCCTTGTGATATGCAAACCCCCACCTTCAGGCAGCGGGTCGCCTACGATCTGGGCCGCGAGCTCCCCGAAGAGCTGCACGAGTGGGTCACCCACGACCTCGTCGGGCACGGGGCCATGGAACGCTATCTCGTCCGTTTCCTCGGGCCGATCATCCCGTTCTTCGCGCTGGTGCTGCTGTTCCCCGGACCGATGCCGCTGAAGATCGGCTTGATCGTGATGATGATCGTCCCGATGGTCGTCTTCACCGTCGCCCTCAGCTACGTGTGGCGCCGCTTCCGCTTGGTCCAGCACGGCCTCAACCCAGACCTGGTCGACCACGGCAAGTGCACCGAACACGACCGCGACCTGTACGAACTGCGCTACGGCCACCGATAACGCCGCCCACCGCCTCGCGCGCTGGCAACCACGCGCGCAGCCTGCGCACGCCTACGGAACAAAGCCGATCCACCGGGTAGCGCCACCCCATCCACCTCCGACCGCCCGGCAACACGAACCGTGCCGATCGCCTCGAGGACCACGCCCGGGCGCCCTGCTCCGCAACAAAGGAGCAAGCGACTGCCTGCGCCACCGCAACAGTTCAGCCCGAGTAATGCGACAACAATCACACCCGACCTCACTCAACCGATCAGAGTGAGACCGACTTATCGCCACACGCGACCACACCAGCTCGAACACACGTTTCGCCCGAAGCGAGACCGAGCACCCACTGTTCACAACCAGACCCCATTCGCGTTACTGCCATGCAGACGACAAATCCAGCAGCGCCAACCATGCTGAAACCACGTGCCAGGCGGCCGACCCTCGAATCCGACGCACCCAACTCGCCCCGACCACGCCTCCCGAGCGCAACAAGATCGAACACCACCGTGCACAGCCAGGCCCCCATTCGCGCTACTGCCATGCACGCGACAAATCCAGCAGCGCCAACCATGCTGAACCGCGTGCCAGGCGGCCGACCCTCGAATCCGACGCACCCAACTCGCCCCGACCACGCCTCCCGAGCGCAACAAGATCGAACACCACCGTGCACAGCCA
>NZ_JBSGDA010000055.1:0-5981 GCF_053602135.1 Nocardia sp. NPDC004573
CTGCACTCGACAGGGTGTGGGAGAGTAGGACACCGCCGGAACATCCTTTCCCGAAAGGCCCTCGACACCGTCGAGGGCCTTTCGCCATTTACGGGACGAAACTGTGTTTTGCAGCAAATTTCCAGGGAATCCCTAGAGTACGCACCGCGCGGCCAGGCACCATGGGTGGCATCGTCAATCTTGCGCGGACAACGGAGGTACGCATGATCGTCGCGACGACGCCGGCCCGTTCGGCGCCGCTCGACCCCGCCGCTCCGCCGCGATCGCGTCGGCGGCAGCTGAGGTTGCCCGCGACGGCCCTCTACCTGTCCGGGCTGATCATCGTCTCGGCGGTCTTCTCGGTGCTGAGCGACTCCGCGCAGACCAGGTTGGTGCTGCACGCGAGCACGAACCTGCACAACCTGCTGAGCGGCCACCTCGGGACATTGCTGGCCAGTGCCTTCGTGATCGGCGACGTAGTGGGATCGTGGGTCATCATTCCCCTGCTGGCCTGTCTGCTCGCCCTCGCCGAGCTCCGCTTCGGCGCGCTGCGGGCGGTGCGCGTCTTCCTCGCCGGTCACATCGGCGCCACCCTGCTCGTCGCGGCGGGGCTGTGGGTCGGTGTGCAAGCAGGGTGGGTCCCGGCCAGCATCCGGTGGGCCGAGGACGTCGGCGTCAGCTACGGCGCCATGGCGCTGATCGGCGCGCTGGTGGCGGCGGTGCCGCACCGGTGGCGCATCGCCTGGGCGACGCTGTGGTTCATCGTCGCGGTCGAAGGCGTGCTGATCGAGCAGACGTTCACCCACGTCGGACATCTGGTGGCGTTCATGATCGGGACCGCGGTCGGCTTTCTCATGACGACCAGGGCCACCACCCCCGTGCATCGGCTCACCCGGCTCGAGAGCGCCCTGCTCGCGGCGAGCGCGATCCTCGCCGGGACGCTGCTCATGGGCTGACCGCGACCGTCGCGCGCCGCTCGCCTACAGTGCTTGGGTGCGCCTAGTGATTGCTCGCTGTCAGGTCGACTACGTGGGGCGGCTCACCGCCCATCTGCCGATGGCCCGCAGACTGCTGCTGATGAAAGCGGACGGTTCGGTGCTCGTGCATTCCGACGGTGGCTCGTACAAGCCGCTGAATTGGATGAGCCCGCCGTGCTGGTTGGAGGAACGCGACGGGGACGCGCAACTGCCGGACGGTGCGAAGGCACTATGGGTCGTCACCAACAAGGCCGGTGAGGAACTCCGCATCACCATCGAGAACATCGAACACGACTCCTCCCACGAACTCGGCGTCGATCCGGGCTTGGTGAAAGACGGGGTGGAGGCTCATCTCCAAGAGCTGCTGGCCGAGCATGTGCACACGCTCGGGGCCGGCTTCTCGCTCATCCGTCGCGAGTACATGACCGCGATCGGTCCGGTGGACCTGCTGTGCCGGGACGCCGACGGCGCAACCGTGGCGGTGGAGATCAAACGGCGCGGTGAGATCGACGGCGTCGAACAGCTCACCCGCTACCTGGAGTTGCTGAACCGGGATCCGCTGCTCGCTCCGGTCGTGGGCGTCTTCGCCGCCCAGCAGATCAAGCCGCAGGCGCGCACGCTCGCCGAGGATCGCGGGATCCGCTGCCTCACACTGGATTACGACGCCCTGCGCGGCACGGAGAGCAACGAATTCCGCCTGTTCTGAGTTCGGGGGCATGCGGGGCGTGAGCGGGCGGGTAATAGGCTTGTCGCATGCCCCGCCGGAAACCGCGCTCGGATCGCTACGCTGATCGCCGGCCGACGGGTGGCGCGCCGCTCGGGGATGTTTTCGGACGCACCGAATCGGGTCCGGACGGTGATGACACCTATGTGGTCCGCGCCATCCCGGGCACCCGTGCGATGAAGACCTATCGCTGCCCCGGCTGTGACCATGAGATTCCGCCCGGGGTCGCGCACATCGTCGCCTGGCCCGCGTACGGCGGAGAGGACGATCGGCGGCATTGGCATCGTGGCTGCTGGAACGGCCGCCGGACCCGCCGGATCACTCGTCGGTGGTCCTGACTCGTCCAGCCGGGCATGTGTGCCGCGTCAGGTATGCCGCAAGCCCGCGCTCGGCGTATCGAGCGCGTCGGGATGGTGTCGGCGGCGACTGTGCTGTGCTCACGCGGAATCCGGGGATGCGCGTGCGGGAGCGCGTCCTCCGGGGGCGCGGCGTACTTGACAACCACCGGCCTTACCGCGGCCACCGGCCTTCTGAGTCTTGATCGTCACCGGCTTAGTGGGCTGCCGCTCGTCGCCGTCGCGAACGGGTGGTCGCGTTCTGTGCCGTTGCGGCGTGTTGTCGTCCTGGAGGCTGCGCGAGATGACCGACACAGAACCCGCTCGACGAGTGCCACGCGCGTCTGTCGAATGGCATGGGGGCCGTGTGGGTTCGGCCGAGGCTGGAATTAGGGAAGGCCGCCCTGGCAGGGGCGGCCTTCGGTGAATTGGGTCGAGATAGCGCTACTGTCGCCGTTGGCCCGACGTCAGTTGCTGATGTCGGCGCTCTCGCGCTCGTCCGAGTCGATGTCCTCGTCCTCGGTGGCGACCTCGGGAATCGCCTTCTGCCGGGAACCGGTGACCGACTTGGTGTTGCCGCCGATCGACTTGCGCTGGTCCGGGACGCCGTCGAGCAATTCGCTCTCCCGGTTGACCGCGGCGAGCATCGCGGGCACCGAGTCGAGCTGTCCGCGGATACCGAGCAGCTGGGCGAGCACGCGGCCGCGCAGCACGCGCATCTCCTCGGCCAGTTCCTTCGCGTGCGCGATCTTGCGCTCGGAGGTCTGGGTGGCGGAGGTGATGAGGCGGTTGGCCTCGTCGGTCGCGTCCTTGATCCGCTGGGCGGCCTCGGCGCGGCTGGTGGCTTCCAGCTCCTCCATGGCGCGGGTGAGTTTGGTGCGACGCTCGGCCATGGTGGCCTCGAAGTCCTGCTGGGTGGCCTTGCGCTTCGCGTCGGCTTCCTTCGCGATGCGGTCGGCCTCGGCCTGAGCGGCCTCGATGATCTTGGCGGATTCGGTGCGTGCGTTCGCGAGGGTCTGCTCGAACTCGATCTCGAGCGCCTCGCGCTTCTCCTTGGTCTCCGCGAGCAGCGACTCGTACTTGCCCCGCATCTCGGTGGCCTGCTGCTCGGCGATCGACACCATCTCCGCAGCCTCGGCCTGGGCCAGGGCACGGACCTCGGACGCCTCGTCGGAGGCGAGCCGGAGCATACGGGAGATGCGGTCGGACATGCCTTCCGCGGTGGTCGGCGGCACCGAGAGTCGGTCGACCTCCTTGCGGAGTTCGTCGATCTCGTCGCGCGCGTCTTCCAGCTGGCTCGCGAGGTTACGTGCTTGTGCCGCAGCCGCATCGCGGTCGGTGGCGGTGACTCTCAGTTCCGCGTCGAAGCGGTCGAAGTAATTACGCACCTCGTCTTGCGCATAACCCTTGCGCACAACGGTGAAGGGCAGTGCAACGAAGCGATTGCGATCGGACTCGGGTGACGACATGGCACACAAACTACAGCCTGGGGGCAGCCGATGGTGACTCGACTGCGAATGTCATTCCAACGAGTTTTCCCCGCCTGACGGCGATACTAGTGCGTAACATTCGCGTTCGGTTCGACCAACTCGATCAGCACACCTCCAGCATCCTTCGGGTGGATGAAATTGATGCGGGAATCGGCGGTTCCGTGCCGTGGCGCCTCGTACAGCAAACGCAGACCCTTGGCGCGCAGGTGCGCCGAGACGGCCTCGATGTCGGTCACCCGGTAGGCCAGTTGCTGCAAGCCCGGCCCGCTGCGGTCGATGAACTTCGCGATGGTGGATTCCGCGTCGAGCGGGGCCAGCAACTGCAGGGCAGTGGCGCGGTCGGGAGCGCCGGGCAGCGACAGCATCGCCTCGTGCACGCCCTGAGCCTCGTTGACCTCGCGGTGGGTCTCGACCATGCCGAGGTTCTCGGCGTACCAGGCGACCGCGGCATCCAGGTCCGGCACCGCGATGCCGACGTGGTCGACCGCGGTCACGTAATCCGCCGGGATGAAAGATGACTGTTCGATAACGTTGCTCACCCTTCGAAAGTAGCGCGACCTGGCCCGGGGCGCGCGGGACCCACCCGCTACCGTTGAGTAGGAACACCTGCTCTCGCGCGGCCCGATGTGGGCGCGAGGCAGGTCCGATCTACGAATGCGAGGCTCGTCGTGACCACTTCCGTGATCGTCTCCGGTGCGCGTACCCCGGTCGGCAGGCTGCTCGGAGGTCTGAAGGACTTCAGCGGTTCCGATCTGGGCGGGTTCGCGATCAAGGCGGCGCTGGAGAAGGGCGGCGTCGCGCCCGACCAGGTCGACTACGTGATCATGGGTCAGGTGCTCACCGCGGGCGCGGGGCAGATTCCGGCCCGGCAGGCGGCGGTCGCCGCCGGCATCCCGATGGACGTGCCCGCGCTGACGCTGAACAAGGTCTGCCTGTCCGGCATCAACGCGATCGCGCTGGCCGATCAGCTGATCCGGGCGGGCGAGTACGAGATCGTCGTCGCGGGCGGTCAGGAGTCGATGAGCCAGGCGCCGCACCTGCTGGAGAAGAGCAGGGAGGGCTTCAAGTACGGCGATGTGACGCTGCGCGACCACATGGCCTACGACGGTCTGCACGACATCTTCACCGATCAGGCCATGGGCGCGCTCACCGAGCAGCGCAACGAGACCGACCGGATCAGCCGGGAGGACCAGGACGCGTTCGCGGCCGCTTCGCACCAGCGCGCGGCGGCGGCGTGGAAGAACGGCGTCTTCGACGACGAGGTGGTTCCGGTCGCGGTGCCGCAGCGCAAGGGCGATCCGGTGCTGGTGACCACGGACGAGGGCATCCGCGCGGACACCACGGTGGAGTCGCTGGCCAAGCTGCGCCCGGCGTTCCGCAAAGACGGCACCATCACCGCGGGGACCGCGTCGCAGATCTCCGACGGCGCCGCCGCGGTCGTGGTGATGAGCAAGGAGAAGGCGCAGTCGCTCGGGTTGTCCTGGATCGCCGAGATCGGCGCGGCGGGCGTGGTCGCGGGCCCGGACTCGACCTTGCAGGACCAGCCCGCGAACGCGATCGCCAAAGCCTGCGCGCGCGAGGGCATCTCACCCGCCGACCTGGACCTGGTGGAGATCAACGAGGCGTTCGCCGCGGTCGGCGTCGCGTCCACCCGCAAGCTGGGCATCGACCCGGAGAAGGTGAATGTCAACGGTGGCGCGATCGCCATCGGGCACCCCCTGGGCATGTCCGGCGCCCGCATCCTGCTGCACCTGGTGCTGGAGCTCAAGCGCCGCGGCGGCGGCGTCGGCGCGGCCGCGCTCTGCGGCGGCGGCGGGCAGGGCGACGCGCTGATCGTCCGCGTCTGACCCCGGCGGGGCGACACCCCGCGCCGATGGCCGCCCCGACGTGGGCGGCCATCAGTCGTTTCACGGCCCCGGCTCTCGCGTGGTGGGGGTGACGAGCGGCCATCGAGTTCGTCGTGTGTCGAGGAAAAGCATGCACGGGAATCGGTCGACAGTGGTCGTCCTCTCGTCCTGCTGCAAACGGGGCTGCGGTCCATTGCGACAGTCGGTCCGAAGGGCCCAAGAAGTGCGGCGGCCACAAGCTTGTCGCGGCGCGATCATAAGCTCCGGGGCGCGTGCTCTCGGTCCTGCGTGTCCATGCTGATGTGCCCGGCTCGCTTCGACTACGGGGTCGAGCGAAGCTGGACGGAGCTCGCGGGGCCCGTCTCGCGTCCGCGTGGCTGTCCGCGTGGGCGGAGGGGCGATTTTCGCCGTGTGCCGCGAGAGGGGGTGCGGCGGCCGGGAGCGTGACGGCGGGACAAGAAGTCTGTCGGTCGCGTGCTTTGGTTCTGCGTGTGCACGCAGCCGTGCCCGGCTCGCCTCGACTACAGGTTTCGAGCGAAGCGAGACCGAGCATTGCCCGTTCGCGGTCCGGCTCGCGTGTGCGCGGCCGCCGCGTACGCGACGAAGGAGCAAGCGGCGGTCGCGCACAC
>NZ_JBSGDA010000056.1:0-5634 GCF_053602135.1 Nocardia sp. NPDC004573
GACGCCCTGGACTGGCTCGCCCTCGACGACCCCACCCTCGTCGCCGAGATCGCCGCCGAATCCCCCCGCCCGGTCACCTACGCCCACCGCACCCGGGCCCTGCGCGGCAGCGATCCGGCTTTCGTCGGGGAGCAGATCCTGAGCTACGACGACCTCGCGACGGCCGCTGGACGGCTGCGCGCGCGCACCGAGCTGACCTTCGAATCGCGCACCTTCCAGCACGGCAGCGCGCAGTCGCCGGCCGCGCTGGTCGAAGTGGTGGCCGCCGGATCCGTGGGCGCGTCGGTGGTGCTGGTCGACGCGGACGGCGCGCTGACCGAGTCGCTGGCCGACGAATGGGTAACTCATCTGGTGACGGATCGGGCCGGGCTGGACACGCTCGACCCGACGGCATTGGAGGACTTGCAGGCCGTGGTGCTCGACAATGGTGTCGGCCGCGTGCCCGCGGGGCCCTGGACGACTGTGACCGCTATCGTCGAGCTCACCGAACTGTTCGGCGCCGAGTGAAGCGATTCGCGGTCAGATGCAAGCCCCCGGTTGTGTGACCATGCACACAGCCGGTTGGTTTGCTGTATCAGGGCGTCCGCTGGAAATGTGTCAAGGACGTGTTCTTACAGGCAGGATGTGCAGAGTTTTCATGTTTCGCTTGTCGGGGAATAGTCTTCCGGCTCAAGGATGGGGAATCAGGAAGCACGAAGCGGGGCTCGCGTGACGCGGCCCGCGCGGGTGCGGCCCACGCGCACCCGGCGACCTAGAGTCACTACCCTCCCGCAACTGATGGCAACTGCCGTCGAAGCGAATCCGACCGGTACCGCGGTCGTTTTCGCCGACGCGGTCAGCTCTCGGGGACACCTCACCTACGCGGAACTCGACGCCAGGTCCACGCGGTTGGCGCGGCTGCTCATCGATCGGGGGGTCGGTCCGGAGGATCTGGTCGCGGTGGGTATTCCGCGGTCGGTGGAGTCCGTGGTTGCGGTGTGGGCGGTGGCGAAGACCGGTGCGGGGTTCGTGCCGGTGGATCCGAATTATCCGGCCGACCGCGTCGAGCACATGGTGAAGGACTCCGGCGCCGTGCTCGGACTCGCCGTCGCGCGCGTGGTGGAGGACCTGCCCAGCGAGATCGAGTGGCTGGTCATCGATTCCGACAGCTGCACCCGGGCCCTGGAGGACTACCCGACCGAACCGGTCACCTATGCGGATCGGCTGCGGCAACTGCGCGCCGAGCATCCGGCTTACGTCATCTACACCTCGGGATCGACCGGCATGCCGAAGGGCGTGGTGGTCACGCAGGCCGGGCTGGCCGGTTTCTGTGCCGAGCAGCGGGACCGGTATCGGGTGACGAGTGCGTCGCGGACGCTGCATTTCGCGTCGCCGTCGTTCGACGCCTCGGTGCTGGAGTTGCTGCTCGCGCTCGGCGGCGCGGCCACCATGGTCGTGGTCGCGCCGACGGTCTACGGCGGTGACGAACTCGCCGCGCTCCTGCGCCGCGAAGCCGTGACGCACGCGTTCATCACCCCGGCTGCGCTCGCGTCGGTGGATCCGACGGGGCTGGACGAGTTGCGCGTGGTGGTGGCCGGCGGCGAGGCGTGCCCGCCGGAGCTGGTGCGGCGCTGGGTGCGTCCGATCGCCGACGGCGAGCGCGAGTTCTACAACGGGTACGGCCCGACCGAGACCACGATCATGACGAACATCAGCGCGCCGCTGGTGCCCGGCGAACCGGTGACGATCGGCGCGCCGATCCAGACCACCACCGAGTACGTGCTGGACGAGCGCCTGGTGCCGGTCCCCATCGGCGTGATCGGCGAGCTGTACATCGGCGGGCCTCAACTGGCTCGCGGCTACCAGTTGCGCCCCGGCCTCACCGCCGTGCGTT
The DNA here is from genome assembly GCF_053602135.1 of Nocardia sp. NPDC004573. Taxonomy (NCBI): domain Bacteria; kingdom Bacillati; phylum Actinomycetota; class Actinomycetes; order Mycobacteriales; family Nocardiaceae; genus Nocardia; species Nocardia sp. NPDC004573. The sequence goes on from NZ_JBSGDA010000056.1 coordinate 1,874, forward strand.
TCGTCCCGAATCCGTTCGACCCGAACCACTCTCGGCTGTATCGCACGGGTGACCTGGTGCGTTGGACGCCGAACGGTGAGTTGGAGTATCTGGGTCGCAACGATTTCCAGGTGAAGATCCGGGGCTTCCGGATCGAGCTGGGTGAGATCGACGCGGTGCTGGCCGCGCACGACGCGGTGGACTTCGCGGTCACCGTCGGGCATCAATTGGACAGCGGCGCGACGATTCTCGCGTCCTATGTGCACGCGGCCACCGGACACTCGATCGACACCGGCGAGCTGCTCGCGCACGCCGAGCGCAGCCTGCCGGTCCACATGGTGCCGACTTCGCTCACCGTGCTGGAGGAGATCCCGCTGACCCCGGTGGGCAAGCTGGATCGTCGTGCGCTGCCCGCGCCGCAATTGCAGACCAAGGAGTTCCGCGCGCCGTCGGGAGCGCTGGAGCAACTGGTGGCGGGTGTGTTCGGCGAACTGCTCAGCGCCGGTGACGAGATCGGCGCGGACGACGATTTCTTCGAGCTGGGCGGCAATTCGCTGATCGCGACGCAGGTCGCGGCCCGGCTCGGCGCGTCGATCGGCGCGCGGGTGCCCGCGCGGACGGTGTTCGAAGCGCCGACGGTCGCGCTGCTGGCCGCCCGGCTCGCCGAATTCGACACCGGCGCGCAGCGTCCGGCACTGGTGGCGCTGCAGCGTCCGGAGCGGGTGCCGTTGTCGTTGGCGCAGCGGCGGATGTGGTTTTTGAATCAGTTCGATACCGGTTCGGCGGGGAACAATATTCCGTTCGCGGTGCGGTTGTCGGGTGTGTTGGATGTGGCGGCGTTGCGGGCGGCGGTCGCGGATGTGGTCGGGCGTCATGAGACGTTGCGGACGGTGTATCCGGCGGTGGATGGTACGGGGTATCAGGTGGTGTTGCCTGCCGAGCAGGCCGTCCCCGACCTGACGCCGCACAGCCTGACGGCCGACGAACTGCCTGCGTGGCTCGGGACGTTCGCCGCCGCCGGGTTCGACGTGGCGGCCGAGGTGCCGCTGCGGCTCTCGCTCGCGCGGATCGGCTCCGACGACTACGTCCTAGCCGTCGTCGTGCACCACATCGCGGCCGACGGTACGTCCATAGCCCCGCTGGTGCGCGACCTGATGACCGCCTATGTCGCGCGCGGCGCGGGCACCGCACCAGGCTGGGAACCGCTGCCGGTGCAGTACGCCGACTACACGTTGTGGCAACACGCCGTGCTCGGCGACGAGAACGACCCTCGCTCGGTGGCCGCGACGCAGATCGCTTTCTGGCGCGAGGCCCTCGCGGGCATCCCCGATCGGCTCGACCTCCCGATGGATCGGCCGCGTCCCGCCTTGCCGTCGGGTCGTGGCGGCGTCTACGCCTTCACCGTCGACGCACCGACCAGGGCACGGCTCGACGAGCTGGCGCACGCGCACGGTGCTTCGCTGTTCATGGTGGTGCACGCCGCTTTCGCGGCGTTGCTGGCCCGCTTGTCGGGCACCACCGACATCACGATCGGTACGCCGGTCGCCGGTCGCGGCGAGGCGGAGCTCGACGACTTGGTCGGCATGTTCGTCAACACGCTGGTGTTGCGGACCCTGGTCGATCCGGCGTCTTCGTTCGCCGAACTGCTGGCCGCGACCAAGGAGCGCGACCTGGCGGCGTTCTCGCATGCCGAGTTGCCGTTCGAGCGGTTGGTCGAGGTGCTCGACCCGGTGCGGTCGCAGGCACATCACCCGCTGTTCCAGGTCGCGCTGTTCTTCCAGAACATGGAACAGGCGCGGCTCGAGCTGCCCGACCTGTCCGTCGCGGCGGTCGAATTCGACGGTGCCGTGGCCAAATTCGATCTGCAGCTGACGGTGACGCCGCAGGAAGGCTCGGACACGGGCCTGGCCGCCGTGTTCACCTATGCCACCGATCTGTTCGACGAGGGATCGATCGCCGATTTCGCCGCGCGCCTGAACCGGTTGCTGCGCACCGTCGCTGCCGATCCCGAGCGCGCGCTGGGCGGGGTCGACCTGCTCAGCATGGTCGAGCGGGATCGCATCCTGCACGAGTGGAACGACACCCGGTACCCGGTTCGCTCCGAGTTGCTGCTGGACGGGTATCGCCGTGCGGTCGAGGCTCATCCGGACGCGATCGCCATCGCCTACGAGGGTGCGGAGTTGACGTTCCGTGCGTTCGATGCGCGGGTGAATCGTTTGGCGCGGTTGTTGATTTCGCAGGGTGTGGGTGCGGAGTCGTTGGTGGGGTTGGCGGTTCGTCGATCGTTGGATCTCGTGGTGGGGATGTATGCGATCGTGGCGGCGGGCGGGGCGTATGTGCCGTTGGATCCGGATCATCCGGCCGACCGCATCGCGCACATCCTGGACACCGCTCGCCCGCTGTGCGTGGTGACGACCGCTGCGGACGCGGCGGCGCTGCCGGGCGACGTCGCGGCCCTCGCCGTGGACACGCTGGATCTCGACGGATTCGATGATTCGCCGGTGCGCGCGGAGGAACTGCTGCGTCCGGTGTTGCCGCAGCATCCCGCGTACGTGATCTTCACCTCCGGGTCCACCGGACGTCCCAAGGGCGTCGCGGTGTCCCATGCGGCGATCAACAACCAGATCGCGTGGATGCTCGCGGAGTATCCGCTGGGTCCGGACGATGTGTACTTGCAGAAGACGGCGACGACGTTCGACGTCTCGCTGTGGGGTTACTTCATGCCGCTGCGCGTGGGCGCGAAACTCGTCGTCGCCACGCCGGACGGACATCGCGATCCCGCTTACGTCGCGGAAACCATCGCGGCGCAAGGCGTGACGGTGACCGACTTCGTGCCGTCCATGCTGACGGTCTTCGCCGCGCACACCGCGCCGGGCAGCTGCCCGACGCTGAAACACGTCTTCGTGATCGGCGAGGCGCTGCCGCCGGAGACCGTGGGCGCGATGCAGGCGGTGTCCGACGCCGCCGTGCACAACCTGTACGGCCCCACCGAGGCGGCCGTCTCGGTGACCTATTGGCCCGCGGCTGCCGACGAGCGCACTGTGCCGATCGGCCTGCCGCAGTGGAACACCCAGGTCTACGTGCTGGACTCGTGGTTGCGGCCGGTGCCGGTGGGCGTGCCAGGGGAGCTGTATCTCGCGGGTGATCAGCTGGCTCGCGGTTACGTGCGGCGTCCCGACCTGACCGCCGACCGGTTCGTCGCCAATCCGTTCGGCAACGGCGAGCGGATGTACCGTACGGGCGACCTCGTCGTGTGGCGCAAGGACGCCGACGACGCGGTGCTGGACTACCTCGGCCGGACCGATTTCCAGGTGAAGTTCCGTGGTCAGCGGATCGAGCTGGGGGAGATCGAGACGGCGCTGCTGGCGCAGCCTTCGGTGAGCCAGGCGGTCGCCCTGGTCGCGGCATCGTCGCTGGGCGATCAGCTCGTCGCCTACGTCGTCCCCGCGCCGGGCGACCGGATCGACGCGCAGGCACTGCGGTCCGCTGTCGGCGAGACCTTGCCCGCCTACATGGTCCCTGCGGCCATCGTGGCGCTGGATGCTTTCCCGCTCAACTCCAGCGGCAAGCTGGACCGTAAGGCGCTGCCGGAGCCCACGTTCGAGACCAAGCAGTTCCGTGCGCCCGTGACGGCGATCGAGGAGATCGTGGCCGGGGTGTTCGGTGAGGTGCTCGCGCTGAACCGGGTCGGCGCGGATGACGATTTCTTCGCGCTCGGCGGTAACTCGTTGGTCGCCACACAGGTCGTGGCACGTCTCGGCGCGGCGGTCGGTGCGCGGGTG
>NZ_JBSGDA010000057.1:0-5303 GCF_053602135.1 Nocardia sp. NPDC004573
AAGGATGTTCCGGCGGTGTCCTACTCTCCCACACCCTGTCGAGTGCAGTACCATCGGCGCTGGCAGGCTTAGCTTCCGGGTTCGGAATGGGACCGGGCGTTTCCCCACCGCTATGGCCGCCGTAACTCTATGAAACTATCCACCACACCCCCGCGACCCGTTCACCACACCCACCAACCCGGTTGCGCCGGGTTGGGTGACACGGTGAATCATGTCGTAAAGGGGTATCTGTGTGTTGTTTCAGATACCGCACAGTGGACGCGTAGCAACCTTTGTTGGTAAGTCCTCGGCCGATTAGTACCGGTCACCTCCACACGTTACCGTGCTTCCAGTTCCGGCCTATCAACCCCATGGTCTGTAGGGGGCCTTAACCACTCGAAGGTGGTGAGAAACCTCATCTTGGAACAGGCTTCCCGCTTAGATGCTTTCAGCGGTTATCCCTTCCGAACGTAGCCAACCAGCAGTGCCCTTGGCAGGACAACTGGCACACCAGAGGTTCGTCCGTCCCGGTCCTCTCGTACTAGGGACAGCCTTCCTCAAGTTTCTGACGCGCGCGGCGGATAGAGACCGAACTGTCTCACGACGTTCTAAACCCAGCTCGCGTGCCGCTTTAATGGGCGAACAGCCCAACCCTTGGGACCTACTCCAGCCCCAGGATGCGACGAGCCGACATCGAGGTGCCAAACCATCCCGTCGATATGGACTCTTGGGGAAGATCAGCCTGTTATCCCCGGGGTACCTTTTATCCGTTGAGCGACACCGCTTCCACATGCCGGTGCCGGATCACTAGTCCCGACTTTCGTCCCTGCTCGACCCGTCAGTCTCACAGTCAAGCTCCCTTGTGCACTTGCACTCGACACCTGATTGCCAACCAGGCTGAGGGAACCTTTGGGCGCCTCCGTTACATTTTGGGAGGCAACCGCCCCAGTTAAACTACCCACCAGGCACTGTCCCTGAACCCGATCAGGGTCCGAGGTTAGAAGTCCAATACGACCAGAGTGGTATTTCAACGACGACTCCACGAACACTGGCGTGCCCGCTTCACAGTCTCCCACCTATCCTACACAAACCGTACCGAACACCAATACCAAGCTATAGTGAAGGTCCCGGGGTCTTTTCGTCCTGCCGCGCGTAACGAGCATCTTTACTCGTAATGCAATTTCGCCGAGTCTGTGGTTGAGACAGCAGAGAAGTCGTTACGCCATTCGTGCAGGTCGGAACTTACCCGACAAGGAATTTCGCTACCTTAGGATGGTTATAGTTACCACCGCCGTTTACCGGGGCTTAAATTCTCAGCTTCGCCACCGAAATGGCTAACCGGTCCTCTTAACCTTCCGGCACCGGGCAGGCGTCAGTCCGTATACATCGTCTTACGACTTCGCACGGACCTGTGTTTTTAGTAAACAGTCGCTTCTCTCTGGTCTCTGCGACCACACCCAGCTCAGACCGCAAGGATCATCACCAGACGTGGTCCCCCTTCTCCCGAAGTTACGGGGGCATTTTGCCGAGTTCCTTAACCACAGTTCTCTCGATCGCCTCGGTATTCTCTACCTGACCACCTGTGTCGGTTTGGGGTACGGGCCGTGTACCAACTCACTAGAGGCTTTTCTCGGCAGCATAGGATCACTGAATTCGCCTCAATCGGCTACGCATCACGTCTCAGGCACATGAGTGACGGATTTGCCTACCACTCGCCCTACACGCTTACACCAGGTATTCCATCACCTGGCCCAGCTACCTTCCTGCGTCACCCCATCGCTTGACTACTACAGCAGGGGTCGTGCGCAGCCGCTTCAAGCTCCCCGAAGGAAGTCCATCCACATTTGGGCACTTAGCACCACTGATTCGCCACTGGGCGCGGATACACGGGTACGGGAATATCAACCCGTTGTCCATCGACTACGCCTGTCGGCCTCGCCTTAGGTCCCGACTCACCCTGGGCGGATTAACCTGGCCCAGGAACCCTTGGTCATTCGGCGGACGAGTTTCTCACTCGTCTTTCGCTACTCATGCCTGCATTCTCACTCGCACAGCCTCCACCACTAGGTCACCCTGTGACTTCCACGGCTGCACGACGCTCCCCTACCCACCCCAACACCTGGCTCGAAAGCAGGCAAACGCTGGAGTGCCGCGGCTTCGGCGGTGTACTTGAGCCCCGCTACATTGTCGGCGCAGGATCACTTGACCAGTGAGCTATTACGCACTCTTTCAAGGGTGGCTGCTTCTAAGCCAACCTCCTGGTTGTCTTCGCGACCCCACATCCTTTTCCACTTAGTACACGCTTAGGGGCCTTAGCCGGCGATCTGGGCTGTTTCCCTCTCGACTACGAAGCTTATCCCCCGCAGTCTCACTGCCACGCTCTCACACACCGGCATTCGGAGTTTGGCTGACTTCGGTAAGCTTGTGGGCCCCCTAGGCCATCCAGTAGCTCTACCTCCGATGTGAAACACGTGACGCTGCACCTAAATGCATTTCGGGGAGAACCAGCTATCACGGAGTTTGATTGGCCTTTCACCCCTACCCACAGCTCATCCCCTCAGTTTTCAACCTAAGTGGGTTCGGGCCTCCACGACGTCTTACCGTCGCTTCACCCTGGCCATGGGTAGATCACTCCGCTTCGGGTCCATGACATGCGACTCAAAACGCCCTATTCGGACTCGCTTTCGCTACGGCTACCCCACACGGGTTAACCTCGCCACACACCGATGACTCGCAGGCTCATTCTTCAAAAGGCACGCCATCACCCCACCCCGAAGGGAAGGCTCTGACGGATTGTAAGCGTCCGGTTTCAGGTACTATTTCACTCCCCTCCCGGGGTACTTTTCACCTTTCCCTCACGGTACTAGTCCGCTATCGGTCACCAGGGAGTATTCAGGCTTACCGGGTGGTCCCGGCAGATTCACAGCAGATTTCACGGGCCCGCTGCTACTCGGGCACCCACTACAACAGAGCACGCATTTTCGCCTACGGGATTCTCACCCTCTACGACAGGCCGTTCCAGACCACTTCGACTAACACGCACTTTTCTGACTGTTGCCTACCACGGCAGTGATAGGAAAGTGAGCCCCACTACCCCACACGTGCAACACCTGCCGGCTATCACACACGCATGGTTTAGCCTCATCCGCTTTCGCTCGCCACTACTCACGGAATCACAATTGTTTTCTCTTCCTGTGGGTACTGAGATGTTTCACTTCCCCACGTTCCCTCCCAACCGCCTATATATTCAGCGGCAGGTGACACGACATCACTCGTGCCGGGTTTCCCCATTCGGAAATCCTCGGATCTCAGCTCGGTTGACAGCTCCCCGAGGCTTATCGCAGCCTCCTACGTCCTTCATCGGCTCCTGGTGCCAAGGCATCCACCGAACGCTCTTAAACACTTACAAACAAAGATGCTCGCGTCCACTGTGCAGTTCTCAAACAACACACAAGACCGAAACCACATGCGGCACCAGCACTCCCGAAGAAGCCGGTATGACCGCGGCTCGACCTTGTCGTCATATTGCCTGGAAAGAACGCCTGTTCTTTCAGGACCCAACAGTGTGTCGATATATCCCCGCCGGCAACCACACAGGGCCACCGTCGATACGAAGAAGCTGCCAGCGTTCCACCCATGAGCTCCGCAGTCCTACATTCGAGGACATGAACGGCTCTGGCACAGCCGACCTCGACTGTTCGAGGCGACCGAGCAGATGCTCCTTAGAAAGGAGGTGATCCAGCCGCACCTTCCGGTACGGCTACCTTGTTACGACTTCGTCCCAATCGCCGATCCCACCTTCGACGGCTCCCTCCCACAAGGGGTTAGGCCACCGGCTTCGGGTGTTACCGACTTTCATGACGTGACGGGCGGTGTGTACAAGGCCCGGGAACGTATTCACCGCAGCGTTGCTGATCTGCGATTACTAGCGACTCCAACTTCACGGGGTCGAGTTGCAGACCCCGATCCGAACTGAGACCGGCTTTAAGGGATTCGCTCCACCTCACGGTATCGCAGCCCTCTGTACCGGCCATTGTAGCATGTGTGAAGCCCTGGACATAAGGGGCATGATGACTTGACGTCGTCCCCACCTTCCTCCGAGTTGACCCCGGCAGTCTCCTGCGAGTCCCCGGCATAATCCGCTGGCAACACAGGACAAGGGTTGCGCTCGTTGCGGGACTTAACCCAACATCTCACGACACGAGCTGACGACAGCCATGCACCACCTGTACACCGACCACAAGGGGGCCTACATCTCTGCAGGTTTCCGGTGTATGTCAAACCCAGGTAAGGTTCTTCGCGTTGCATCGAATTAATCCACATGCTCCGCCGCTTGTGCGGGCCCCCGTCAATTCCTTTGAGTTTTAGCCTTGCGGCCGTACTCCCCAGGCGGGGCGCTTAATGCGTTAGCTACGGCACGGATCCCGTGGAAGGAAACCCACACCTAGCGCCCACCGTTTACGGCGTGGACTACCAGGGTATCTAATCCTGTTCGCTACCCACGCTTTCGCTTCTCAGCGTCAGTTACTGCCCAGAGACCCGCCTTCGCCACCGGTGTTCCTCCTGATATCTGCGCATTTCACCGCTACACCAGGAATTCCAGTCTCCCCTGCAGTACTCAAGTCTGCCCGTATCGCCTGCAAGCTCACAGTTGAGCTGTGAGTTTTCACAGACGACGCGACAAACCGCCTACAAGCTCTTTACGCCCAGTAATTCCGGACAACGCTCGCACCCTACGTATTACCGCGGCTGCTGGCACGTAGTTGGCCGGTGCTTCTTCTACAGGTACCGTCACTTGCGCTTCGTCCCTGTCGAAAGAGGTTTACAACCCGAAGGCCGTCATCCCTCACGCGGCGTCGCTGCATCAGGCTTTCGCCCATTGTGCAATATTCCCCACTGCTGCCTCCCGTAGGAGTCTGGGCCGTGTCTCAGTCCCAGTGTGGCCGGTCGCCCTCTCAGGCCGGCTACCCGTCGTCGCCTTGGTAGGCCATTACCCCACCAACAAGCTGATAGGCCGCGGGCCCATCTCGCACCGATAAATCTTTCCACCACCAACCATGCGGCCAGTGGTCATATCCGGTATTAGACCCAGTTTCCCAGGCTTATCCCGAAGTGCGAGGCAGATCACCCACGTGTTACTCACCCGTTCGCCGCTCGTGTACCCCGAAGGGCCTTACCGCTCGACTTGCATGTGTTAAGCACGCCGCCAGCGTTCGTCCTGAGCCAGGATCAAACTCTCCGTTGAAGACTCACAATCACACCCCGAAAGATGCAATCAGATCAAAAACCAGAGTCCGAAAACCCAGCAAAACAATCGCCAGCCG
>NZ_JBSGDA010000058.1:0-4396 GCF_053602135.1 Nocardia sp. NPDC004573
GGCACCTTCACCATCACCGCCGCTACCGGGCCGGACGGCAGCCCCGCCGGCACCCGGCTGCACTGGCAAGTACCGCTGCGCTGACCTCGAAGGCGCGCCGCACCACGTCGCACCACGCCGGCACGCATCCGCAGTACAGCAGCCCCATGCTGGTGGTTGTCCACCACTACGTCGGCCGTACGGCGTGACGTCGAGTTATGGCTCGACCGGATCGGCCCACCGCCCGCAACAGCGAACGCACGATCAGCAACCCGGATCGCAGGCGCGCTTCGAACCGCCGCCACCGGGCAGAACCGCGATCGGGGTCATCGCCGTGCGTGTGTCCGTCCATTTCCGCTGTCGGCCGCCGGTGCGGGCGCAAGCTGAGCGACCAGCCAATCACGCGCGAGCTCGGCGACCTTCTCCAATGCACCCGGCTCGATGAACAGATGCGTGGCACCGGGCACCACGGTCAGCACCGTCTCGCACGACATCTCCTGCGCCGCAGAACGGTTGAGCTCCAGTACGGGACAGTCGTATCCGCCGACGATCAGCAGCGTCGGCGCGCGCACCGCCGAGAGCGCCGATCCGGCCAGATCCGGCCGTCCGCCACGCGACACCACGGCGGCGACAGGCACACCGGGATCGGCCGCGGCTCGCAATGCCGCCGCAGCGCCCGTGCTCGCCCCGAAGTACCCGATCCGCATGCCGGTGATATCCGCCCGGCCGAGCAGCCATCGGGTCACGTCGATCAATCGCCGCGACAGTAGCGGGATATCGAAAACTCGTGCCCGATCCATCTCCTCTTCCGGAGTGAGCAGGTCGAAGAGCAGGGTGGCCAGCCCGGCTCGGTTGAGCACCTCGGCAACGAGACGGTTGCGGGGGCTGTGCCGGCTGCTGCCGCTGCCGTGCACGAAGATCACCATCCCGAGCGGGTCCTCGGGAACGCTGAGGTGTCCGGACAGTCTCGTTTCTCTTGTCCGAATCTGTATGTCCTCATCACACAGCGGCGGATCATCGGGGGATGTCCGGTGCAGCGTGTGGCCGTCTCCCGCAGCTCGGAGAAGCAACTCGACCTCGGCGTCGGTGACTTGGCCGAAGCTGCGGTACCAGCGGCCGACAGCGGCGAACCACGTGGGCGACTCCAGACAGACCACCTCGTCGGCCACCTCCTGCAGCGCCGACAGCGTGTCCCGCGGAGCGACGGGAACGGCCAGGACGACACGTTGTGCGCCGTGTGCCCACGCCACCCCGCAGGCGGCTCGAGCCGTCGCACCGGTGGCGATGCCGTCATCGACTACGACGACAGTGCGGCCTAGCAGCGGAATACGCCGATGCGTACGCCGCAGCCGTTCGGTCCGTCCCCGAAGTTCTGCACGTTCGCGCCGTTCTACCGTAGCGATCTCCTCGCGGGTGAGCCTGGTGTACCCGACGACCACGTCGTTGATCACTTGGACGTCATCTTCGCCGATCGCGCCGAATGCGAGTTCCGGCTGGTATGGCACACCGAGCTTGCGAACCACGATCACATCCAGCGGCGCATCCAGCGTCCGCGCGACCTCGTAGGCCACGGGGACGCCGCCGCGCGGCAGTCCCACCACGACGACATCCTCGCCCCGGAGGTACTCCAGCCGACTCCCCAGACGACGTCCGGCGTCGCGGCGATCATCGAAGAACATCGCAGACCTCCTTCCGCGCCTCAGTGTTGTCTTCCGCACTTCGAGCCGGGCAGGTCCGATCGTCGCCGAGTGGAGAGCCGTTGGTCCCGCGATGTCCGCGAGCCGCCTTCCGCATCCCTGGTCTCAGGTTCGAGCGACGATGATCGGGCATTCCACCGACTTCGCCAGGGCGGACGTGATGGAGCAGGGCAGCACTCCGGTCGCACCCTTGCGATTACCCCTACGACTGCCTACCACCAGCAGCTGCGCGCTGCGCGATTCCTCCGTCAGACAGCGAACCGGACTGTCGTGTACCAAGATCCGCCGTACCGATACCTCCGGATATCGCTCGCCGAACCCCGCAAGACTCTCCGCCAGCGCCGCGTCTTCCAGCTCCCGCACGGCGTCCCAGGTCGGAATGAGATTCGCCCCACGCGTATCGCTCCACGCGTGCAGAGCGATCAACTCCACCTCGCGTCGCGAGGCTTCTTCGAACGCCAGCAGCACAGCCGGTAGGCAGTGGCGTGTTCCGTCCACTCCGACCAGGACCGGTTCACTCACCGATTCCGCATCTGTAGCGGGCGCGGAGCGAACGATGCCGACCGGGCATTGGGCGTGCTTGATCACCGCTGCGCTCACCGAACCGGGCAATCGTCGCCTGAACGCCCCCAGACCGCGGTTGCCGACGACCACCATTCGCGATCCTCGCGAACGATCGATCAGATAAGTGGCGACCGGCTCATCGATCAGGTCGGCTTCCACCGGCAGTGTCTCATCAAGTGCGGCCTTGCGAGCCACGTCGCAGGCCTCGGCGAGAACTCGCTCTGCGGTCCGGCGCCGCACCACGTCGGTGTCGACCGAACGAGGTACCGGACCGAAGCCGGTTCGAATAGAGGTGACGATGGACAGTTTGCGCCGGTACAGCGCCGCATCCGCTGCGGCCCACGCCACGGCGTAGTAGGAGACGGCAGAACCGTCGACGGCGACGACGGTGGGCCGGCCGATCTGTTCGCACGGTGGGATTGCGTTCTCCGTCATAGTGTTCACCCTGCCGGTACTGTCCTGGTCAAGCTTGCGCTGACTTCGCGGCAGGTGTGCTTCCTCGATAGTGCCTGGAGGACAGGCGCGGCTGCGCGATGTCTTCCTGCGCACGCAGTTGATCACGAGTGACTACGTGTGCGTCCGGCCCGGGGAAGGTCAGTGCCCGATGGCCCGTATCGGTCCAATGCACCATATAAGGCGGCGTTCCGTCGGTGCCGTGCACTTCCTCGATGAGCCCGTGCCGGACCGAACCACCGAGATTGCGACCTTCGACTATCAGCCAGTCCCCTACCTTCGCGTACATGGGGTCGACCTCCTCTGCTGCCATCCCGACCCATCGTCGCAACCTGCCGCGAACCGACGGTAGGGCCATTGGTCGCAGGTCGACGCTGCACTCCACACCGTGTGGGGGCCATTGGTCGCTCTCCCGGCCAACACCGATGCCCGCGATCCGTACCCTGCCATTCGGCGCATACTCGGATATCGGACCGAGCATGCCCTGACGCCGGTGGGGAGGCCCGCATGCGTGCAGATGATCCCGTTGTCCGGGCATTGTCGAATACGGCACTCCTATGAGACGGCCGCCCGGTCCGTGCACTCCGGGTTGCACAGGCAGGCTCTCAGTGTCGTCACGTACGGCTCGGTCGGTGGCGGCCCGGTCCGGGACAACTCTCGATGGAGGGTCCTCGGACGTTCCGGCCGGGGCCATCGGACCCTAGGCGCGCCATGGACATCGGGACGAGTCTGATGCTCATGTCCCCTTCGAGCGATTCACTCGAAGCGTCTTCGCACCTCGCCCGCCGGATCGTCACCGAGCCGCCGACGCGACTGCGCGCGTTGCTGCGCGAGAAGATCAGTGGCGAGCCGGGCGCGCTGACCGAGCGACTCGACGAGCCGGAACACCGGGTCCTGCTGCTCGGTGACACCATCGCGGTTCTCGCTCGCGGGCTCGAACAGTTGCCGAGCATCGACGATCGACGCCGGGCCGACGCGGCCCAGCAAGCTCACCGCATCCTCATCGCCGAGCATCTCACCACCGCCTCCGCACCGCAGTGACTCGCGACGGCCCCGAGGCGCACCGGCCCAGGCAAGCAGAGAGGCGAAACAGATGTCCGCGATCAGCAATCGGCCTGTCCTGGTCGGCGTCGACGGCTCACCCGTCGCGCTTGCGGCACTGCGCTGGGCTGCCATCGATGCCGCTCGGCGCACCGTGCCGCTACACCTCATCTACGCGATCGGTGTGCTCGGTGACTTCGGATCGGGCTTCGAACTCGGCCAGTTCGACTTCGACAGCTATCGGCAAGGCGGGCTGGACGCGCTCGAAACCGCCCGCGCGACCGCCATCTCCGAATCCGCGCCGATCGCCGAACTCGAGATCACCACCGAACTGGTGGACGCGCCCGCGATCCCGGTCCTGCGCGATCGCTCGAAGGCCGCGCGACTGCTCGTCCTGGGCACCCACGGGCTCGGCGCCATCAACCGCAGACTCCTGGGTTCGGTGAGCACCGCCCTGGCACGGCACGCGGCATGCCCGGTCGCGGTCATCCCGGAGACCACCGCGCCACCGGACAGACCGGTGGTGGTCGGCGTAGACGGCTCACGCAGCAGCGTGCAGGCCATAGAGATCGCCTTCGATGAAGCCGCTTTCCGCGGCGTCGAACTCGTCGCGGTGCACACCTGGTCGGGTTTCCTGCGCTTCGAATCATCCGACCAAATGC
>NZ_JBSGDA010000059.1:0-3321 GCF_053602135.1 Nocardia sp. NPDC004573
CCAGCGCCTGCAGCACCGAGGACGGCGGGTATCGGCGATGCCAGATATGCGTGCGCATCGCCGCGATCCACCCCGCCTCACCGCGCGGTGAGACCCAAGACATGTCACCGCCGGATCGCCTGGCGCGGCGGCGGGCTGATTTCCTCTTCGCACCCGACATCGGCGTTCATGCTCGCAGCCGGGCATACCCGCAACCCAGCAGACACGCGCCCGCTGCGGGTGCAGCGACACCCGGCATCGCCGGGGCGCGGCGCCGTGGCGGCAGGCGTTGCTGATCAGCTCGTCGAACACCTGGACCACGTAGGCGCCCACCCCGCCGCTACCAGCTCCAGTGTGCTGCGGCGGTGCTGTTCGGCGTGGTATTCGTCCAGTTGCTGGCGGAAGTAGGTGGTGCGCTGGCTGGCTTCTTCATCGACGGTGGCCTCGGCCTGGCTTTCGGGAAGTTGTTCATTCGGCGGTGGTTGTGGGTGCCTGGTGAGTTGGTGGTGCCAGTCGTCTTCTGGCCCGGCGAGGAGGACTGCCTCACGGTGAGCGTTGCGGCGTTGGTGCGGGCGGAGTTGTGGTGCCGGTCGCGAATGTTGCGTTCGACGATCAGTGTGTCGATGCGGGCTTGTAGCTGGCGGCGGTGGCCGCGGCGGTAGCGGGGAGTCGCGGCGAGTTCATCTCGGGCGTTGTGTATTTCGGTCGCTGCGGTGCCAGCGGCTTCGACCGCCGCCTCGAGCTGGTGGTCGGCGTGTTGGGCGTTGCGGATCGCCTCCTGCGCGGCGCGGTGGCGGCGGGCGGTGTCTTCGGGATCGGGCTCTTCGTGCCGGTACGTGGCAGGGCTGAAGATGAACGCATCCGTGTCGACGAGCGCAAGTTGCTGGTGGAGTTCGCTGATGTGCTGATCGAGTTCCTCGTCGGTCAGCAGCATCAGGGGGTTGCTCTCCGCCTGCCCTGTCAGCCCTGAGGTCAGTGAGTTCGTGGCGCCATTGTCGGAGGTGGGTGTTTGGAGTTGCACGCGTGACCACAGCGCGGCGGCGGGCATCTCGTCGGGGAGGGGATGTTGGTGCGCGGCGTCGGTGAGCAGGCCCACGACGTCGATTCCGCTTTCGTGTGCGGTCTCGAGTTTGGCGGCGAGGGTGGGCCAGTAGGGGTCGGTGGTGATGCGTGGGTTGAGGCGTTGGACCACGGGCGCCCACTTTTTGACCGCCAGATTGCGATCCCCCAGGGCACCTGTGACACGGCGGGGGGTGCTGGAGGTGAACATGGGCGCCGGCGGTCGCGGTGTCGCCGCCACGCAGCGGTCCGGTGCGGACCGCTGCGGGCCGAGGACTATTCCTGAGTCAGAGTCAGGGTCCGGTTCTCGGTGGTGTCCTTATGGATCTCGACCTGGCTCATGTCCTCGGCGTCAGGCGGCAGGTAGGCGAACGCGGCGGTGATCTCGACCGCACGGTCATCGTAGTAATACGTCATGAGTTCAATGCCGTCGCCGTCGTGAGCATCTGCGCGATTCGGGCCCTCGCCGTAGTCGTAGCCCAATGGCACCCTGACCTTCGTCTGCCGAGATTCGCCGTCACAGGTCACCCGATCCAGGGCCTCGTCTTTCATACGGACGGGTTGGCCTTCCGGGCTTTTGAACCGTTCGGACTCGACCTTGACCCACAGGGCGTTGGCCTGGCCGGGTTCGCAGACGTAGGTGATCTCGGCGACGACCCACCAGCTGTAGTCGCCGTGTGCGTCTGGGAACGCTCTCCCGATCCATATGCTGGTCGTTGCGCTGGCCGGCCCGGCCACATTGACCAGTACAGCGGCGGTCAACGCGAGTATCGAAGCGAAAAGTCTTCCACGAACCACTATGTGCGCCTTTCGGTGTCGGTAGGTGGTGGAAAAGATCCGTCGAGCGGACAGCAGCCTAGACCACGCCACACAGCAGTTATGCACGAGTCCTATGAGTGACACCAGAGGGGTTTGCGCGAGTCCGGGGGTAAGCGAACCCCACGCTGCGGGAGATCCGGCCGATAAGGCCCGGTTGTACCGAGCCTTGGCCTTAGAAGTGTGCTACCAGCACCAACAGCAACTCGCAATCGGTGGTGCCGCCCCCTGTGGGGTTAGCACTGGTGTCCGGAGGGGGAGTCGACCACTACGCACACGTGCTTCACCGACGACAGGTGCTGCCTCTGACTTGAGCGGCCGACTGGGGTGTTCGTCGGGTCGAAGTGGTGCACAGTCGATTACCTCTTCCGGCCCCGAGACTCTCGATCCGAGTTGATCGCGCGGTCAAGGCGAGCCGTCGTGTCTGGACGCGCACGGCCGCCCGCCGACAGCAAGCTAGATCACGGTAACGATCGTTCCCGTAGCGCCATGAGGAATTCATCGATCGCCGCGCGCAGAGCGGGCACCGAGGGACGCGGCTCATCGCAATGCCACTCGACCGCGATGCTCGGGCGGACATCGACATCGCGACGGGAGTGTCCGTCCAGCCAGTCCTGCAAGCCGGTCAGTTCATCGGCTGCGACGAAGCCACCGTCGACGAGCCAATCCCCGAACGCCGGGTCGGCGACCACATCCCGAGGTTTGCGGCCTGCTGAACTCAGATCCCGCATCCAGCGGTGGGCGTAGTCGTGTGCGCTGAGGCGCATCGCGGGATACCAGCGTTTATGGGGCGGACAGCGGAAGTAGGCGAGGTGCAGGTTGGCACGCACCTGCCAGCCGCGGTTGGCCAAGGCGAGCAAGCCGTCGACCGCAGCCGGATTCGAATAGAAGTGACTGTACTGGGGTTTGAGTTCACCGACCCAGGAGCCGAGGATCACGGTGCCGTCCTCGACCCACATGCTCACCCGTTGCGCGGCGATGACACCATGAGTAAATTCGACCGTCGCATAACTGTCGTGCTCCTTGCCGGGGCTGTCGACGGCCCCCTCGAGGATCGATCGCAACTCGCCTCTGTCAGCGACTACACGCATTGGGACAGCTTGATATTCGGCATCTCCCGGCGTTCTGCGAATCCCGCATTCAAGCTGCTCCAGTGAAGATTGTGATGGGGGGAATCGCGACTAATTCGATCGCACCGACCTCGCTGAAGCCCTCCGCGGATGCCGGTCGTGCTCCCCGGCCTTAAGGGCCCGCACCCAGTTGTGCCGATCCGGCGTCTGCGGGCGCCTCGCGCCGGTTCTGTGAACGCGGAGCATCTCGGTCGGGGCCGGCCCTAGTGCCTCGTCAAGCAACCTTCGGTAGGTAATCAGGGTGCCGGATCTTGGAGTTGACGGCGAAGTCGCGTTTGGGTCGGGCGTGCTGGTTGTACCAGCGGATGTAGGCGCCGATCGCGGCGTCCTGTTCGTC
>NZ_JBSGDA010000060.1:0-2561 GCF_053602135.1 Nocardia sp. NPDC004573
GGCGACAACGGCAGAGCCGACAACATTCCCGGAGGCCCCAACGCCAATCCGGCGGACGTCTACCGCTACCTCATTTCGAAACACGGCCTCACGCCTGCGCAGGCCGCTGGGATCGTGGGCAACATTCAAGTCGAGTCGGGTTTCAAGACCAGCGCGTACAACTCCGGGGAAGGCGCCATCGGTCTTTGCCAATGGCGGGGTGGACGACGGCAGGCGCTGGAGCGATTCGCGGCAGCTCGCGGGAGGCCGGTCACCGACTGGAAGGTCCAAGTCGATTTCATGATGGCCGAATTGCGCAGCAACGAATCCACCGCCTACGGATATCTCCGGGCCGCGCAGACGCCCGCTCAGGCGGCCGCGGTCTTCGACCAGTATTACGAAAGAAGCTCCGGTGAGGCGCGGGGGCAGCGCGTCGCCTACGCCAACAGCATTGCCTCGGCGATGCGCAACGTCGCCGTTTGACTTGGCCCGGCTTCGCCGGTCGCCCGGTACCCTCTTGTGAGGCCGCGCGGCCGGTTGTCCCGTAGCCACGCGTCGAGACGCGGGCATCGGTATTCCCGTATGCGGGAACGGCATGGGCGTGCTCGGGAGGCGCCTGCATTAAGCTGCCGATACGCTTCGGGACGAGTGCCGGGAAGAGGCATTCCAAGTCGGGTGAGCCGACGGCCGGGCAAGGCGGCATGAGTTCACCGCATCGGCGCGGCTTGGCGCATCGCTGCCGCATCGGCTGTGCACTCTCCCGGTTCCAGCACGCACCGATCATGTCCGGCGGTCGGCAGCGCGCGTACCGGGGCATGCGGCGGAAGGTGAATCATGGCTGCCTGTGTGGTCACCGTGCGTAGTGTCCGCGCGCAGCGGGGGAATTGATGGCTCCGACGGATCGCCCTGGCTCCGACCGAGATCCCGACGATCCCGGCGGTCGTCGCGACGGGCGTGCGAGCGCCACCACCGCCGCGCCGCATCGCCCCGCCAAGTCCGCGACGCGCGGCGCTCCCACCCAGATCCCGCGGCCACAGGCAGGTGCGCCGGCCGCGGTGGCGCCCGCCGGCGCGGCGGCACAGGGACGCACCCACAATGCGCCGTCGGCGTCCGACACGACTTCCCCGGCCTCGGGTTCCACCTCCCTTCCACGTTCGGACGCACTCGGCATGGCGGGGACGTCCATGCCCATGGCGGCCGCGGCGATGGGTGCGTTGGCGGCCATCGCCGCTCAATACGGTGACGGCCCGCCGACTGCCGTGACGGGACAGCCGTACGCGCCACCCGCCCTCGACGCGGCGCGGCCGAGCGGCCCCGTCGTGTGGGACGGTGCTCTCGGCTCTCGGTACGCCGACAGCAATCAGAATCGCGCCCGGCACGGTGATGCGACGCAGTCGATGAACGCCGAGCTGGAGCGCATCCTCGGTGGCGCGGTGGACAACAGCACGCAGGGACGCGCCGCGATCGGCGCGATCATCGCGGAGGTGAACACCGCTTTGACCGCGCTCGGCAAGGTTCAGGACGCCAACGCGAGCAGGCAGTTGGTGATCTCCACCTTGGACAACGCCTTGCAACGGGCGGGGACCGTGCTCGGCCAGGGGCAGGCCGCCGCAGTGCTCACCGCTGATCGGGTGGCTGCCCTGGCGGACCGCTATCTGCGCGAGTCGCGCCCCGCCCAGCCGCGGCGGCCCCGCCGCACGTCGCACTCGGGTGGGCACGGGCCCAGCGGCGGTCCGCCACGCACGCGGCCGTCCGGCCAGCAGGGACAGTGGATCAACGAAGCCTTGCAGGTGTTACGCCAGCACGGCTACG
Organism: Nocardia sp. NPDC004573; assembly: GCF_053602135.1. Classification (NCBI taxonomy): domain Bacteria; kingdom Bacillati; phylum Actinomycetota; class Actinomycetes; order Mycobacteriales; family Nocardiaceae; genus Nocardia; species Nocardia sp. NPDC004573. Next base: position 1,792 of record NZ_JBSGDA010000060.1, read on the forward strand.
ACACGCGCCAGATCGATCCGGCCGACATCGCGGCGATCATCCAGCACGAGTCCGGTGGCAATCCGAACGCGATCAATCTCTGGGACAGCAATGCCGCGGCCGGAATTCCGTCGAAAGGCCTGATGCAGACCATCGATCCGACGTTCAACGCGTATTCCGTTCCAGGACATCGTGATATCTGGAATCCGGTGGACAATATCGTCGCCGGAGTTCGGTATGCCATCGAACGTTACGGGTCGGTCAGCAATGTGCCGGGAATTGTGCAGATGCGCGGCGGCGGATCGTACGTGGGGTATTGATGCCTGCTGCGGGCCGATCGCGTCCGGAGATGCAGCAGGCGCGAGGATTCGTTCGCGCGAGGTACCCCCGGCGCAATCGACTGCCGATCACGCCCAGCGCGCGGCCGCGTAACTGCTGGGTAGTTTTCGGTACTGGACATGGCCGCCGGTGTGGGGAGCCTCGACGCACATGCCGTTGCCGATGTACATGATGACGTGGCCGGGATTGTTCGCTCCCTTGAACGAACTCGACGGGAAGATGAGGTCGCCGGGCTTGATGTCCCGGGGATTCACCTTCGGCAGTTGCCGGTATTGATCCGCTGCCACCCGCGGAATCCTTACACCCGCGGCCGCCGCCGCGTACTGCATCAGACCCGAGCAATCGAACGCGTTCGGCCCTTCGGCGCCGAACACATAGGGGTCGCCGAGTTGAGCGAGCGCCACCTGGATCGCTTTCGCGGCGGCTCCGGTCGCGCCGCTGCCCGCGCCTGT
>NZ_JBSGDA010000061.1:0-2377 GCF_053602135.1 Nocardia sp. NPDC004573
CCCCTGGCGGCGAATGAGGCCCAGCGTACCGCAACCGTGCGGGTGGGCGATCGCGCGCCGGATGCGAAACTGCTGAGCGCGACGGGGGGATCGCAGCGGCTGTTCGATCTCTTCGCCGGGCCGCATTTCACCGCGATCGCCTATGGCCCCGCGGCGGCCAAGGACCTGGCCGCACTGCCGTGGCCCGCGGCGGGCGCGGCGCTGAGACGGGTCGCCGTCGACAGCGGTGATCTGGTGGAGGTCGATGTGGTCCTCGCCGACGTCACCGAGTCCTTTGCCCGGATCTACGGCCTGACCGACTCCACCCTGCTGCTGATCCGCCCCGACGGTTACATCGGCTCGATCGCCACCACCGACTGGACCGCGCGCACATTGAAGTCCGTCATCGCGATGACCCCGGCAGTCGGATCCCCCGTGACACACACCATCGGGAGGGAGGAGTGAACCGCGGCGGCTCACCCGTCCTGGTGGGCTCAGCTATGGACGAGGGGTGCGCGATCACCGCTGCGGCGACATCCCGTGTGGTGCGGACACCTCGCCGACTTGACGAGGTTCGGATTTCGAATGTCGGAGGAAGGTCCGGCTGCCGCCGTCGGCGTTGCTGAGGGCGCGTTCATAAGATCGGGAATGCGATGTTGTGGCACTTGATGGTTGATTTCGGTCTGGGTTCCCCGCTGCATTTCGTCGCCTCTCGCGAGGCGGCCGTAGCGTTCGCGCGGGAGGCGATCGATAAGGGCTGGGCGCGGGCCGCCGCCGTCGATGATCGCGTAGACCAGAGCTACCCCACGATGCCGTGCCAATTCCTGCATGCGCCGGCGAGTGCGACGAACCCCGCGCGAACCTTCTGAAACGCCCGATAGATTGAGGCTGCGCGGTGAAGCACTTCACCGCGCAGCCGTTCGAGCAGCGTAGGTGAATGCGCGTCGGCCCCGGCCCGCCGCCAGTTCGTCGAGGCGATCGCAGCCAGTAATGCGGGCCGACTGCCAGGCATCATCGATCGACGCAACCAAGGTGACGCGCTACCGCGCGAGCCCCCAACCGAGCTATATGGGCACGCCAACGATCTGCTCACGGATCGCAACCGTGGGTTACTGCGCAGGTGGTCGCCAACTCGCCGACCCAGATGCGTTCGATGTGATCTGGCGGTGTCGTTCGGTTCGGCATCAAGATGTTCGAGCGGCAAATGTTCGGTCGCGCGAAGACCGGCTTGCTTCGCGAGCGTTCCGTGGTGAGCGAATGATTGGCGGTCCATCCAGGTGGTTTCGTGACCGAAGCGCACCACATGACGCTTCGACCTTCTCGCCCGCAGTAGTGCGAATATCGCCAAGTAATATCAGCCACATTGTTGCCGATTCGATTGGACAGAAGCGATCAATAACGGCAACGATGTTGCCATTATGGTCACTCGATTATCAACGCACGACACCTTTCCCTCGTATCCGCACCGCCCGATCGCGCGCGGACCCGGCATCAGGTCGATGGCGCAAATCGCCTACGCCTTCGCCGTGGTCATGCTCGGCACGACCCTGCCGACGCCGTTGTACACGCTGTACGCCGCCCAACTCAGGTTCTCCATCGGCATGTCCACCACGATTTTCGCCGCCTATGCCGCCGGAGTCGTGGCGGCGCTGATACTCTTCGGCCGATGGTCGGACACGCTCGGACGTCGACCGCTGCTCGTTGCCGGACTGGCCTGTTCCGCAGCCAGTTCCCTGGTCTTCCTTACCGCAGGGCCGGTGTGGCAGTTGCTGATCGGGCGGGTATTCTCGGGGCTGTCGGCCGGCATCTTCACCGGCACCGCAACCGCCATGATCATCGAGGTCGCACCGGCGAAATGGAAAAATCGAGCCACTACAGTCGCCGGTGTCGCAAATATCGGAGGACTGGGCATAGGGCCGACGCTGTCGGGGGTGCTGGCGCAATACGCTCCGTGGCAACTGCACTGTGTCTTCGCTGTGCATCTGGTGATGATCGGGGTGGCCGGGCTCGCGATCGGGCATGTGAACGAGACCGTTGCGACGCGGCCCCGAACTCTGCTCACCATGCAACGGCTGTCCATTCCGCCTCAGGCGCGAGGTGTGTTCACTCGTGCGGCACTGGCCGCGTGCGCCGGGTTCAGTGTAATCGGTCTGTTCACGTCGGTCGTGCCGACATTTCTGAATGAATCTCTGCACATTCACGACAAGGCGATGGTCGGCTTGCTGGTCTCCGCGGCGTTTGCCGCGTCCGCAGGAACCCAAGCGTTCACCAGGACGCTACCTGCCTCCAAGGCCATGATCCTCGGTTGTGCGGCCCTGATACTCAGCGCCGCGCTGCTCGCCACAGCGTTGAGCACTCGGTCGGTGGTCGTCCTCACTGCGGCCGCGCTGATGACCGG
>NZ_JBSGDA010000062.1:0-2238 GCF_053602135.1 Nocardia sp. NPDC004573
TTGTCCGGGCGCAGCGGCCTCACGCGCTCGCGGTTGCGGACTCGTGCGTCGTCGTAGCCGGTGGTGTCCTCCAGCAAGAGCGCGGGAATATTGCCCGCGGGCAGTGAGTCCAGCTCGGCGGTGGTGGTCAGGACGCACACCGGGGCGGCGTCTTCGAGCATGAATTCCAGCCGCTGCACCGGGTAGCTGGTGTCGATCGGCAGATACGCCGCACCGGCGATCAGCACACCGAGCAGGGCGATCGGTAGTTCCTCGGTCCGTGGCATCGCGACCGCGACCACCGTTTCCGGGCCCGCGCCGTGCGCGATCAACGCGCGCGCGACCTGATTGGCGCGCCGATGCAGCTGCTCGAAACTCACCGTGGTGCGCCCGCAGCGGATCGCGACCGCCTCGGGCCGGTTACGGGCCTGGGTGGTGATCACATCGACCAACGTCACCTCCGGCACGAGCGCCCCCGGGGTCGACCACTCGTGCAGCACCAACTCCCGCTCCCCGGCGGCCAGCACATCGATATCACCCACCACCACCGACGCATCCGCCGCGACCGCGGCCAGGATCCGGGTGAACCGGTCGGCGAAATCACGCACCGTCGCCGAATCGAACAGATCGGTGGCATAGGTGAACGCCGCCGACAACCCACCCGCGCGACCGTGCTCATCGACGTTCTCCGCGATCGCCAACTGCAGATCGAACTTCGCCAGCCCCACCGCCAGATCCAGCCCCGACACCGACAACCCCGGCAACGACAACCGCGGCACCGTCACATTCTGGAAGGTCAACATCACCTGGAACAGCGGATGCCGCGCCGGCGAACGCGGCGGATCCAGCACCTCCACCAACCGCTCGAACGGCACATCCGCATGCCCGAACGCCGCCACATCCACCGACCGCACCCCCGCCAGCAACCCCGCGAACGACACCCCGGGATCGATCTCGGTACGCAACACCAGCGTGTTGACGAACATGCCGATCAGATCATCCAACGCCGCTTCCCCACGCCCGGCCACCGGCGTGCCGATCGCGATGTCCCGCGAATTCGACAACCGCGCCAGCAACACCGCCAACGCCGCATGCACCACCATGAACACCGTCGCGTTGTGCTGCGCCGCCACCCGGCTCAACCCCGCATGCACCTCGGCATCCACCTCGAACCCCAACGTCGCCCCCCGATACGACGCCACCGCAGGCCGCGCCCGATCCGCAGGCAACTCCACCTGCTCAGGCAACCCCGCCAACACCGCACGCCAGAACCCCACCTGAGCCGCCAGCACCGACCCCGGATCCGACTCCTCCCCAAGAACCTCCCGCTGCCACAACGTGTAATCCGCGTACTGCACCTCCAACGCAGGCCACTCCGGCACGCCACCCCGCACACGCTGCACATACGCGCTCATCAAATCCCGCGTCAACGGACCCATCGAGAACCCGTCACCCGCGATGTGATGCACCACACACACCAGCACGTGCTCGGATTCGCTCAACACGATCAACCGCACCCGCACCGGCGGCGCGACCGTCACATCGAAACCCTCACCCACCGCCGCGGCTACCAACGCCGCCACCTCCGACTCGTGCGCGCGGCGCACCAACACCTCCGGCACCGCCCGCGCATCACCCACCGGCAACACCACCTGCACACCCTGCCCATCCACATCCGGATAGACAGTGCGCAACACCTCATGGCGCGCCACCACATCCCCCACCGCGGCCCGCAACGCCGCCACATCCAACGCGCCGCTCAACCGCACCGCGACCGGAATATTGTTCACTCCACTCGCCGGATCGAACCGGTTCAAAAACCACATCCGCTGCTGGGCATACGACAACGGCACCCGCTCCGGACGCGGCCACGCCCGCAACGCCTGCCCCGCCGCCGACCCCGCATGCGCCTCCACCCGCGCCGCCAACCCAGCAACCGTGCTCACCTCGAACAACAACTGCACCGGCACCCGCACATCCAACGCCGAACCGATCCGCGCCGCCGCCTGCGCCGCCAGCAGCGAATTCCCACCCAACTCGAAGAAATCGTCATCCGCACCAACACCGCCGTCCCCCTCCGGCACCAGCAACGCCGCGAACACCTCCGCGACGACCTCCTCCACCGGCGTCGACGGCGCCCGAAACGCCCGCGCCGCGAACACCGGCTCCGGCAACGCCGCCCGATCCAACTTCCCCACCGGCGTCAACGGAATCTCATCCAGCACCATGATCGACGCGGGAATCATGTACGCGGGCAAC
>NZ_JBSGDA010000063.1:0-2224 GCF_053602135.1 Nocardia sp. NPDC004573
TGTCAACGGAACGCCAATCCGGACCATCTGACGGCAGTTCAATCTGGACCACCTGGCCGGTTGGATTGGTGGTTTCAGTCTTCAGTTGTGCCGGCGGTGGGGACGCGGCCGAGGTCGCGGTCCTTGAGCCGGTAGCTGTCGCCTTTCAATGCGATGACCTCGGCGTGGTGGACGAGGCGGTCGATCATGGCTGCGGCGACGACGTCGTCGCCGAAGACCTCGCCCCACCGGCCGAAGACTTTGTTGCTGGTCACGATCAGCGAGGCCCGTTCGTAGCGGGACGAGACGAGCTGGAAGAACAGGTTCGCTGCCTCGTTCTCGAACGGGATGTAGCCGACCTCGTCGACCACGAGCAGCGGGTAGCGACCGAGCTTGGTCAGCTCGGCCTGCAAGCGGCCGGTGTGGTGGGCTTCGGCGAGGCGGGACACCCATTCGGCGGCGGTGGCGAACGCGACTCGGTGTCCGGCCTGGCAGGCTCGGATCGCCAGTCCGATCGCGAGGTGGGTTTTGCCTGTTCCGGGTGGTCCCAGGAACACCACATTCTCTTTCGCGGTGACGAAATCCAGGGTGCCCAGGTGCGCGATCGTGTCGCGTTTGAGGCCGCGGGCGTGACCGAAGTCGAACTCCTCGAGGGATTTTCGGTGAGGGAACCGGGCCGAGCGGATTCGTCCTTCACCGCCGTGGGATTCGCGGGCGGAGACCTCGCGTTGCAGGCAGGCGACGAGGAACTCCTCGTGGGTCCAGTTCTCGGCGCGGGCGCGTTCGGGCAGCCGTTGCGCGGCTTCGCGCAGCGACGGCGCCTTCAGCGCTCGGGTGAGGAAGCTCAGCTCCGCAGCGAAATCCCTGGTCGTGGTGGAAGTTTTCGGGGCGGTTCTGGTTCGGCCGGGCATCACGCCACCCCGCCTTCGATGCCGAGTGCGGTGTCGTAGTCGGTCAGGCAGCGTTGCTCGACCTCGGGTTCTGGTGCCGGGCGCACGATACCGATCCGGCCGCGCCGCAACGCTTTCGCCGCCTCGATATGGACGGGGTCGGATAGCGTTTGATGCCATGCCCAGATCCGTTCGTGATCGGCGACGACCCGACCACCGGAGAACACCCGGACCCGGTCCAGGTCTGCGACGATCTCGATCCGGCGACCGATCACCGCCGGATGCACCGAGTAGTCATTGGAATCCAACCGGACATAATGATCGCGCGGCAGCCGCGCTGACCGCCGCCACCCGGTCTCCGGCGCGATCGGCGGCAACGCCAGCATCGCTTGGCGGTCCGCGGTGATCCGATCGACGGGCGCGCAACCCAACGCGCGGCGGGGTCGATGGTTGACCAACTCCAGCCACTCGCCGAGCTGGGCGTTGAAGTCAGCAGGACTGCTGAACGACCGCCCGGGCAGAAACGACCGTTCCAGGTAGTCGTGGGCCCGTTCGATCATGCCTTTGGCCTCCGGATCGGCGGGTTTGCAGACGAGTACTTTCGCACCGAGGGTGCCTCGGAATGCTTGGCATTCGGTCGTGAGTTCGCTGCGGCCGGCCCGCCAGCGGCCGATCGCGCCTTCTCCGTCCCAGACCAGAACCCTCGGCACCGAGCCGAGCCGGTGGATATGGGCCCACCAACCAGCGAACAGGTCCTCGGCATGCCGCGACGGGATCAGCATCGCCATCAACCAGCGTGAATAACCCGCCACCATCGTCAGGACCGGTAACTGTTTCGGGCCCCGGACCTGCCCGGACCCGACCGGCAACTCGATCGGCGGGAACCAGAAATCACACTGAGCGACCTCACCGGCAACATAGGTCGTCCGCGACGCCGGATCCGGCGGCAGATACACCGGACGCAGCTCGGCGACCCGGCCAGACAACGTCCGGACCGACCGGGTCCAGCCGATTCGCTCCGCGATCACCGTCGACGGCATCGTCGGATACATCTTCAGCAGCTCCCGGATCTGCGGCTCGAACGCGTCCACGACCGATCCCTTCGCCGGACGCTCGTACTTCGGTGGCCGATCCGAGGCCAGGGCCCGCTTCACAGTGTTGCGGGATATGCCCATCATCCGAGCGATCGCCTGGATCGGAACACCCTCTGACCTGCTCAAACGACGAACCTCAGCCCAATCCTCCACAGCAAGCATCCCTTCGGTCCTCCCTGGCTCGGATATCAGCCAGGGTCACCGACCAGGTGGTCCATTTTGAGTTGCCGCGCAGTGATCAGTTTTCACGTTCCGCCGACA
>NZ_JBSGDA010000064.1:0-1980 GCF_053602135.1 Nocardia sp. NPDC004573
GACGTCCGGGTCGCCGGACAGCCGCGCCAGCAGCACCGCCAAGGCGGCGTGCACGACCATGAACAACGTGCAATTGTGCTCGCGCGCCAGCGCGACCAAAGCCGCGTGCACCTGCGGCGACACCGCGAAACCGGTGTTGGCGCCCCGCATGCTCGCCACGACGGGGCGGGGCCGGTCCAGCGGCAGCTCCAGTTCCCCGGTCAGTCCGGCGAGTTGGTGACGCCAATACGCCAGCTGTCGTGCGGCCACCGAGGTCTCGTCGTCGTCGGTGCCGATCACGCTGCGCTGCCAGATGGCGTAGTCGGCGTACTGCACCTCCAGCGGGGACCAGCGCGGGGAGTTGCCGCCGATACGGGCGAGGTAGGCGCTCATCAGGTCGCGCGCCAGCGGCGCCATGGACGCGCCGTCGGCGGCGATGTGGTGGGCCACGAACGCCAGCAGGTGTTCGTCGGGCCCGGACTCCAGCAGCAGCGCCCGCACCGGCACTTCGGTGGTGACGTCGAACCCGGTCAGCATCAGCTCGGTGATCTGTTCGATCGGATCGTCGGTGACGACGACGTCCAGGCCGCCGGGCAGGGCTTGCTCGACGGTGAGGATCTGCTGGAACGGCAACCCGCCCGGCCCGGACGGATACCGGGTGCGCAGTGATTCGTGGCGTTCGAGCACGTCGGCCAGCGCGTAGCGCAGCGCGGAGACATCCAGCGCGCCGGTCAACCGGATCGCCATCGGAATGTTGTAGGCCGCCGAGGCGGGGTCGAACTGGTTGAGCACCCACATCCGCTGCTGCGCCAGCGACAACGGGATCGGCTCCACCCGCTCGGCGCGTTCCAGCACCGTGCGCGCACCCGCACCGGCGCCGGGCACCACCCGCGCGGCCAGCGCGGCCACCGTAGGCGCTTCGAACAGCTCGCGCACAACGACGTTCGCGTCGAGCGCCTCGTTGATCCGCGCCACCACCCGGGTGGCCAGCAGCGAGTTGCCGCCGAGGGCGAAGAAGTCGTCGTCCAGGCCGACTTCGGCCGCACCGAGCAATCCGGCGAACACATCGGCGACCGCCTGCTCCACCGGCGAACTCGGCGCGCGGAACACCGTCGCGGAGACGAACTCCGGCGCGGGCAGCGCCCGCCGGTCCAGCTTTCCGTTCGGGGTCAGCGGCAGCGCGTCCAACACCACGATCGCATCCGGGACCATGTAGCCGGTCAGGAACTCCGACACCTGTGCCCGCAGCACCGACGGATCCATGCTGGCCCCGGCATCGGCCACCACGTACCCGATCAAACGGTCACCGGCATGCTCGTCGTCGCGGACCAGCACGACCGCCTGGCTCACTCCCGGACAACGCAGCAGCGCCGCTTCGATCTCGCCGAGTTCGATGCGGAATCCCCGCAATTGGACCTGCTGGTCGCCACGCCCGGCGTACTCGAGGGTGGCCTGACCACCGAACCCAACCCACCGGCCGATGTCACCCGCGCGATACATCCGCGACCCCGGCGCACCGAACGGGTTGGCCACGAACCGTGTCGCCGCCAACCCGGGACGACCCAGGTACCCGCGCGAGAGCTGCGCTCCCGCGACGTAGATCTCTCCGGCCACCCCGACCGGCGCCGGGTGCAACCGGTCGTCGAGCACATACGCGTCCAGGCCCGGCAACGCGCGACCGATCACGCTGGCCGCGTTGTCGACCATCTGCTCGTCCAGCGACAGGAACGACACGTGCACCGTGGTCTCGGTGATGCCGTACATGTTCACCAGCCAAGGCGCGTCCACCGGATGCCGCTCGTACCAGCGCTGCAGTTGACGCAGATCCAGTGCCTCGCCACCGAACACGATGTAGCGCAGTGCGAACTTGCCCTCGTCGTGGTGTGCGGCGCGATCGGCCTCGGCGAGCTGGTAGAACGCCGATGGGGTTTGGTTGAGCACGGTGACTTGTTCGCGGATCAGCAGTTCGCGGAACTGCTCCGGGGACCGGGAAGTGAGGTA
>NZ_JBSGDA010000065.1:0-1971 GCF_053602135.1 Nocardia sp. NPDC004573
GACGTCCGGGTCGCCGGACAGCCGCGCCAGCAGCACCGCCAAGGCGGCGTGCACGACCATGAACAACGTGCAATTGTGCTCGCGCGCCAGCGCGATGAGGGTCTGATGGAGTTCGGGAGACAAGGCGAAGCCGGTGTGGGCGCCACGCATCGAGGCCACCGCCGGGCGGGGCCGGTCCAGCGGCAGGTCGGATTCACCGGTCAGTCCGTCGAGTTGGCGGCGCCAGTAGGCCAGTTGGTGGGCGGCAACGGACGCGGGGTCGTCGTCGGTGCCGATGACGCGGCGCTGCCAGATGGCGTAGTCGGCGTACTGAACCTCCAGCGGGGGCCAGCGGGGGGAGTCGCCGCTGGTACGGGCGAGGTAGGCGGTAACCAGATCACGCGCCAGCGGTGCCATGGACGCGCCGTCGGCGGCGATGTGGTGGGCGACCACCGCGAGCAGATGCTCATCGGCGCCGGACCGGACCAGCAGCGCCCGCACCGGCACCTGCTCGGTGACATCGAACCCGGTCAGCATCAACTCCGTCACCTCGGTGAGCGGGTCATCGGTGGCAGTGACCTCCAGGCCGCCGGGCAGGGCTTGCTCGACGGTGAGGATCTGCTGGAACGGCAACCCGCCCGGCCCGGACGGATACCGGGTGCGCAGCGATTCGTGGCGTTCGAGCACGTCCGCCAAGGCGGACCGCAATGCGGGGATATCCAATTCCCCGGTCAACCGGATCGCCATCGGAATGTTGTAGGCAGGGGAGGCGGGGTCGAACTGGTTGAGCACCCACATCCGCTGCTGCGCCAGCGACAACGGGACCGGTTCCACCCGCTCGGCTCGCGACAGGCGGGGACGGGTGCCGCCCCCGGCGCCGGGCACCACCCGCGCGGCCAGCGCGGCCACCGTAGGCGCTTCGAACAGCTCGCGCACAACGACGTTCGCGTCGAGCGCCTCGTTGATCCGCGCCACCGCCCGGGTGGCCAGCAGCGAGTTACCGCCGAGGGCGAAGAAGTCGTCGTCCAGGCCGACTTCGGCGGCGGCCAGCAACGCGGCGAACACTTCGGCCACCGCCTGCTCCACCGGCGAACTCGGCGCGCGGTAGGCGACCGCGCTGGTGATCTCCGGTGCCGGTAGCGCACGGCGGTCGAGTTTGCCGTTGGGGGTCAGCGGCAGCGTTTCCAGTGTGACGACCGCGTCGGGGACCATGTAGCCGGTGAGGAACTGCGCGAGTTGCGCGCGGATCTCGCCGGGGTCGACGGTGGCGCCGGTGTCGGCCACCACATAGCCGATGAGGCGCTGACCGGTGTGCTCGTCGTCGCGGACCAGCGCGACCGCCTGGCTCACTCCCGGACAGCGCAGCAGCGCCGCTTCGATCTCGCCGAGTTCGATACGGAATCCCCGCAATTGGACCTGCTGGTCGCCACGCCCGGCGTACTCGAGGACGGCGTCGTCGCCGTGGGTACGCCAGCGGCCGACATCACCGGATCGATACATCCGCGACCCCGGCGCACCGAACGGATCGGCCACGAACCGGGTCGCGGTCAACCCCGGACGACCCAGATACCCGCGCGAGAGCTGCGCACCGACGACATGGATCTCACCGGCCACCGACACGGGCGCGGGATGCAACCGGTCGTCGAGCACGTACGCCGCCAAACCGGGCAGGGCGCGGCCGATCACGCTGGCGGAATTGTCCGCATCCTGCGCGGCCAAGGGCAGGAACGACACGTGCACCGTGGTCTCGGTGATGCCGTACATGTTCACCAACCGGGTGCGCTCGCCATGGCGGCCATACCAGCGGGCCAGCTTCCGAAGGTCCAGTGCCTCACCACCGAAGATGACATATCGCAACGCCGGCTCATCCGCGTCCGCCGCCCGATCGGCCTCCACCAGCTGGTAGAACGCCGATGGGGTTTGGTTGAGCACGGTGACTTGTTCGCGGATCAGCAGTTCGCGGAACTGCTCCGGGGACCGGGAAGTGAGGTA
>NZ_JBSGDA010000066.1:0-1904 GCF_053602135.1 Nocardia sp. NPDC004573
TCGGTCCTCCCTGGCTCGGATATCAGCCAGGGTCACCGACCAGGTGGTCCATTTTGAGTTGCCGCGCAGTGATCAGTTTTCACGTTCCGCCGACAACATCGATCGAAAGAGTGCTCGATAGTCCACAGCGCGTGCCGACCGGTATCGCTTCGCGACTGCGCGTTCGGGTTGCCAACATCGAGTCGCGTACGAAAGCTCAGTTCAGCGAACCTCGAGCAGATGTGATGATGGGTGCAGTCCGCGACGGCGTTGGCAGTAGGCCAGGCTGCGCCGCAGCGGGCTCGGACGTATCGACAAACCCTCAGCGGCTGCCTTGGGGGACGGGCAGGTGTGCACACCGTTCGTTTCTCGCAACACCAGAAAATTAAGGCGCCCCCTGCTCGAAGCGCGATAGCCAGACAGTGACCATCCTCCTGAGCCGGGTTCGCGCCGGAATGCCTTCGGCATCTAGGGACTATTCGTATAGAAGGCCGATGCTGACGAAGGCGAGCTTGTCCTGCGGGCTGGTTGCCTGGCGTCTGACAGCTGTGTGCAGAAGTACCTTCTGGCTCGCTGGCGGAGCGTCAAACCACCGGGTTGCTCAATGTGCCCAGTCCTTCGATTTCGACGTCCACCGTATCCCCATTTTTCAACCACGCGGGAGGCGTGCGTGCGAAGCCGACGCCGTGCGGGGTGCCGGTCAACAGAACCGTTCCGGGGCGCAGCGTCATCGTGCTGCTGAGATTCTCGATCAGCGTGGGTACATCGAAGATCATGTCGGCAGTCGTCCAGTCCTGCATGACGTGGCTGTTGACCCTCGTCTCCAGCTTCAGTGCATTCGGATTCTCGATCTCGTCGCTAGTCACGATCGTAGGACCCAGCGGGCAGAAACCATCGAAGCTCTTGCCACGGGCGAACTGTCCGCCGCCCAATCGCTTCTCGCGCTGCCAGTCCCTGGCGGATACGTCATTGGCGATCGTGTAGCCGAAGACGTACTGCAGCGCTCGGTCCTTGCGGACGTTCTTGCACGTCTTGCCGATGACCACTGCCAGTTCGCCCTCGAAATCGATCTGACTGCTCAGCCGAGGGACCCTGATCGGATCGCCCGGATTGTTCAGCGCGTTGCTCGACTTGATGAACAACACCGGCAGTTCAGGGATGGTAGAGCCGCCTTCTTCAGCGTGCTTGCGGTAGTTCAAGCCGATGCAGAGGATATCTGTCGGCACAATCGGGGCAAGCAGTTTCTCGACCTCGACCACCCGCCCGGACAGCTCCAAAGCGTTGAACAAATCCCCCTCGATCAACTCTGCTGTAGCATCGTCAATTTTCCGTCCGTAGCGGATTGTTTCACCGGTGATGAATCGTACGATATGCACAGTGTTCAGCCTAACGGATATACGCAAGCAGCGAAGTGCTTCAGGCGCCAAATATGTTGCCCCGGCGGTTACCACGTAACGAGTATTCGACGAAAGCCAGATTCGCCCGCCTTAACGGGCGCCGATGAAGTCTGGTGACGAATCGCCGGTGCGCATGACCCTCATACTCGAAGCGGGATCTTCGATTGATGGGCAGACTTGTACTGCCGACCGGCGCAGTGCCGTTCCCTGGTATTCAACACCGGTCGCGCGGGTTCGACGCCCATGTCGAGAGGTCGCCTCAACGGTCCTGTGACGGGCTTTCATGCGATGTCAGCGCATCGTGCGCCGATCCACGCGCTTGCTGCCGCAACTTCTGACGCACAACGTGCCTCACTACGCGCCGTCGAATGCGCGCGATACGGCCAGTTGCGTTGATCTGGTCGACGAAACGTTCACCCGAACGTTGCAATGTCTCCATGATTTCGTCCACAGGACAGTCCACGAGCTGGTGGTGGCGTTTGCGCCAGTGTCCTGCGATCATGACCGCTTCGATGTTGCCGGCGTTGG
>NZ_JBSGDA010000067.1:0-1787 GCF_053602135.1 Nocardia sp. NPDC004573
CGGGTCATCCCGTCGCGTGGTGCGTGGCTGGAGTTCGACGTGGACAAGCGCGACACCGTGGGTGTGCGCATCGATCGCAAACGCCGCCAGCCGGTGACCGTGCTGCTCAAGGCGCTGGGCTGGACGAACGAGCGCATCGTCGAGCGCTTCGGCTTCTCCGAGGTGATGATGACGTCCTTGGCGAAAGACGGCACGTCGGGCACCGATGAAGCCCTGCTCGACATCCATCGCAAGCTGCGTCCGGGCGAGCCGCCGACCAAGGAGTCGGCGCAGACCCTGCTGGAGAACCTGTTCTTCAAGGAGAAGCGCTACGACCTGGCGCGCGTCGGCCGCTACAAGATGAACAAGAAACTCGGCCTGCACGCCGGCGAAGTGGCCGGTTCACCGGTGCTCACCGAGGAAGACCTCGTCACGATCATCGAGTATCTGCTGCGCCTGCACGCGGGCGACAAGACCATGACCGCGCCCGGTGGCATCGAGGTCCGGGTCGAGGTCGACGACATCGATCATTTCGGTAATCGCAGGCTGCGCACCGTCGGTGAGTTGATCCAGTCCCAGATGCGGCTGGGGCTGTCGCGGATGGAGCGTGTGGTCCGCGAGCGGATGACCACGCAGGACGTCGAGGCGATCACGCCGCAGACGCTGATGAACATCCGTCCGGTGGTCGCCGCGATCAAGGAGTTCTTCGGCACCTCCCAGTTGTCGGTGTTCCTGGACGAGCGCAATCCGCTCGCGAGTCTTACCCAGAAACGCCGCCTGTCCGCGCTCGGGCCGGGTGGTCTGTCCCGTGAGCGCGCCGGTCTGGAAGTTCGCGACGTGCACTACAGCCATTACGGCCGGATGTGCCCGATCGAGACCCCGGAAGGCCCGAACATCGGCCTCATCGGGTATCTCTCGGTGTACGCGCGGGTCAATCCGTTCGGTTTCATCGAGACCCCGTACCGGAAAGTGGTCGACGGCCGGGTCACCGACGAAGTCGACTACCTGACGGCCGATCAGGAAGACCTGCGTGTCGTGGCGCAGGCGAACGAGCCGCTCGACGCCGACGGCCGCTTCCTCGCACAGCGAGTCGCGGTGCGGCGCAGGAATTCCGAGGTGGAGATCATCGACTCCGCCGAGGTCGACTACATGGACGTCTCGCCGCGCCAGATGGTGTCGGTCGCGACGGCGATGATCCCGTTCCTCGAGCACGACGACGCCAACCGCGCCCTGATGGGCGCGAACATGCAGAAGCAGGCGGTTCCGCTGATCCGCTCCGAGGCGCCTATCGTCGGCACCGGCATGGAACTGCGCGCCGCGATCGATGCGGGCGACGTGGTGGTCAGCGAAAAAGCCGGTGTGGTGGAAGAGGTTTCCGCCGACTATGTCACCGTCATGCATGACGATGGCACTCGGCGTAGCTATCGGATGCGCAAATTCGCTCGGTCCAACCAAGGCACCTGCGCCAACCAGAGCCCGATCGTGGACGAAGGCCAGCGGATCGAAACCGGGCAAGTCATCGCCGATGGCCCCGGAACTCAGAACGGTGAGATGGCGCTGGGTAAGAACCTGTTGGTGGCGATCATGCCGTGGGAGGGTCACAACTACGAGGACGCGATCATCCTGTCGCAGCGGTTGGTGGAGGAGGACGTTCTCACCTCGATTCATATCGAGGAGCACGAGATCGATGCTCGGGACACCAAGCTGGGTGCCGAGGAGATCACTCGGGATATCCCGAATGTCTCCGATGAGGTGCTCGCCGATCTGGACGAGCGTGGCATCGTGCGTATCGGTGCGGAGGTGCGTGA
>NZ_JBSGDA010000068.1:0-1728 GCF_053602135.1 Nocardia sp. NPDC004573
CGCCTTCGAGGTCAGCGCAGCGGTACTTGCCAGTGCAGCCGGGTGCCGGCGGGGCTGCCGTCCGGCCCGGTAGCGGCGGTGATGGTGAAGGTGCCCGCGGCCTGTTCGGCTCGGCGGGCGAGGTTGGCCAGACCGCTGGGGGTGAGGTCGGTGGGCATGCCGCATCCGTCGTCTTCGACGAGGATGGTGAGGTCGTCGGCGACCGTGATCTCGATCGAGACGGCGTCGGCGCCGGAGTGGCGTACGGCGTTGCTGACGGCTTCGCGGACGACGGCTTCGGCGTGGTCGGCCAGTTCGGGATCGATCACCGACAGCGGTCCGCTGATGCGCACGGAGGTGCGGATGTCGCTGGGGGCGGCTTGTTGGCGGATGGCTTCTTCGATGCGCTGGCGTACTCGGGTGCTGTGGGCGTCGCCGCCGTGCAGGTCGAAGATGGAGGTGCGGATCTCCTGGACGACGTCTTGCAGGTCGTTGATCGCTTCGTTGACGCGTTCACGCACTTCGGGGACGCGGGTGCGGGGTATGGCGCCTTGCAGGCTGAGTCCGACGGCGAACAGGCGTTGGATGACGTGGTCGTGCAGGTCGCGGGCGATGCGGTCGCGGTCGGAGAGGATGTCGAGTTCGCGCACGCGTTGTTGCGCGTCGGCCAGTTGCATAGCCAGCGCCGCCTGGTCGGTGAAGGCGGCGGTCAATGCGAGGATCTCCTCGTCGTAGGGTGCGGAATCGGCCGGGCGTAACGCCACCAGTACGCCCACCGTCGAGTCGGAGGTCTGCATGGGCAGCACGAGGGCGGGCCCGGCATCGGGGAAGATCTTGCCGAGATCGGCGCGGCGCGCGTCGTCCACCCGCTGGGGGGCGTGTGCCTGAAGGGCAGTGGCGATGGTGGTGTCGCGGGAGGGCAGTTTCGCAGGCCGTTGGCATTCCGCGATGCCTGTGCCGGTGCTGTGGGTGACGAGCAGTTCGGTGGTGTCGTCTGCTTCGCTGTCGGGGTCCGGGACGACGGCCAGGAAGGTCCGCTCGGAGCCGGTGAGCCGTTGGGTGGCTTCGACCAGGTGGTTCAGGACGCGGTCGGAGGGGGTGCCTGCGAGGAATTCGGTGGTGATGTCGCGGGTGGCTTCGATCCAGGTTTGGCGGGTGCGGGCGGATGCGTAGAGGTGTGCGTTGTCGATCGCGATGCCCGCGGCGGCGGCCAGGGCGCGGACGATGACTTCGTCGTCCTCGGTGAACGGTTGCCCGCCTGCTTTCTCGGTGAGATACAGGTTGCCGAAGACCTCGTCCCGGATCCGGACGGGCACGCCGAGAAAGGTGCGCATCGGTGGGTGATGGGCGGGGAATCCGACCGAGCAGGGGTGATCGGCGAGGTTGTCCAGGCGGATGGGTTTGGGCTGGCTGAACAGCAGGCCGAGCACGCCGTGGCCTTGGGGTAGGTCGCCGATCCGCTCGCGGGTGGGTTCGTCGATGCCCTCGTAGATGAACTGGGTGAGCTGCTGGTCGTGGCCGCGGACGCCGAGGGCGCCGTAGCGGGCCTCGACCAGGGAGATCGCGGTGTGCACGATGGTGCGCAGGGTGCGGTCCAGGTCGAGGCCGGAGGTGACGGTGAGCATGGCCTCGATCAAGCCGTCCATCCGGTCGCGGGCATCGATGATCTGCTCGATCCGGTCCTTGACCTCACCGAGCAGCTCCCGCAGCCGCAACTGCGAAAGCGTATCCCGCACCGAATACGTGCCG
>NZ_JBSGDA010000069.1:0-1614 GCF_053602135.1 Nocardia sp. NPDC004573
CGGGTCATCCCGTCGCGTGGTGCGTGGCTGGAGTTCGACGTGGACAAGCGCGACACCGTGGGTGTGCGCATCGATCGCAAACGCCGCCAGCCGGTCACCGTGCTGCTCAAGGCGCTGGGCTGGACCACCGAGGAGATCGTCGAGCGCTTCGGCTTCTCCGAGATCATGATGTCGACCCTGGAGAAGGACAACACCGCCGGTCAGGACGAGGCGCTGCTGGACATCTACCGCAAGCTGCGTCCGGGTGAGCCGCCGACCAAGGAGTCGGCGCAGACCCTGCTGGAGAACCTGTTCTTCAAGGAGAAGCGCTACGACCTGGCGCGGGTCGGCCGCTACAAGATCAACAAGAAGCTCGGCATCCACGTGGGCGAGCAGGTCGTCGGTTCGGTGCTGACGAAGGAAGACATCGTCAACACCATCGAATACCTGGTGCGCCTGCACTCGGGTGACAAGACCATGACCGCCCCCGGTGGCGTCGAGGTCCCGGTGGAAGTGGACGACATCGACCACTTCGGCAACCGTCGCCTGCGCACCGTCGGCGAGCTGATCCAGAACCAGATCCGGGTCGGCCTCTCCCGCATGGAGCGCGTGGTCCGCGAGCGGATGACCACGCAGGACGTCGAGGCGATCACGCCGCAGACCCTGATCAACATCCGTCCGGTCGTCGCCGCGATCAAGGAGTTCTTCGGAACCTCCCAGCTGTCGCAGTTCATGGACCAGAACAACCCGCTGTCGGGCCTGACCCACAAGCGCCGCCTGTCGGCGCTGGGCCCCGGTGGTCTGTCCCGTGAGCGCGCCGGTCTGGAAGTCCGTGACGTCCACCCGTCGCACTACGGCCGGATGTGCCCCATCGAGACCCCGGAAGGCCCGAACATCGGCCTGATCGGCTCGCTGTCGGTGTACGCGCGGGTCAATCCGTTCGGTTTCATCGAGACCCCGTACCGCAGGGTCGTCGACGGCCGGGTCACCGACGAGGTGGTCTACCTGACCGCCGACGAAGAGGACCGCCACGTGCGCGCCCAGGCGAACTCGCCGGTCGACGCGGACGGCCGCTTCCTCGAGGACCGGGTGCTGTGCCGCCGCGGCAACGAGGAGAACGAGCTCGTCGCGGCCACCGAGGTCGACTTCATGGACGTCTCGCCGCGCCAGATGGTGTCGGTCGCGACGGCGATGATCCCGTTCCTCGAGCACGACGACGCCAACCGCGCCCTGATGGGCGCGAACATGCAGCGTCAGGCGGTTCCGCTGATCCGTTCCGAGGCGCCGATCGTCGGCACCGGCATGGAGCTGCGCGCGGCCGTGGACGCGGGCGACGTCGTGGTGAACGAGAAGGCCGGTGTGGTCGAGGAGGTCTCCGCCGACTACGTCACCGTGATGGCCGACGACGGCACCCGCAAGTCCTACCGGATGCGCAAATTCGCGCGGTCCAACCAGGGCACGTGTGCCAACCAGCGTCCGATCGTGGACGAGGGGCAGCGGGTGGAGCGCGGTCAGGTGCTGGCCGATGGTCCGTGCACCGAGAACGGTGAGATGGCGCTGGGTAAGAACCTGTTGGTGGCGATCATGCCGTGGGAGGGTCACAACTACGAGGACGCGATCATCCTGTCGCAGCGG
>NZ_JBSGDA010000070.1:0-1549 GCF_053602135.1 Nocardia sp. NPDC004573
TTCGTCAGGTAGCGGACCTTCTGGTCAGCCTCCTCCGTGCCGCCGAGGATGCCCTTGGAGTCGACCTGGGCACCGAACCGGACCACGTGCGCGGGCTCCAGATCATCGATCGAGTCGAGGACGTCGAGGGCGTCGTCCCACCCGGTCAACGGCTGCCCGGTGCCGGGGTCAGTGAATGTGCCGGCCGCGTGGTCCCACACCGGCATGGTGTCGCCGGAGTACACCTCGTTCTCGGCGTCGAAGTGTGGCCACCACACTTGGTGGTAGGTGCCTTCGGTGACCGCCCGGAACACCGCGTGCGGGATCGATCCCCGGATCGCGAGGTGCAGGTGCGGGGCTCCCCGACGCTGGGGTTCGACGGTGGCGAAGTACTGCACGTCCCAGCCGACGGCGCGGCGCAGGTTCTGTATCCACCGGTCGACCAGGGCCGCGAAGTGCACGATGTCCCGTGCGGCACGGGTGTAGTCGTAGGAGTCCGGGTCACGCGGGGAACCGTCGCCGACTACCTCACCCTTGGAGTTGACCGCGCCGTCTTTGTGGACCAGCCCGTAGGAGTCCAGGGTGAGGGTCACGAACGTGGAGGGCCGGTATTTGCCGGCGTACTCGCGCCCGATGGTGGTCTTGGCTACCCGCTTGCGAGGCAGGTTCGGCACGTCTTGACGCCGCCGGGTGGAGCGCTTGCGCCGGTCTTTGTGTGTGGCGTCCAGGTCCGGCAGCCGGCCGCGGAACCCGGATTCCCGCAGCTCCACATCCAGCGAGGCGACGACCTCCCGGATACCGGCCATTGCTTCGCGGTCGTCGGTGTCGCGGGCGTCCTGGTAGTGGGCGAACAGGTCCGAGCGTGCCGCTACGAGGTCCTTTTGCTGCTGGGTGGGTGTGCGGGTGTCGTTGACCGGTTCGGCGTCCATGTGCCAGCCCTCGTTGCACTGCGTCATCCGCAGATAGCGGGCTTTGGTCGCGCAGGCCGGGCAGACCGATTCGATGGTGGACTTGCAGGGTGCGCCGACGTAGTCCACCCGCAGCGTTCTCGGGTCTTCGGCGCGCATCGGGATCGGGCGACGGCAGATGTGCTGTTCATCGGCTACGGCGTGGGCGACATCCCGGAAATCCGGCAGGCTACGGCGCTGCGCCGCGGTCTGCCGGATCGGGACCACCGAACCAGGATCAGTGGTGGTGGGTTCCATTACGCCGCCTTCGGTCGGGTCCAGTGATCCACCCGCGGCAAGGTGATCGTTTGAGCCAAAGCATCGGAGTGGCGGAAGGCCAGTTCGACCGTGCCGGGACCGGTGATCGTGGCGCGGCAGTCCAACGCCCCGAACGCGTGCGCCAGATGCGTGACGCGGTTTTCGAAGTCGGCGGGGCAGTGACCTTCCAGCATCCGCACCCGAACCCGATCGGTGGCCGGACCGAGCTCCACACCCAACAGCCGCGGGATGAACGTGCGGTCACCACGGTCGATACTCAGGTGGCAGGCGGTCATGAGTTTGGCCCACCGCCGGCGGTAGCGGTGCCAGGTCAGGAACCGGGTACGAGCCCGCGCGGTGACCCA
>NZ_JBSGDA010000071.1:0-1502 GCF_053602135.1 Nocardia sp. NPDC004573
TCGGCGCGGATGACGATTTCTTCGCGCTCGGCGGTAACTCGTTGGTCGCCACACAGGTCGTGGCACGTCTCGGCGCGGCGGTCGGTGCGCGGGTGCCCGTCCGGACACTGTTCGAGGCGCCGACCGTGGCGGGTTTGGCGGCCGCGCTCGAGTCGCATACACACGGTGAGCGCCGGGTCGAGTTGGGGAGTATCGCGCGTCCGGAGCGGTTGCCGTTGTCGTTGGCGCAGCGGCGGATGTGGTTTCTCAACCGTTTCGATCAGTCCGATGATGCTGCGGGGCGGATCGGTTCGGCTGCTTATAATTTGCCGTTCGCGTTGCGGTTGACCGGTGCGCTGGATGTGGGTGCGCTGGGTGCGGCGCTGCACGATGTGGTGGCGCGGCATGAGGTGCTGCGCACGGTGTATCCGGAGACGCCGGATGGTCCGGTGCAGGTGGTGTTGCCCGCCGCGCAGGTCGCCGTGGACCTCGGTCCGCGGGTGCTGGCCGAGTCGGAGGTGGCGAGCAGCGTGTACGCGCTGGCGGCGACTCCGTTCGACGTCACGGCCGAGGTCCCGTTGCGCGCCGTGCTCATCCAGGTCGACGGAGCACCTGAGACGTATGTGCTTGCGGTGGTGGTGCATCACATTGCGGCGGATGCGTCGTCGATGGGTCCGTTGGTGCGGGATGTGATGGTCGCTTATGCGGCCCGAACCTTGGGTGATGTTCCGGGGTGGTCGCCGTTGCGGGTGCAGTATGCGGATTACGCGTTGTGGCAGCGTGCGGTGTTGGGTGAGGAGTCGGATCCGGATTCGTTGGCGGCGCGGCAGATCGCGTTCTGGCGTGCGGAGTTGGCGGGTCTGCCCGATCTGTTGGAGTTGCCGACTGATCGGCCGCGTCCGGCGGTGGCGTCGCTGGCGGGTGCGCGCGTGGATATCGAGATCGACGCGGTGACCCACGCGGGTCTTGTGGACTTGGCGCGCGCGCATGGCGCGACGTTGTTCATGGTGGTGCACACGGCGTTTGCGGTGTTGCTGGCTCGCTTGTCCGGCAATGCGGATATCGCCATCGGCACGCCGGTCGCGGGGCGGGGTGAGCGTGAGCTCGATGATTTGATCGGCATGTTCGTCAATACGGTGGTGTTCCGGACGCGGTTGGAGCCGGATGAGTCGTTCGTCGGCTTGCTGGGTAGGCAGCGCGAGGTCGATCTTGCTGCGTTTGCGCATGCGGATGTGCCGTTCGAGCGGTTGGTGGAGGTGTTGAATCCGCCGCGGTCGACGGCGCGTCATCCGTTGTTCCAGGTGGGGTTGTCGTTTCAGAACATCGCGCGTGCGGCGTTGGAGTTGCCGGGTTTGACGGTGGCGGGTGTGGATGCGGATTTGGATGTGTCGCAGTTCGATCTGCATTTGATCGTTGGTGACGGGTATGAGGAGTCGGGTGCGGCGGCGGGTATCGGTGGGTTCTTGACGTATGCGACCGATCTGTTCGACCGGGAGACGGTAGAAGGGTTCGCGGCGCGGTTC
>NZ_JBSGDA010000072.1:0-1399 GCF_053602135.1 Nocardia sp. NPDC004573
AGGAGTCGGGTGCGGCGGCGGGTATCGGTGGGTTCTTGACGTATGCGACCGATCTGTTCGACCGGGAGACGGTAGAAGGGTTCGCGGCGCGGTTCACGCGCATCCTCGCCGCGATAGTCACCGATCCCGCCGTCCCGGTGGGGGACATCGACATTCTCGCGGACATCGAGCGCGTCGACGTGCTCACCGCATGGAACGACACCACCCAGCCGGTGGAGCCCGCCACCCTGGGATCGCTGCTGCGGCGGGCCGTCGCCGCGGCTCCGGGAGCGGTCGCGCTGGTCGCGGACCTGCCCGGTGGCGAACGCGCCGAGCTGAGTTACGCGGAACTGGCGGCCCGGGTGAACCGTCTGGCCCGGTACCTGATCTCGGTGGGAGTCGGCCCCGAGAACCGGGTCGCGCTCGCATTCCGCCGATCGGTGGACCTGGTCGTGGCGATGTACGCGGTGGCAGAGGCCGGTGGAGCGTACGTACCGGTCGATCCCGACCAAGCCGCCGAGCGGACCGACTACATCCTCTCCGTCGCCGCACCGGTGTGCGTGTTGAGCAACGCGGAGTCGGATTTCGACACCGACGTCGCGCCGGTCGTGCGGCTCGAAGATCTCGAACTGACCGCGGTCGCGAGCGTGCCGCTCCGCGACGCCGAGCGAGTCGCCCCGCTGCGGCCGGAGAACACGGCCTACGTCATCTTCACGTCGGGTTCGACCGGGCGCCCGAAAGGCGTCGCGGTGCCGCACGCGGCGATCGTCAACCAGTTGCTCTGGAAGGCAGCGGAATTCGAGCTGTCCCAGGACGACTCGGTGCTGCTGAAGACATCGGCGACGTTCGATCTCTCGGTGTGGGAGTTCTGGTCGGCCGCGGTGTGCGGTGGTCGTCTGGTGATCGCCGCGCCGGATGGTCATCGCGATCCCGCGTATCTTGCCGAACTCATGGCGCGCGAGTCGGTTACCACGCTGCACGTGGTGCCGTCGATGCTGGACGCGCTGTCGGCGAACCGGCCCGCCGCGGACACGGTGGACTGGTCGCTGTGGCGGGTGTTGGCGATCGGTGAGGCGTTGCCGGGTTCGGTGGCGCAGCGGTTTTTGCGGGTGCACCCGCGCACGGAGTTGTTCAATCTTTATGGTCCGACCGAGGCGGCGGTGTCGGTCACCAGCCACCGGGTCACCCTGGCCGATGAGACGTCGGTGTCGATCGGTGCGCCGGAGTGGAACAGTCGGGTGTATGTGCTGGATGGGCGTTTGCGTCCGGTTCCGGTGGGTGTTTCTGGGGAGTTGTATTTGGCGGGTGCGCAGTTGGCGCGCGGGTATTTCGGTCGTGCGGATTTGACGGCGGATCGTTTTGTGGCGAATCCGTTCGAGCCGGGTGTGCGGATGTATCGCACGGGTGATCTGGTCGCGTG
>NZ_JBSGDA010000073.1:0-1290 GCF_053602135.1 Nocardia sp. NPDC004573
ACCAGCACCACCTCCACCGGCAGCATCACCGGCAACAGGTCCACGATCAACCCGACACCCGGTTACCGAGGCAACCTACTTGGACGAGGCACTAGGTGATCTTCGCGCTTGCGGCCCTCCTCGGAAATAACTGATTGGATGGGCAGCTCCGGCTTACCGACCACGACGCCACCTCGGATAGCAGCACCAGGGGCAGGACCGCGATCGGGCCGCCGTGAGGTCAACGCTTCCGGACGGACCCGGCCGGGCCTGGCGCCGCCTTGGACGCGATGTGAGTAGCCGCGTCCGTAACCGCTGTAGGCCAGAGTCCGCAATCCTCGGGCGTGCAGTGCCGCGGCCACCGCGTCCCAATAGGACAACGGGATCATCAGTCCGCCGGTGAGGACAACGATGTCACCGCCCTCACGGCCGGTCAGTTCGTAGTGTGCGATGCCGTCGGACGATCGGATGTAACTGCCGCGCAAACTCCGGCGCGCTTCGGCGTCGAGCCGACAGTTTTCTGTGGCAGCGGAAAAGTACTTCAGCGGCTCACCCCGCTCTGCGGCAGGGAAGTCAGGTACTCGCGGGTCGTCTCGGCGACCCACTGAGGGTCTTCCTCCGGGAGCAGGTGACCGCCCTCCGGATGGACCTTCTCGATACGCCTGCGATGTCGCGGGTGAAATGCTGCCCGTCCATACTCGCGCTACGCAACACCAACGTCGGCACCGAGATGGCGGGAATCTCGCCGGTGCGGTCGGGCTGGTCGGTGTTGACGAAGTCCACAAACGCTGAACGGTTGCCCGGTCTGTTCCAGAGCCGGTGGGCGCGATCGACCATCGCCTGGTCCACGATCCCGGAATGCGGGCCGACAGCTTGGCGCAGGGTATTGCTTGACACCGCGGTGAAATATCGGTCACACTGTATCCGTATTGCTCGCATGATCGCTCGACCTTCGAACGTGAGGGGTGGTTCGCCCTTCGCCGGTCGCCGATCTGTGTCGGCCCGAGGCGCGAGCCCCTTGTCGAGCCACGACCGGGGGCGTATCGGTGTCTGCGCCGACCACATGCCTTTCGGCCTGTCCGCTGATTTGCCCTCACGGGTGACGGGAGAAACGAATGAGCCGCACACTGTTGCGCGGTGCGCAGGTGATCACCATGGCGCTGGATCGTCCCGACGTCGAGGAGGTCGACATCCTCGTCGACGGCGACCGGATCACCGAGATCGGTGATCGGCTCGACCCCCGGGGTGCTGACGTCGCCGAGTTCGCGGGCCGGATCATCATTCCCGGGCTTGTCAACGCTCATCTGCACT
>NZ_JBSGDA010000074.1:0-1108 GCF_053602135.1 Nocardia sp. NPDC004573
GGGGTCATGGCGGCGCCGGGTTTGGTGGTGGTGACGCCGGGCAGGGGGGAGATCATGATGGCGCCGGTTTCGGTTTGCCACCAGGTGTCCACGATGGGGGTGCGGTTGGCGCCGATGACTTCGCGGTACCAGCGCCAGGCTTCGGGGTTGATGGGTTCGCCGACCGAGCCGAGTAGCCGCAGCGACGACAGGTCGTGGGCGGCGGGTATCTGTCTGCCCCATTTCATGAAGGTGCGGATCAGGGTGGGGGCGGTGTAGTAGATGGTGACGCCGTATTTCTCGATGATCTGGAAGTGGCGGTGTTCGGTGGGTGAGTTGGGGGTGCCTTCGTAGACGATTTGGGTGGTGCGGTTGGCCAGGGGGCCGTAGACGATGTAGGAGTGTCCGGTGACCCAGCCGATGTCGGCGGTGCACCAGTAGATGTCGTGGCCGGGTTTGTGGTCGAAGACGTGGTGGTGGGTGTAGGCGGTTTGGGTGAGGTAGCCGCCGGTGGTGTGCAGGATGCCTTTGGGTTTTCCGGTGGTGCCGGAGGTGTAGAGGATGAACAGGGGGTGTTCGGTGTCGAAGGGTTCGGGGTGGTGGGTGGGGGAGGCGTGGGCGATGGTGTCGTGCCACCACAGGTCGCGGCCTTGGGTCCAGGGGACTTCGATGCCGGTGCGGCGCACGACCAGCACGTGCTCGACGCTGGAGGGGGTGTCGCCGTGGGTGTGGAGGGCCTCGTCGACGGCTTCTTTCAGGGGTGCGGGTTTGCCGCGTCGCCATTGCCCGTCGGTGGTGATGATCAGCCGGGCTCCGGCGTCCTCGACGCGCTGGCGCAGGGCGGTGGGGGAGAATCCGGCGAACACGACCGAGTGGGTGAGCCCGAGGCGGGCGCAGGCGAGCATGGCGACGATGGCTTCGGGCACCATCGGCATGTAGATCGCCACCCGGTCGCCGGCGACCAAACCCAGTTCGGTGAGGGTGTTGGCGGCCTGGCAGACCTCGTCGAGCAGTTGTTGGTAGGTGATGGCGCGGGAGTCGCCGGGTTCGCCTTCCCAGTGGATGGCGACCTGGTCGCCGTGTCCGTCCAGGACGTGGCGGTCCAGGCAGTTGTAGGCGACGTTGAGTT